>CACDES010000001.1 GCA_902551865.1 uncultured Pelagibacteraceae bacterium
GCCCATCATAATGGCATCGGCACCTGCTGCTATTGCTTTTGCTATATCACCTGAAAACTTGATGCCTCCATCTGAAATTATTTTTACTTTTTTTCCTTTTAAAGCATTATAAACTTCCATTACCGCTGAAATCTGAGGAACTCCTATACCTGCTACCATTCGTGTTGTGCAAATAGATCCCGGACCAATACCAACCTTAATTACGTCAGCTCCTGTATTAAATAATCTTTTAGCTGCTTCAGCAGTAGCAATATTGCCTACGCAAATGGGAACTTTATTATTTTTTTTAACTTTTGATAAAATTTTTAAAACTTTTTCACTATGACCATGAGCAGTATCAATTACAATCAAATCCACACCATTATCTATAAGCAATTTAGCTCTTTTTAAATCTTCTGTATTTGTTCCAATAGCTGCTCCAACAAATAGTTTTTCTCTTTTAACCTTGGTAACTTCTTTACTTTGCTTATTTATATCTAAATTTCTATGTATGATTCCTATTCCGCCTGATTTTGCCATTGCTATAGCCATGGAAGACTCAGTAACAGTATCCATCGCTGAAGACAAAAAAGGTGTTTTTAATTTAATTTTTTCTGTTAAATTTAAAGAAATGTCGGTTTCTGATGGTAAAATATTTGAGTAACGCGGCAACAGCAATACGTCATCAAAAGTTAATGCTTCTTTAATTGCTCCCATAAACACTTATATACAATTTTTAAAAATTATAAAGGCTTTAATGTGACACAGTGTAAATAAGTTTCCTTTGATTCGTTTCTGCTTGCCTCAGGTTTAAAAAATTGTACTTTTTTAAATCTGGATTTTGCTAATTTTTTAACTTCTAAAAATTCATCACCCATAAATAATTTAGATACTAATACTCCATGTGGTTTTAAAATTTTTGATGAAAATTCAACAACATCTGCGCATAGTTGGTTTGTTCGAATACAGTCCAAAGACTTATTTCCTGTTGTATTAGCAGCCATATCAGAGATTACAACATCTAATTTATCTTTAAAAAAATCAATTATTTTTTCTTTTGTATTTTCTTCCATGAAGTTAGATTGTAAAAACGAAACATTTTTTAGTTCATCCATCTTTTTTATATCTAAAGATAATATTTTACCGGCTGTAATAATCTTGCTTGAAACTTGTGACCATCCACCTGGATATGCTCCAATATCTAATAATTTAGTATTTTTTTTAATAAATTTAAATTTTTTATTTAATTCAATTAATTTGAATGCAGAGCGTGAACGATAGCCTAAAGTTTTAGATTTTTTAAAAAATTGATCTCTATGTTGTTTGATCTTCCAAGTATTACTTTTTTTAGTCTTTTTTGATTTTTTCATTATAAAACATCTTCGTGCTCATCTTCTGATGTTTCTAAAGTTTCTTTTTTATCTCTATTTTTATACATAACAAAGCTAACAGGAATTGAAATTAGATAAATTAAACTAAAAGTTAAAAGTGTTTCAAATGGATTATTTAATAATGAAATAAAAATTATACCAATGCCTAATAAAATAAAAATTGTTGCTTTAGGTGAAATTGATATTTTTTTTAAAGATAAAGTTGGAATTTTACTTACCAATAAAATAGCCATGAAAACTGTAAAATATGGAGTAATATTTTTTATATTAAAGCCTAAATTTAGATCAGACAGTTCAAAAAATAAAGGCATTAAAATAAGTATGCCGCCAGCTGGTGAAGGAACTCCTTCAAAATAATTACTTCTCCAAATTTGCTTATTGTCAATTTTAGTAAGATTAAATCTAGCTAACCTTAAAACACAGCACACCGAATAAATTAATGTTATGGCCCATCCTAATTTTCCGTACTTGTTTAATTCCCAAAAATATAAAATAAATACTGGTGCTATGCCAAAACTTACAAAATCAGTAAGAGAGTCCAGTTCTTTACCAAATTCTGATGTTCCTTTTATCAATCGCGCAATTCTTCCGTCTAAGGCGTCGAGTATGGCTGCTAATAAGATAAAAATTACTGCTAAGCTATAATTTCCATCTATAGAAAATTTAATTGAACTAATGCCAAGGCATACTCCACCTAAAGTTAATATATTTGGAAGTAAGTATCTTGTTTTTTTTGATGAAACTAATTTGAATTTTTTTTCTTCCATTATTCGCAAGCTATTAAGCTTTCTCCTGCTACAACATTTTGTCCAACTTTAGCTAAAACTTTTTTATTCTTAAAATAAATATCTACTCTACTTCCAAAACGGATCATTCCTATTCTTTCACCTTGTTTTAAATTTTGTCCTTGTTCGACTTCACAAACTATTCTCCTCGCAATTAAACCTGCTATTTGAACAATAATGATTTCTTCGCCAGATTTACTACATTTAATTTTATAATAATTTCTCTCATTTTCTTCGCTTGCTTTATCTAATGAGGCATTTAAAAACTTTCCAGGTTTATAATTAATCTCTTCAACTTTTCCTGATAATGATGTCCTGTTTACATGACAGTTAAACACATTCATAAAAATACTTATTTTTGTGTAAGTTTTGTTTTCTAATTGAAGTTCTATAGGTCCGGTTTGCTCTGAAACATCTGTTATTAAACCGTCAGCTGGACTTACTAAAAATGCATCATCATTTATAGGATATCGTTCCGGGTCCCTAAAAAAATAGTATATCCAAATAGTTATTAAAATCAAAATTGAACCTAAAAACTTTGAAAAAAGCAAAACTATAAAAGTCACAATTATTGAAATAGCTAAAAATTTATAGCCTTCTTTGTGAATACTTGGAAAAATACTATTAAACATAATTTTAAGTTTGCTAATTTTTTTCTAATATGTATAAAAATCTTGCTTAATCAATCTATATTTTTTTTATGGCAAAAATAAAAGTTAAAAATCCAGTAGTTGAGCTTGACGGAGACGAAATGACTAGAATTATATGGTCATTTATTAAAGATAAGCTAATTAAACCATACTTGGAGATAGATCTTAAATACTTCGATTTAGGTATGGAAAATAGAGATAAAACTAGTGATCAAGTAACAATTGATAGCGCTAAAGCAATCCAAAAATATGGAGCAGGTGTTAAATGTGCAACTATTACACCAGATGAAGCTCGAGTTGAAGAATTTAAATTAAAGAAAATGTGGAGATCCCCTAATGGGACAATTAGAAATATTGTTGGTGGAACAATTTTTAGAGAACCAATAATTTGTAAAAATGTTCCAAGGCTAGTCCCTCATTGGACTGATAGCGTAATAGTTGGAAGACACGCTTTTGGAGATCAATATAAAGCTACAGATTTTAAAGTTCCAGGAAAAGGAAAAATGACTGTTAAATGGGAGTCTGAAAATGGAAAAGATAAAATTGAACATGAGGTTTTTAATTTTGATAGTCCAGGAATTGCTCTTTCTATGTACAATTTAGATAGCTCTATTAAAGATTTTGCTAGAGCTTGTTTAAATTATGGTCTCGTAAGAAAATGGCCAGTTTACTTTTCTACAAAAAATACAATATTAAAAGTATACGATGGAAGATTTAAAGACATTTTTGAAGAAGTTTTCAAAAAAGAATTTAAAAATAAATTTAGCGAAGCCGGTATTACTTATGAACATAGATTAATAGATGACATGGTTGCTTGTGCAATGAAATGGAGTGGAAAATATATATGGGCTTGTAAAAATTATGATGGAGACGTTCAGTCAGATACTGTCGCACAAGGATATGGTTCTTTGGGTTTAATGACAAGTGTTCTTAGAACGCCGGATGGAAAAATAGCAGAGGCAGAAGCTGCTCATGGAACTGTAACGAGGCACTATAGGCAGCACCAAGCTGGTAAAGAGACTTCTACAAATCCCATAGCTTCTATTTTTGCTTGGACAAGAGGATTATCTCATAGAGGAAACCTTGATGGAAATCAGGAATTAATTAAATTTGCAGAGTCTCTTGAGAAAGTCTGTATAGAAACTGTTGAAAGTGGATCCATGACCAAAGATTTAGCAATATTAATCAGTAAAGATCAAAAATTTTTAACAACTAATCAATTTTTAGAGGCAATAGATTCTAACCTTAAAAAAAAACTTAACTAATTTTATCTATTATAGCTTTAAAAGCTTCGTCTATTTTATTTTTATTTGTACCACCAGCTTGCGCAAAATCTTTTCTACCTCCTCCACCTTTTCCATCAAGTATTTCTGAAGCGGTTTTTACAAGACTAACTGCATCGTATTTTGAAACAAGATCATTAGTAACTCCTATTGCAACTCCAACTTTTTCTTCAAAAGTAGAAATACTAATAATTATACCATTCTTAATATCTTTTTTTCCTTGGTCTATAACGCTTCTTAATTCTTTAGGCGGAAAATCACTAAGGGTTTGTTGTCTTAATATAAAATTACCAATCTTTTTGTCTTGAATTTTGTTTTTACTTTTATCATTAATAACATTCTGAATTTTTATTTTTTCTAGTTGTTTAGTTAAAACCTTTAAATTTTCAGCTAAGTCTTTGTTTTCATTTAAATCAGGTTTAATTTTATACCTTAGTAGTTCTTTTTTAATTTTTTCTAATTGATCTTTGCTTGATTTTTCTTTTGTGGATTTATCTTGTTTTTGAAATTTCTCATACTCTTGAAGTTGTTTATCTCTTAAAGCTTCCACTCTTCTAACCCCGGAGGCGATTGATGACTGGCTAATAACTTTAAATTTTCCAACTTCTTTTGTATTTTTTACATGAGTTCCTCCACAAAGCTCTGTTGAAAAAAAACCATTAGATTCTTTGCCCATAAATACTACTCGAACTTCTTCACCGTACTTTTCTCCAAAAAGAGCTAAAGCACCCATTTTAACTGCTTCTTTAGGTGTCATTATTCTTGTTTGTACATCAGTTGATCCGTCAACTATTTCATTTACAACTTTATTAATCTTAATCATCTCCTCTTTTTCAATAGGTTTGTTATGACTAAAATCAAATCTTAACCTTTCTGGAGAAACCAATGATCCTTTTTGGGTCACATGTTTACCTAAAGTCCTTCTTAAAGACTCATGTAGCAAATGTGTTGCGGAATGATTGGCTTTAGAATTATTTCTATTTTCAACATTTATTTCAAGATTAACGTTTTGGCCAATTTTTATTGTACCTGACTCAATTTTTCCAGTATGAACAAAAAGGTCTCCCATTTTTTTTTGAGTATCAGTGACATTTATTTTACAATCAGAGTTAAAAATTATTCCCTGATCTCCAACTTGACCTCCGGATTCTCCGTAAAAAGGTGTTTGGTTTGTAATAATTTCAACATCACTCCCCGTATGAGCACTATCTACAAATTTATTATCTTTAGAAATTTTTATAACAACTCCCTCAGCTTTATCAAACTCATAACCTAAAAATTCTGTTGGTTTTAATTCTTCTCTAACTTTAAACCATTTTTCTTCGACTGACTTATCTCCAGAGCCTTTCCAATTAGCTCTGGCTAATTTTTTACTTTTTTCCATTTCTTTTTCAAAAGCAACGTTATCAACTTGAATATTTTTTGTTCTTAAAATATCAGCAGTTAAATCTACAGGAAAACCATAAGTATCATACAATTTGAAAGCAACATAACCAGGCAGTGTATTGTTTTGAACTTTATCTAAATTTTCATCTAAAATTTTCATCCCCCTTTCCAGAAGAGAAGAAAATTTTTCTTCTTCATTCTTTAAAGTTTCAACTATAAGATCTTTACCTGTATCTAATTCTGGATAGCTACTTTTCATCTCATTAAGCAAAACGTCAAAAAGTTTATAAAAAACAGGTGACTTGCTTCCTAAAGAATGAGCATGCCTCATCCCTCTTCTCATTATTCTTCTTAGAACATACCCACGACCTTCGTTTGAGGGTAATATTCCTTCTGCTATTAAAAAGCTACTTGCTCTTAAATGATCTGAAATTACTCTATGGCTAGCAATCGTGCTGTTATTAAGTGGCGCTTTAGTAATATCAGATGAAGCTTCAATAATTTTTTTAAAGTG
Organism: uncultured Pelagibacteraceae bacterium; assembly: GCA_902551865.1. Lineage (GTDB taxonomy): Bacteria > Pseudomonadota > Alphaproteobacteria > Pelagibacterales > Pelagibacteraceae > Pelagilacustribacter. Next base: position 5,989 of record CACDES010000001.1, read on the forward strand.
ATCAATATTATAATTGTCATGAGTTCCTTGAAGAACTGCTGTCATTCTTTCAAGACCCATTCCTGTGTCTACTGATGGTTTGGGCAAATTAATTCTTTTTTCTTTTGAAACTTGTTCGTACTGCATGAAAACTAGATTCCATATTTCTATAAATCTATCTCCATCTTGGTCTAAACTACCAGGAAGTCCTCCTTTAAGTTTATCTCCATGATCATAGAATATTTCTGAGCAAGGTCCGCATGGGCCAGTATCTCCCATAGACCAAAAGTTATCTGAAGTTGAAATTTTAATTATCTTTTCTTCATTTAAACCAGCAATTTTTTTCCAAAGTTTAAAAGAATCTTCATCTTCATGAAAAACAGTTACTAAAAGTTTTTCTTTTGGTAGTTCAAAATCTTTAGTTAATAATTTCCAAGCATGCTCTATAGCTTGCTCTTTAAAATAGTCTCCAAAGGAAAAATTACCTAACATTTCAAAAAATGTATGGTGTCTTGGGGTGTAACCTACATTTTCTAAATCGTTATGTTTTCCCCCAGCTCTCACACATTTTTGGGATGTTGTGGCCCTTTTATATGGTCTTTTTTCTAAACCGGTAAAAACGTTTTTGAATTGAACCATTCCAGAATTAGTAAACATCAAGGTTGGATCATTGTTGGGAACCAAATTACTAGAATCTACTATTTCATGATTATTTTGTTTAAAATAATTAAGAAATTTTTTCCTTATATCAGTCAACAAAAATTGGCTCATATAATATTAAATACAGATATTTATGAAGTTGTCTATATAGAGATTAGTTGGTTTTTTTTTGAGCGTTATCAACAACTACGCAAATTTCTGACTTAGTAAGAAACCTCTTTCCAGTTCCATTATCTAAGGAAAACATGCCTCCAATGCCTTTTACAGCATCTATAGTGAGATCTGTATGTTTCCATTTTTCATACTGCTCTTCGTTAATGTAAAATGGAGTTCCATCTATTTCTCCTAATTTTACATCGCTATTTCCAACCATATACTCTTTTGCAGGAAAACACATTGGAGCACTACCATCACAACAGCCTCCAGATTGATGAAATAAAAGATCTTCGCCGTGAACTTCTTTGAGTTCACTAAGTAATTTTTTTGCTGATAATGTAGCTGATACTTTCATTTTTATATTTCGGCCCATGATTTAGAATCATGGGCCATTATATATTATTGGTTAAAAGAAGCCCAATTTTTTCTCACTATAAGACACGTGTAAATTTTTAACTTGTCTGTAATGATTTAACATCATTTTGTGAGTTTCTCTTCCAATACCAGATTGCTTGTATCCGCCAAATGCAGCGTGAGCTGGATAAGCATGGTAACAGTTTGTCCAAACTCTACCAGCTTGTATCTCTCTTCCCATTCTGTAAGCAAGATTACCATTTCTAGTCCAAACACCTGCGCCTAAACCATAAAGAGTATCATTAGCAATTTCTAATGCTTCTGCTTCATCTTTAAACTTAGTAACTGAAACTACTGGCCCAAAGATTTCTTCTTGGAATATTCGCATTTTGTTATTGCCTTCAAAAATAGTCGGTTGGATATAATTTCCTTTTTCCAAACCACTGTTTAATTTAGCTACACTTCCTCCAGTTAGAACTTTGGCACCTTCTTTCTTACCTAGATCTAGATAAGATTTAATCTTTTCCATTTGTTCTAATGAAGCTTGCGCTCCAATCATAGTTTCCATTTTTAAAGGATTGTCTTGTTTAACTGCTTTTGTTCTAGCAATCGCCTTTTTCATGAACTTATCATAAATAGACTCTTGAATTAACACTCTGCTCGGACAAGTGCATACTTCTCCTTGGTTAAGTGTGAACATAGCAAAACCTTCAAGACATTTATCAAAGAAGTCGTCATCTTTATCCATAACATCTTCAAAGAAAATGTTAGGAGACTTTCCTCCTAATTCTAAAGTTATTGGAATTAAGTTTTGAGATGCGTACTGCATGATTAAACGTCCAGTAGTAGTTTCACCTGTAAAAGCTATCTTCTTTATTCTTTTAGAAGAAGCTAAAGGCTTACCTGCTTCAAGACCGTAACCGCTAACTACGTTTACAACACCTTTTGGTAATAAATCACCAATCAGTTCCATTAATATCATAATAGAAGCTGGTGTTTGTTCAGCTGGCTTCAATACTACGCAGTTTCCTGCCGCTAGTGCTGGGGCCAATTTCCATGTAGCCATTAGTAGTGGAAAGTTCCAAGGTATAATTTGTCCAACTACACCTAGTGGTTCAGGTATATGATAAGAATATTCGCTATTACTTATCTCTGCTACTGAACCTTCTTCCGCTCTTATTACTCCTGCAAAGTATCTCCAGTGGTCGACCACCAATGGTAGATCGGCTGCCATACATTCTCTGATAGGCTTACCGTTATCTAAACACTCTGCTACTGCTAAAAGATTAAGGTTTTGCTCAATTTTATCAGCAATTTTATTGAGAATATTTGATCTCTCCCCAATTGAAGTCTTTCCCCATGCTGGAAAAGCTGCGTGTGCTGCATCTAAAGCAAAATCGACATCTTTTTCATTCGAACGTGGCACCTTACAGATAACTTCATTTGTAATCGGAGTAGTATTATCAAAATACTTACCTGATTTAGGCTCTACAAATTTTCCATTTATGTAATTTCCGTATTTGGCTTTAAATGGAAATTTAACCTTTAAGTGAGAGGTATCTAAAGAAGATGACACTTTCGAGCTTGTTGCTTGTTGTGTGCTCATTTTCCCTCCTTGTTTTAACGAACCTCTAATTGAACTAAATATAGATTAATTTGTATACTATTAATTTTACAACCAGAGGTGTTACATACTAAATGTTGAATGAGTCAATCTTAAGTTGTTGTTTCATGGGAAACGGGAGAAAGGACTCTCCCGTTTTAAATTTAAGATGGCAGAAAATTTACTTATCTTCTTTTTCTTCGCTAATTTTTTCGTTTGGTGAAGGATTTCCCTCTAATTCCTTCGAAATTGCTGAAGCTTTGTCACGAATAATTTTTTCTATCTCGGCAGCAACATTAGTATTTTTTTCTAAGTAGATTTTAGCGTTTTCTCTACCCTGTCCTATTTTTTCACCCTTATAAGCATACCAAGCGCCTGATTTTTCAACTACTCCTGCTTTTGCACCAAGATCAACTAGTTCTCCGACTTTACTAATACCTTTTCCATACATCAGATCAAATTCGACAACTTTAAATGGTGGAGCTACTTTATTTTTTATAACTTTAACTCTTGTTGAGTTTCCAATTATCTGGTCTTTGTCTTTAATGGCTCCTATTCTTCTTATATCCATTCTCACAGATGAATAGAATTTTAAGGCATTTCCACCAGATGTTGTTTCTGGATTTCCAAACATCACGCCAATTTTCATCCTAATCTGATTTATAAATATAACCATTGTGTTAGATTTAGAAACCGACCCGGTTAATTTCCTTAAAGCTTGACTCATAAGTCTAGATTGAAGACCAACATGATGATCTCCCATTTCTCCTTCTAATTCAGCTTTAGGTGTTAATGCTGCAACAGAGTCAACAACTAACACAGAAACAGAGCCCGATTTAATCAACGTATCAGTTATTTCTAAAGCTTGTTCTCCTGTATCCGGTTGTGAGATTAAAAGTTCTTCTGTTTTAACTCCAAGTTTTTTTGCATAAACAGGATCCATTGCGTGTTCAGCATCGACAAAAGCGCATATTCCTCCTGCTTTTTGTGCTTCCGCAACAACTTGCAATGCTAATGTCGTTTTACCAGATGACTCTGGTCCATATATCTCTATAATTCTTCCTTTTGGTAGACCTCCTATTCCTAAAGCCAGGTCTAAACTTAAAGATCCTGTAGAAATAGCCTCAACATCTAAAGCTTGTTGTTGACCAAGCCTCATTACTGAGCCTTTTCCAAAATTTTGGTCTATCTGGCTGATAGCTGCCTCTAAAGACTTCTTTTTTTCCTTTAATTCTTGGTCTTTTTTGTTGTCCGTCTTCACAACTTTTAAATTATTTTTAGTCATTTTATATCCTTTTTTTGTTTCGAATCGTTATAACAAATGTACACATTTTGTTCTTTTTTGCAAGAAGTATTAAAAAAAGTCTTTAAAATAGACGTTTATAAGGACTTAATAGAATTTAAGGAAAGAGTTCCTAGCTGAAAAGCTAATTGAAATTTAGAAATTACAAAATCTCTCTCTGCTTTAGCAAAAGCTATTCTCGCCTCTAAAAGAAGACTTCTAGATTGTATAACTTCAAGAGTGCTTCTAGTATTACCTGAGTCGTATTCTAGAGTAATTCCTTCATTAGCAATTTCAGCTGCTTTTAGTTGGGCTTGAGTAGCTATTAATACGCTTTCAGAAGATTGATAATTAGACCACACATTTGTGGTTTCAGTAATTACTCTATTTTCAGCGTCTTCTGCTAACAATGAAAATCTCTGTTTCTTTAAAGATGACTTTTTGATCGAAGAAATATTTTCTCCTCCTTTAATTATTGGCCAAGTGATAGTTGCTTTAACAGTTTCTTGGTCTACCTCATCGACTGTTGAGCTGAAATCTCTATTTTCTGATTTAGAGTAATTAATTGAAGCTGATGGAGATAGTTTAGCTTTTTCTATATTTAAATCTTTTTCAGCTATTTGATAGTCTAATTTAGCGATAATTAAATCTGCATTATTTAATTTTGCTATTTGTATAGCCTCCTGTAAAGTGCTTGGCAAATCTATCTCTACCTTTTCGTTTTTGTTAATTAAACTAGGTGTTTTTTTTCCAATTATTCTTTCAAAATTGTTTTTTGAAGCTAGTAATTCTGTTTTAGCTTTAATTAAGTTTGCGTTTGCACCTGCTAGGGAAGACTCAGATTGAGCTAGGTCCGTTAAAGTAATTTCTCCTTTTTGTAATCTGGCACTATCAGACTCAACTTGTCTTTCAAATAAATTTACATTTGATAAATTGAATTCTTCGTTTTTAGTTTTAAATATGAAATCAAAATATGCAGATGTAGTATCTAAGATAGTTGATTGTTCAGTTTGCTTAAGTTTAAAATCTGCTTGTTTGACTTCCAATTCAGATCTTTTTAAAGAGTTGTAGCCTTTAAATCCTTGAAATATTTTTTGATCTATAGACACAGTAGTAGTCTCCGTGTCAAGATTAGTATCGGATAAATTTGATCCACTCTGATTAGTTCTATTTGTTGACTGTGAACTGCTTTGATCTCCTGAAAGAGAAACGCTAGGAAAAAACTCACTTCTTGAAATATTTATATTTTCTTTAATAGATTTATGATTTTTTCTTTCTGCATTAAGTTTTAAATTATTTTTTAATGCAGCATCAACAAAAAATTTAAGATGATTTTCAGCAGAAACACTACTAAAGAAAAAAAGAGTCAGCAATATATTAAATAAAAATTTCATTTATTTGTAAAATTTCATTTTTTTTGATCTATGTTTTTCATCTAAAAAAATAGTTAAGTCAGATATTTTATAAAATTCTTTCATCATGTGTTTAGTTATTCTCTCATAAAACATAATAAATTCTCTTACTTTAGATTTTGACATAGTCTTTTTGCTTTTTGATGTCAATTTCAATTTTTGTTCCTGATGTAAGCGCCATTGAAATATATGATCAAAGCTTGGAGCTTTTAAATAAACTAATTTATCTATTTTATTAAAAAGTTTTTTATACTCTTTTTTTAAATGATTATTAACCTTTTTTCTCCATTTAAGACTCTTATCATATTTTCTTTCAATTAGATTAATAGGTTTTTTAAGAAGATTATCCTGTTGTTTCGTCGCCCCAACACACCACCCTTCAAATATTATTATATTTGGGGCTTTTGTAACTTTTTTCCATTTAGATTTTATAAACCTGTCATCAGTTGATTTATCAAACCTAGGAATGAAAACTGGTTTAAACTTATTTTTTTTAAGATTGGTCAAAGTTTTTTGAATTAAGCTTACATCATGAGTTCCTGGTACACCTCTTGTTAAAAATAAAGGATGAGCTTTTTTAGACATTTTTTTTCTTTCAGCTTTGGTTTTATAAAAATCATCAATTGAAAATACACAAAGTTCTAAACCGTACTTTCTTTTCAAAATAAATTTTAAGATTTCAGTAATAGTACTTTTTCCAGCGCCTTGCCCACCTGATAATCCTATTGTTTTTGTTTTGTTGTCTTGCTCATAGATAGAATGAATCCATTCAGAAAGAGGTAAATAAAATGTATTTAGCTTTCCAATTTTATCTATTATAGGTTTTCCAGTTACCTCCTTTTTTTTTAAAAATTTTAAATATTTATTTTTAATATCTAAATATTCAGCATCTTTTAAATTCATTGTTATTATTTTTTATCTAAAGGATGATTACGGCCATCGTTTATAGTTACATTTTCTAATTTCAAGGTGTCAATTTCTTCTATACATCCAAGATTAAATCCTGTCATAGCTGGATTTGCTCTTGGATGATGGTGCGTATAAATTCCACAAATAGAACAAAAATAATGTTTGGCGACTTTAGAGTGAAATTGATAGAGTTTTAATCTATTTTCACCTTTAGTAATCTTAAAATTCTCATTTTTAACCATAGACATAATTGCACCTTTTCTTTTACAAATTGAACAATTGCACCTAAGAATTTTTTCTAGCTTATCCGGAACCTGAATTTCTGCCTCTACTGCTCCACAATGGCAACTAAGTTTTTTCATAAATTTCTCTCATTTTTAATGGATACTTAATTTTGCTACTACAAACTATCCACTGTTAAAAAAATATATAATTAATGTTCACGTTTTGATTCCCTTTTGACTCCTTTAAGGACTCTAAATACAACCTCAGTGTGTGATCTCATTTTCATTTAATATGTTATTACTGCTTTCTATCAATGCTTTGTGGTTCTCTCTCATAGAAACAATAAAAATAAGTAAATTAAAAAAAACTATTAAAATTTGAAAAATAATTACTATTGATCCTAATGTGTTAATTAAAAAAGATAACAATATAATTATAAAAGTTGATCTTAATAAAACTGTATATTTAAAAACAGCAATTATTGAAAAAGAATGAACAACAAGGTTGAGAAGAGACATTTTAGAAGGACCAAAATATCTTAAGCCTCTTATTGAGTCTGTCTCATTAAGATTTGTTAAGTTTTTTTTTATAGAACCTGAAAAGCTACTCCATAAACTAGCTTTATCAGATAGAGTATTAATATCTTTCTTAGTTAAACAACTGTAGTTTCCAAAATTAACTTTTTTTGCAGTAAAAATTAAAGTTATTAATTTATGAATTTGATATAATGTTTGAAATATTAAGCCTTCAGATCTCTTTACTCTTTTAGCTACGACAGAATTTTCTGGCTTTTCGATTATTTTATTAATTAAATCTTTTATTTCAACTGGTCTATCTTCGCCATCACTATCCATAATAATTACATAATCAAATGTCTCGTTTGAATTAATGTATCTTAAACCAAGAGCATTACATCTTGCATGACCTTTGTTTTTTTTCATATTTATAATTTTTAATGCAGAAAAGCCTTTGGGCTTGAAAATCTCGGGTTGTTCTATTGTAGAACAGTCATTGACAATAATACATTTGAATTCAAAATCTTTAAAATTTTTGATGACAGGATTTATTTCTTCTAATAGCTTAATAAGAGAGTCCCAGTCATTATAAGTGGGCATTAATATAATAATTTTTTTCATTTTTGACCTATCATACAATATCCTACTGGTTTAATTACCCCAAAAACACCTGGACAAACTTTTTTCAATATTTCAGGGTTTCCAGTATAAATAACTCCTTCATTAATTTTTATTTTTAAGGCTCCATTTTTTAGAGTATTCATCCATGTTGGTCTAGAATTTAGATGATAAGATAAATTTCCAGCATACCACTCATCACCAATAACAATTTTAATTTCATTTCCAAAATTATTGTCCCATTTGTTTTGAACTAAACGAGCTATTTCCTTACCAGGATAATCTGTTCTTTTGTCAGTTTGCGATATTGATACATACAAATAGGCAGCTGGAGAAAGAATAAATAAAAATAAAAATACTGCAAAAAATTTATTGATTCCTTTTAAATTAATTTTTTTTTGAAAAAGATAAACAAACAGAACACCAAAGTATAAATAAAAAGGTGTCATCCACATTGTTCTTATTTTAACTCCCATAATTAATGAAGTTAAAAATATTAAAATTATTGGAAAAATGGTTATGCTTAATAAAAAAAATAATTTTTGGTCTTCAAATTTAAGTTTAGTTTTAAATTTTGATAGTAAAAATAAAAACATTACAAAAAAAGGTATGAGTATACCTATTTGTTTTCCTAGAAATATAACAGGATGTAACAAGTGATCTAAGAGATTCTGGCTTCCTGTTCCTGTTCTATTAAGACCATAAGTTATGGTAATATAATCATTTTCTATTAACCAGATCAAATGAGGAAATAAAATTAAAAAAAAAGGTATCAAAGAAAAAAGACTTTTAAAGCTAATTCTTTTTTTAATAATCATATAGAAAAGAAATATATCTATTGCTGCAAGTAAATAGATAAATAAATACTTTGATAAAAATCCTAAGGCTGCAAACAAACCAAATAATAACCAGTCTAAAATTTTATCCTCTTTAAATCCTTTCCAAGCATATAAAACTGATAGAGCCCAAAAAGGTAATTGACAAACGTTTACATTAAATTCTGGGCTTGTAAAATTATAAAAATAAATTCCTTCTAGAAGAAATACTGATATCAAAGAGTAAATTTGATTTTGAAAAAACTCTTTTGAAAATATCCAAACAATAAAAAAAGCGGATACAACAAATATTTGGCTTAAAAAATAATATGCCCAATCTTGGTTTCCAAATATTTGAAAAAAAAACTCTAAAACTATCGCAACTAATGGTGGATGCTTATTAAAACCCCAGTCTAAATTGCTCCCCCACGCTAAATGTTCAATAGTATCTAGGGGCAAATTCACATTTGATAGAGCTGGAATTAATGTCCAGACAATTAAATGAAAGGATATAAATACTACAAAAACCTTATTTATATTTTTTTTTACAATCATTACAGGAAATTAATACAATTTTTAAGCTATTGACACGATTAAATTCAAACATATACTCCCCAAATTTAAAAATGCTTAAAAAGAAAACAGTTAAAAAAAAGTATATCCCAAATTCTAAAGAAAAGTATATGTGCTCTAAGCATAAAAAATACTTTACAGAAGAATTGATTAAATGGAAGAAAGAAATAATTAAATCAAATAATTTAGGTAATTTATTAAATTCTACTGATGATAATATTTCATCTGCTGATATAGTAGATCAAGCTTCGTCTTACACTGATAAATCTGTAGAAATGAAAGCTCTAAATCGAAGTAGAAAATTAATTTCTAAGATAAATGCTGCATTACAAAGATTAAAAGAAGGAACTTATGGTTACTGTCAAGAAACAAGTGAACCAATTGGTTTAAAAAGATTAATGGCTAGACCAGTAGCTACTCTTTCAATTGAAGCTCAAGAAAAACATGAAAGAGATGAAAAAGTTTTTATTGAAGATTAAACTTTAGGAATAACTTCATCTTTATTTAAAAGATCATAGCCTTTTTGAACTGCCTCTCTTTTTGAGATTTGAGTATACCATCTTGTTAAATTAACATATTTTTTTAACCCAATATCGTGCCATTCATGTCTAGCTATCCAGGGAAATGTTGCGATGTCAGCAATTGTATAATTTAATCCTGCTAAAAATTTTGATTTAGACAGTCTGTCATCAAGCTCTTTATAAATTCTCTCTGAAATTTTAAAATATCTATTTTCACCAAATTCACTTTTGCCAGGATTATAATGATGAAATTGGTGGTGTTGTCCAAGCATTGGACCAATATATCCTATTTGTCCCATTAACCATTGATTAATAATTATGCGTTGATCTTTATCATAAAATTTTCCACTTTTTTCCCCTAAATAAATTAAAATAGCTCCGGACTCAAAAATGCTTAAATTTTTATCATGATCAATAATTACAGGTATTTTACTAAACGGACTTAATTTTTTAAATTCTGGTTTAAATTGTTCATTTTTATTTATATTTATTTTCGTAACTTTATATTCATGCCCTATCTCTTCAAGCATAATTGAGATTTTCTTACCGTTTGGAGTATTAGCGGTAAGTAATTCGATCATTTTTTTCCTAGTCTTCCCTGAATAGTTTTAGAGGAAGTAGTAAATTCAAATCTATATTTCTCGTTAGGCCTAGCTCTCTTAAAACATTCAACAGATGCTAAGGCAACCTCATGAAAACCGGATAAAATTAATTTTAATTTTCCAGGATAAGAACATATATCTCCAACTGCAAATATACCTTTTTTATTAGTTTCAAATTTTTCGGGATCCACATCGATAGTTTTTTTATCCATGTTAAGCCCCCATTCTGCTATTGGGCCAAGTTTCATGATTAATCCAAAAAAACTCAGTATTATATCTGTGTTTATTTTTTCTTTTTTTCCATCATCATATTTAATGTTAATTGACTCTATATTTTCGTTGCCAACTATGGAGTCAAGTTGACAAGGGGTTTTGATTAAAATTTTACCTTCTTTTTCCTTCTTTTTTATTTCAGACAAAGTGTGCGGAGCGCCTCTAAAATCACTACGTCTATGAACTAGATAGATTTTTGAAAATTTTGAAAGTTCTAAAGCCCAATCTAAAGCAGAGTCCCCTCCACCAAAAATTGTAATATTTTTATTTTTAAAATTTTCTTTATTTTTTACTGAGTAAAATAAAGATTTACCTTCATACTTTTCGGCTTCTTTTACTGTTAATTTTCTTGGCTCAAAAGAGCCGACTCCTCCAGCTATAATTATATTAGGAGCTAAAAAATTATTGCTTTTATTAGTTTTTACTATCCAATTGTCTTTTTCTTGTTTTACTTCATCCACTCTTTCATTTAAAAAAAATTTAGTTTTAAAAGGCTTGATTTGTTCAAGTAGTTTGCCTGTTAACTCTTCACCAGTGCATTCTGGAACTGCTGGAATATCATAAATAGGCTTATCTGGATAAAGTTCAATACATTGTCCTCCGGCTTTATCTAAATTGTCAATCACTATAGATTTAAGACCTTTAATGCCTAGTTGATGAACTGCAAACAGTCCAACTGGTCCTGCGCCAATAATTATTACATCAGTTTTTATCATCAAGATTGTTTTTCTGGCGTTGTTACGGTAAGCCCATCCAATTCTTCTGACACTATTAATTGACAGCTAAGTCTGCTATTTTTTTTTGGTTCAAATGCCATATCAATCATATCTATCTCTCCTTCTTCCGCTTTAGGTAATTTATTAAACCATTTTTCTTCGACATAAACATGGCAAGTCGCACAGGCCATTGATCCTCCACAGTCAGCATCAATACCAGGAATATTGTTTTGTATAGCTCCTTCCATTACAGTAAGACCATTTTCTACCTCAATAGTTTTTGAGTTTTTATCTTTATCAACGTAAGTAATTTTTGTCATAAATTAAATTATTAATAATAAGCTAAATAAATTGAAATGATTACAAACCAAAAAAAAGCGTAATATAAAATATATCCCTTAACAGTAAATGGCATTTTTTTTATCTTACGCTTGCCTTTTCCTTTATAGGGTTTTGAAAGTTCCATAGATATAAATATAATAAATACATAAACAAAAAGGGCAAGTACACATAATGTACCTGCCCTTTTTTTAAGCTTATTATCTAATTATCTAGATGATAATCTTGTGTTTTGCATTGCAGCTGCCCAAATAACTAGACCGAATGCGATCTTGTTAATAAAGTCAGCTAAATTGTAAATTATGTTCAATGCATTTGCATCTACGCCACCAGTTAGGTAACCGAATACATATCCTAAAGGATATATCGCCCAACCAATAGTTACGATTATTCTCATTGCGCTGAAAGCAGTAGTCATTGCTCTGTTTCCAGTTTTAGCAGCCATTGTGCCTGCTTCACCTGAGAATATTTCAAACAAGATATAAATCCATCCAGCCATTCCGATTACGAAACCTACAAATGGTTGTATGTAACCAGCTTCACCTAAGTATCCACCGACTAGCATTACTAATGAACCAATTAATAGTTTCCAGAATATTGAACTTGGTACTTTTCTCACAGCAGCCAAGATTAGATAGAATTCTACCATTTGAAGTGGAACAGTAATTAACCAGTCAATATATCTGTATACTGTTGGCGTATCACCTGTTGTCACCCAAACTTCTCTCATATACATGTAGTGAACAAAAGCAACACCAGTAACTAGTCCAGCTACTGAAATTGATGTTCTCCATGATGCAGCTACAGTTCCTCTTTCAGCGAAAAAGAACACTGTTGTTGCAATCATACCCATAGATACGAGCCAAAACGATATACCAACGAAATCATCCGTTGCTAACATCGCAGTCGCTGCATTAGCTGAGCTAGTAATACCTAAAAAGGCAACTGCCGCTAAAGCAAGTAGACTTAATTTTCTCATGAAAACCTCCCTCGTTAGTTAGTTTTCTTTTTTAGTTTAATATTAAACTATTCAATAAATGATTAACTCTTCATTTACGAATTAGTTGGCCGAACCATAATAAATATTGAAGTTACAGTGAAGCGTTTTTTTGCTTAAAAAACCCTGATTTTATTGGATTTTTTGTTTTTTTTTGGGGATATTTATGAAATACTCTTAAATAAATTAACTTTTTTGAGGGAACGATTTGAGTCGAAAATATAAGGAAATTTACGAAAATTCTATTAATAACAGAGAAGAATTTTGGCAAAAAATCTCTGAAGACATATTTTGGTATAAAAAACCTACTAAAATACTAAATTCTAGTAATCCTCCTTTTTATAAATGGTTTGAAGATGGGGTTACTAACACTTGTTATAACGCATTAGATCTTCATGTCGATCAAGGTAGAGGAGAAAAATTAGCTATAATTTACGATAGCCCTATTACGGGGGCAAAAAACAAAATTTCTTATAAAGAATTAAGAGACAGAGTTGCTTTATTTGCTGGAGCATTAAAAAAACAAGGCGTTAACAAAGGAGATAGAGTAATTATTTATATGCCAATGATTCCTGAAGCTGCTATTGCTATGTTAGCTTGTGGAAGAATAGGAGCAGTACATTCTGTAGTATTTGGTGGTTTTGCGGCTAATGAACTCGCTAGCAGAATTGATGACTCCAAAGCAAAATTAATTGTTTCAGCATCCTGCGGTTACGAACCTGGGAGAACTGTTCATTATAAACCTTTAGTAAACAAAGCACTAGAACTTGCTAATCATAAACCAGACAAATGTATAATTTTTCAGAGAGAAAAAGACAAAGCCGAACTAAATCCATCTATGGATATCACATGGGACGAGGCGCTTAAAGATAGTAAACCAGCTGAGTGCGAAAAAATGAATGCTAACGATTATGCATACATACTTTATACTTCTGGTACAACTGGATTACCTAAAGGTATAGTCAGGGACATCGGTGGACATATTGTTGCACTTAAGTGGACTATGAAAAATATTTATAACATAGATCAAGATGATGTTTGGTGGTCAGCAAGTGATATTGGGTGGATTGTAGGTCATTCTTATATTGTTTATGCTCCACTATTTTATGGGTGTACAACAATTTTATTTGAGGGAAAACCTGTAGGAACACCAGATGCAGGGGTCTTTTGGAGAGTTATCTCGGAGCATAAAGTTAAGTCTCTTTTCACTGCTCCTACTGCTATAAGAGCAATTAAAAAAGAAGATCCTAATGGAGAATTTTTTAAAAAATATGATCTAAGCAAATTTGAAAAGCTATTTCTTGCTGGTGAAAGAGCTGATCCAGATACTATTAAATGGTTTGAAAAACTCTCAAATTCTCCTGTAATAGATCATTGGTGGCAAACTGAAACAAGTTGGGCAATTACATCAGATTGTACTGGTATAGAGTCCTTCCCAGTTAAATATGGTTCAGCTTTTAAACCTGTTCCAGGCTATGATTTAAAAGTTCTAAATTCAGAAGGCAAAGAAGTAGGCCCAGGAAAAATGGGCGATATAGTTGTAAAACTACCTTTGCCTCCAGGCACCTTTCCAACACTTTGGGGCGCAGATAAAAGATATAAAGAAAATTATATGTCAACTTATCCAGGTTACTACCTAACCTATGATGCAGGACACATAGACGAAGATGGATACGTTTGGATAATGTCAAGAACAGATGATATTATTAATGTAGCTGGTCACAGACTTTCAACTGGGGCAATCGAAGAAGTTTTAGCTGAACATAAAGATGTTGCTGAATGTGCAGTTCTTGGAATCGCAGACAAACTAAAAGGTCAAATACCAATAGGACTACTAGCTTTGAAGGCCGGTGTTACTAAAGGCAAAAAGGAAATAATTTCTGAATGCGTAAAAATGGTTAGAGAAAAAGTTGGTCCTGTTGCAGCTTTTAAAATTGCTATAGTAGTAAAAAGGTTGCCTAAAACTAGATCTGGAAAAATATTAAGAGGAACTGTAAGAAAAATTGCTGATAATGAGCCTTATAAGATGCCAGCTACTATTGACGATCCTGCGATTTTAGATGAAATAAAAAAAGATCTAAAAGATAACAATATTTTAAAAACTTAAATTATATATTATCAATTTTAGCTACCATGCCAGCATCGTAGTGACCTGGAACATTACATGCAGCCTCAATATCTACAGAGTTGCTAAATTTCCAGATGAGTTCAGCGCTTTCTCCTGGTGATAGCAAAACACTGTTAGAATGAGAATGTGCCATTGCTGGATTTTTTTTGGACATTTCTTGCATTTTTTTTTTATCAATTTTATCAACTAAAAGTATCTCGTTTTCAGCCATAATCATCATTTCCGGTTGATGTTTAAAATGCATTTCTTTAGTTGCAATATTGAATTCATGAACTAGTTGGCCTTTATTTTCTACAACAAATTTAATTGTCTCATTTTTTTTTACCTGGAATTTATTTGGTTGATAATAATTGTCATACATCAAAACTTTAATCACTCTGTCAACATTTTCTGCATTTCCTTTTACACCAATGGCTTTCATTGGTCCTGCAAATAGAAAGTTGGGAATAAAAATAAATATTAGTATTAGTTTTTTCATAATTTAAAATCAAGCGGTTTACCAACTTGATTAGAAATTATTTTACTATTTTCCATAACGATTGTACCATTTACAATTGTCGCAATAGGGAACCCTTTGACTTTATAGTTATTAAATGGTGTCCATCCGCATTTACTTGCAATCATTTCATCTTTTATTATTTGTTCTTTTTGCATATCTACTATTGTTAAATCAGCGTCGAACTCTTCTTTAATAAAACCTTTGTCCTTAATTCCAAATATTCTACAAGGATTTTCACACATTAACTTTATTAATTGTTCTAAAGAAAGCTTGTTATTATTTACATGATCCAACATCACTGGAAAAATAGTTTGCACCCCTGGCATTCCAGAAGGTGATTGTGGGTATTCTTTTTGTTTGTTTTCTCTTGTATGAGGAGCATGGTCTGAGCCTAGCACGTCTACGATATTATTTTTAATTGCAGTCCATAACCTATCATAGTGATCTTTTGTTCTTATTGGAGGATTCATTTGAGCATACGTTCCTAATTTATCGTAGCAATCTGGGGCATATAAAGTTAAGTGTTGCGGTGTAGTTTCAAAAGTTACATTCTTTTTATGCATTGCTAGAAAATCTACTTCTTCTTTTGTTGTTACATGTAACACATGAATCTTTTTATTATATCGTTCAGCTATCTTTACGACTCTACGAGTTGAAGACATTGCTGACTCGCTATTTCTCCATTCTGGATGAGAATGAACATCTCCTTTTTTGATAAATTTTTTCCTTAAATTTAATATTTCTTCATCTTCAGAATGAATTGAAACCACTCTATCGCTATTAGAAATAACTTTTTCTATATCTTTTTCTTTATCAACTAATAAATTTCCTGTTGAAGAACCTGCAAAAAGTTTAACTCCACAACAGCCTTTTAAATTTTTAAGTTGAGATAATTGATCCGTATTTTCAGGAGTAGCTCCAAAATAAAAAGCATAATTACTATGCATTCTATCTTTTGCTAATTGAAGTTTTTTCTCAAACTCAACTAAATTAGATGTTGGTGGATTTGTATTTGGCATCTCAAATAAAGAAGTCACACCACCCAATACTGCGGCTCTACTGCCACTTTCTAAATCTTCAGCATTAGTTGAGCCTGGTTCTCTAAAATGAACTTGAGTATCTATTATTCCTGGAAGAACCACTTTATCTGTTGCGTCAAAAACCTTTGAACTATTTAATTCTATTTTGCCAATTTTTTTAATTTTATCACCCGATAAACCTAAATCTACCTTGGTTAATTTACCGTTAATATAGCAAGATCCATTTTTTATGATGAGACTATAATTATCAGACATATTTTAAAAAATTATTATACTATATACTCTATTAAAATGGAAAAAGACCAGATTATTATTTTAGAAAATAGAGGATTAATATCCATTACTGGAGAAGATGCGAAGGATTATCTACAAAATATAATTACTAATGATATACATAAAGTATCTAATTCTAATTCTATCTTCGCAGCATTATTAAGTCCCCAAGGAAAATATCTGTTTGATTTTTTTGTAATTAAAAATCAAGAAGGTTATTTATTAGATTGTGAAGGTAGCTCTTCTAAAGAACTTATTAATAATTTGTCAAAATATAAACTTACATCAAAAGTAGATATAGAAGATTTGTCCACTAAGTATGTTGTGGGAATAATGAATTTTGAAAATTTCAAAATAATACAAAAAAAGTTGAATAAACAAGAAGCAACCTTTGAATTTAGAGAAAGTCCAATTTTTGTTGATCCTAGAGATAGTGATTTAGGGGCTAGAATAATATCTCCTTTAGAAAAACTTTATTTAACAATAAAAAAGCTAAATTTAAAGATCGTAGAAAATAAGTCTTATCTTGAAAAGGCATTCCTTAAAGGAATTCCAGTTGAGGGTTTAAACAATTTGCAAAATCAATTATTTGGACTTGAAATAAATTTTGAAAAATTAAATGCAATTGATTTTAAAAAAGGTTGTTATGTCGGGCAAGAAAATACCGCTAGAATGAAATTAAAAAATAAAATCAGAAGACAATTAATGTCTATTAAAACAGATAAAAATGTAAAAATTGGAGATGAAATTAAATACAACGATAGTATAGTAGGAAGAATCTTGATTGATAAACCTTATCCTTTTGCACTTATTAAGCTATTTGATCCAGAGTTTTCTGAGTTTAAAGATAAAAAACTAACAATTAATAGTACTAATGTTGAGATAATTTCTTGAAAAACAATAATAAAAATTTTAATTGGTCTTGTAAACACACTTGGAATTTAAGCGCTAAGAATACCCTATGGTGCTTGCTGGGATGTTCAATTGGAGACTTTGGTACTATTTTATTTTTTCAATTAACTAAAATACCTTTTGCAGTAATGGGGATAATGATTTTGGCAATCATCAATGGATTAATTACTAGTATTATTCTTGAAACAATTGTTCTTATGAAACAAAAATTTAAATTTGCAGAAGCTTTAAAAACAGCTTTTGGAATGAGTTTCATTTCAATGATAAGTATGGAAATTGCAATGAATTTAGTGGATTATCTTTTAGTAGGTGAAGCAAGATTAACTTGGTGGGTAATACCTTTTATGTTAACAGCTGGTTTCTTGACCCCATGGCCATATAATTACTGGAGGTTAAAAAAATTTAACGAAGCCTGTCATTAAAATTTATAGAGCATTTAAAAGTCTAGATAAAGAAGCAAGAATTCCGTAACCACTCAATTCAATAAATAAAACTATTAAAACAATTAATATAATCTTTTTATGCTTATGGAAAAATTCCATATTTTCTCCTTTTTTTTTGGTGTGGTCAACTCAGGCCAACATCAAGATAAGTATGAATATAATCAAAAAAAGTATAGGAGCAAAGAAATACTGCATATTTTTTGGTGCGGTCGGAGAGACTCGAACTCTCACGGGAAACCCACACGCCCCTCAAGCGTGCCTGTCTACCAATTTCAGCACGACCGCATATATTATGCGACAATAAATGAATGACAATTTTAGTTCAAGTTGATAGATTAGAATAAGTATGTCTGCGCAACAACAAAGTTTGCCAAGTTCCAAAGAGATTTATAAAAAAATCTCTAAATTTATACCTGATGCTGAATGGAAAATTCATGCTCCATTGATTGAAAAAATTAATAAATTAAAAAAAGAAAAAAATGCAATTATTCTTGCCCATAATTATCAGACACCCGAAATTTATCATGGGGTGGCAGATATTGCTGCTGACTCACTTGCTTTAGCAGTTGAAGCTTCTAAAACATCTGCGGAAAAGATTATTCTATGTGGAGTTCATTTTATGGCAGAAACAGCAAAATTAATGAGCCCAGCTAAAAAAGTCTATTTACCAGATATGCAAGCTGGTTGCTCTTTAGCAAGTTCTATTACTGGAAAAGATGTGAGATTATTAAAAGAAAAATATCCAGGTGTTCCAGTTGTGTCTTATGTAAACACATCAGCTGATGTTAAAGCTGAAACAGATGTATGTTGTACATCTGCTAATGCTGTAAAAGTTGTTGAGTCGCTTAATGTTGATAAAGTTATTTTTCTGCCTGATCAGTATCTAGCAGATTATGTTTCAAAAAATACTAAAGTTAAAATCATTTCATGGAAAGGAACTTGTATAGTTCATGAACAATTTACAGGAAAAGAAATAGAAGATATTAAATCACAAAATCCAGGGATAAAAGTTATTGCACACCCAGAATGTCCTCCAGATGTTATTAAAGCTTCTGACTTTGCTGGATCTACATCAGGTATGGTAAAATATGTAAAAGATAATCAACCTAAAAAAGTTATGCTTGTTACAGAATGTTCTATGAGTGATAACGTTGAAGCTGACAATCCAAACGTATCATTTATTAAACCTTGTAATTTATGTCCTTACATGAAGAAAATAGACCTAGTGAAAATTTTAGATTGTTTAGAAAATGAAACAAACGAAATATTATTGGATGATAAAACTATAGAAGCTGCTCGAAAATCTGTAATTAGAATGACTGAAATTGGTCGTTAGATCAGTGCAAAAATTAAATCAAAAATATATTAATTCTGTCGTTAAAAAAGCCTTAGATGAAGACTTAAAGCCTAGAGGTGATATCACAACCAATTTAATTAGTTTTAGAAATAAGAAATCAAAAGCGAAAATTATTGCAAAACAAAATGGAGTGATTGCCGGACTAGACTTTTGTAAAGCAGCTTTCAAATTAATCGGCAAAGAAGCAAGTTTTAAAGCAAAAATAAAAGATGGAAAAAAGATTAAAAAAAATAAAGTTATTGCAGAAATAAAAGCTAAAACAAAAACAATTTTAATTGCAGAAAGAACTGCTTTAAATTTTTTAAATCATGCTTCAGGTATAGCTACTTTAACCAATCAATATGTAAAAAAAGTAAATAAAAAAACTAAAATATGCTGTACTCGAAAAACTACACCAAATCTCAGATTATTAGAAAAATATGCTGTAAAAAAAGGTGGAGGATATAATCATCGCTACAATTTAAGTGATGAAATATTAATTAAAGATAATCATATAAACGCTGAAAATAATTTAAAAAAATTAATCAAAAAAGCTATCAAAACTAAAAAAATCATTACTGTTGAAATAGAAAACTTAAAACAATTAAATCAAGTTTTAGATATAAAATTTAAAAGAATTTTATTCGATAATATGAGCCCAAAACAATTAAAAAAATGTTTAAAAATTTGCAAAAATAAATATGAAACTGAATATTCTGGCAATGCTACTCTTAAAAATATTAAGAAAATTTCAGACACAGGAATTAATAGAATATCGGTAGGAGCTATAACACATAGCGCCAAATCTTTTGATGTTAGTTTAGAATTATCTTCTTAATTCAGCTTGAGCAGCAGCTAATCTTGCAACAGGAACTCTGAATGGTGAACAAGAAACATAATTCAAACCTGTTCTAGAACAAAACTCAATACTCTTTGGATCTCCCCCATGTTCGCCGCAAATTCCTAATTTAAGTTTTTTATTTGCTTTTCTTCCTCTAGAAGAAGCTAGTTCAACAAGCTCACCTACTCCACTTTGATCAATGCTTACAAATGGATCAATTTCGAAAATTTTATTATCAATATAATCATTTAAAAATTTACCCGAGTCATCACGGCTTATACCTAAAGTAGTTTGTGTTAAATCGTTAGTTCCAAAACTAAAGAAATCTGCGTGTTTTGAAATTGATTTAGCTTGTAAAGCAGCTCTTGGTAGCTCTATCATTGTGCCAACGATATAGTCTAATTTAGTTTTATTTTTTAACTCAATTTTTTTAGCTATTCTTTTTACTAAAGCTCTTAAGATTTTTAATTCTGTGTCTGTTGATACTAATGGTATCATTATTTCAACAAACGCTGCTTTTGTTTTTTCTTTCTTTAGCTCAACTAATGCTTCAAAAATAGCTTCGCACTGCATTTCATAAATTTCCGGAAATGAAATTCCAAGTCTACATCCTCTATGGCCTAACATTGGATTTTCTTCGTGAAGTTCTGCAATTCTATCTTTAATTTCTTTAGATGATAAATTTAAAGATCGCGCAACTTCTTCTATATCTTTTTCCGCTTTAGGTAAAAACTCATGCAAAGGTGGGTCTAGCAATCTTACTGTCACGGGCAAACCAGACATAACTTTAAATATTTTTTTAAAATCATCTTTTTGATGAGGTAAAAGTTTTAACAGCGCATGATTTCTATCCTCTATAGATCTAGATAAAATCATTTGTCTTACTGATAAAATTCTTTCTTCGTCAAAAAACATATGCTCTGTTCTACAAAGACCGATGCCTTCAGCGCCAAATTCTCTCGCTGTCTTACTATCAGCTTCTGTTTCTGCGTTGGTTCTAACTCTTAATTTTCTAAATTCATCAGCCCATTTCATAATTGTAGAAAAATAACCTGATATTTCAGGCTGAACTGTTGGAACCAAGCCTTTCATAATTTTTCCACTTCCTCCATCAATAGTTATGACGTCACCTTCTTTTATAATCTCGTTGCCTGCTTTAAATTGTTTTGTTTCATAATCAATTGTAATTTCGCTTGAACCAGATACGCAAGGCCTTCCCATGCCTCTAGCAACTACAGCAGCATGGCTTGTCATTCCACCTCGTGCTGTTAAAATTCCTTTTGCAGCATGCATACCGTGAATATCTTCTGGAGAAGTTTCTAACCTAACTAATATTGTATCTTGCATCATTCCATTAAGTCTTTCAGCTTCGTCTGCGGTGAAAACAACTTTTCCACTTGCAGCACCTGGTGATGCAGGCAAGCCGGATGCAATAATTTCCTTTTTAACTTTTTCATCTAAAGTTGGATGTAATAAGGTATCAAGTGTATTTGGATCAATTCTTAGTATTGCTTCTTTTTTTGAAATAAGTTTTTCTTTAACCATGTCTACCGCAATTTTAATTGCTGCTTTTGCTGTTCTTTTTCCAGATCTTGTCTGTAGCATCCATAATTTTTTATTTTCAACAGTAAACTCAATATCTTGCATGTCTCGATAGTGTTTTTCTAGTTTGATAAAAACTTTTGCAAGTTGTTTGTAAACTTGAGGCATAACTTCTTCCATTGAAAGTTCTTTTGACCCTGAGTCTATTTTTGCTTTTTTTGTAATGTACTGAGGTGTTCTTGTTCCAGCAACTACATCTTCTCCTTGGGCATTAATTAAAAATTCACCAAAGAATAATTTTTCTCCTGTTGAAGGGTTTCGAGTAAAAGCTACTCCAGTAGAACAATCTTTTCCCATGTTTCCAAAAACCATGGCTTGAACGTTTACTGCTGTCCCCCAATCATCTGGAATTTGATTTAACTTTCTATAAGTTTTAGCTCTTTGACTTTCCCAAGATAAAAATACTGCATTAATGGCTCCATAAAGTTGTTGTTTAACATCTTGAGGAAATTTAATTTTTTTTTCTTTTTTTACTAATTCTTTAAAATTTTTAATTAATCCGTCCCAATCACTTTCATCAAGATCTGTATCTAACAGAACTCCTTTAGTAAGTTTATAATTGTCAATTAATTCCTCGAATAAATGCCCCTCAATACCTAGAACGACATTGCTATACATTTGAATAAATCTTCTATAACTATCTTTCGCAAATCGGCCGTTTGATGTTTTTTTACTTAAAGCTTCTACTGTTTTATCATTAAGACCAAGGTTTAATATTGTATCCATCATGCCCGGCATTGAAACTCGCGCCCCAGATCTTACTGAAACAAGTAATGGATTTTTTAAATCACCAAATTTCTTTTTAGTTTTTTTTTCAATTTGTTTTAATTCTTCTTCAATATTTTTAATTATTTTATTAGGTAATTTTTTTTTATTTTTGTAAAAAATATCACATACATTAGTAGATATGGTAAAACCTGGTGGGACTGGTAAGCCTAATCTCCCCATTTCACCAAGGTTTGCTCCCTTGCCGCCTAATATATATTTTTTATTTTTTAGTTTTCTTGTTGATTTATCATCAAAACTAAATATTACCTTTGCCATCAAATACCTTCTAATTTAGAAAAATTAATAAAATTATTAAATGTATTACAAAACATTTTTAATAATTCTAATCTATTATTCTTAATATCTTGATTCTCATCATTTACAACCACATTGTCAAAAAAATTATCTGTAAATTGTTTTGTTTCTGATAGCCTAATTAATAAATTTTCATAATCTTTATTGCTTTCTTTCAATGTAAAAGCTTTTCGTATTTCATTAATTTTCTCAAATAGTATTTTTTCTTCCTCAGTCCTAAAAAGTACAGCGTCTGGCCTACCAGTAATTTCTTTCTCAACTTTATCAGTAATATTAGAAGCTCTTTTATATGAACTGATAGCATTTATTCCAACATCTTTGTTAATATATTTGTTCATCAGAAGATTCTTCTTATAAAGATCTAAAAAGTTATCACCATTATGAGAGCTAATAGAAGCTTCAATAATATCAATTTTTACATTTTTTAATTTTAGAATATTTCTCATTCTCTCTTTTAAAAAATCTAATACTTCTATTTCTGTATTTTGATTTTTAATTTCAACTCCTTGTTCTTCATAAAGTTTGATTCCATAATTTATAAGATCTCTTATTCTAATTGACAATTTGTTTTCAATGATGATTCTTAATAAACCTATCGCTGACCTTCTGAGAGCAAAAGGGTCCTTTGAACTAGTTGGTTTTTCATTTATAAGAAAAAAACCTACGAGACTATCTAGCTTATCTACGATAGCAATTGAATAACTAAAAGGTTTCTTGGGAATAGGAGAAGTTAATCCTACAGGAAGATAATGTTCGCTTATAGAGTTTGCAACATCCTCTTCGAAACCTTGTGATAGCGCAAAATATTTTCCCATCACACCTTGTAATTCTGGATATTCGCCTACTAAATCCGAACATAAATCAGATTTTGAGATGGATGCAGCCACCTGAATTTTTTCTTTATTTATATTTAATTCATCTGAAAGTAATGCAGCTAAGTTTCTAATTCTTTGAGTTTTATCATAAATAGTTCCAATTTTTTCATAAAAAGTAATCGTTTTAAGGTTAGCTATTTGTTTTATAAGATTCTTAGATCTGTCTTTTTCCCAAAAGAATTTGGCATCGGCTAGTCTTGCTTCAACAACTCTTTTATTTCCTGCTGTGATAAGTCTTTTTTCATCTTTTTTATTAGCAACAACAAAAAAATAATTTGTTAATCGTTCTCGATTATCGAATATAGGAAAATATCTTTGATGTTTTTCAAGTGTAGAAATAATTATTTCTTCAGGAATTTTTAAGTACTCTTTATCAAAATTAATTAATAATACATTAGGGTTTTCTACAATATTCACAACTTCCTCTAAAAGTCGTAAATTATATTGTTCTTTATAGTTTTTTGATTTTGAAACTGAATTAAATTTTTTTAATATTATTTTTTGTCTTTCATTTTGATCTAATACAATTTTATTGCTTTTTAGAAATGAAAAGTACTCTTTATAACTTTTAATCTTTTGAGATTTTGTAATTAAATCTTGTTCGATTATAATACTATCTGTCGTTTCTAAATGTTGAAATTTAAAAGGTAATTTTTTACCATTATATATAGCAAATATTGCTCTGAGTGGCCTACCCCACATCAAGTCATTTGTTGACCACTTCATCGATTTTTTCCAATTAATAGTGGAAATAACTTTTGGCAAAATATCAATCAACAAATCCTCTACTAAAAAAAATTTTTCTGGTATTTTTATAAAGTAGAATTCACCTTTCTCTGTCTTTTTTTTAAATAAGTCTCTTTCAGAAACATTGTGAGAGTTAGTAAAACTTTGTAGAATATTTTCTGGTACCCCGACTTTTGGTCCTTTTATTTCTTTTGTTTTGATTTTAATCTTTTCAGGTAGTCCTTTAATATAAACACTTAATCTTGTTGGACTTGAATATTCAAAACATTCTTTGTAATGAATTCCTTCCTCTTCAAGAGATTTTTCTAATTGTTGTTTTAGCTGAGTTCTAGCATTTATTTGAAGTTGAGGTGGTATTTCTTCGCTATAAAGTTCAAGCAAAAGTTCAGACATAATTTATTAAATTTGTGTACTCAGCCAAAGTGCTCCACATCCTTTTGAGAGTTCTCTTATTCTATTAATGTAACCAGTTCTTTCTGCAACGCCAATAACTCCTCTGGCATCAAGTAAATTAAAAATATGACTTGCTTTTAAACACTGATCGTAAGCTGGTAAAGAAAGTTTTTTATCTAATAATGATTTACATTCATTCTCTGTTGACTCGAAGTTTTTTAATAAAGTTTCTGTGTTAGCAAATTCAAAATTATATGCAGAAAATTCTTTTTCTGCTTGAAAAAATACATCCTTATATTTTACTCCTTCGTTATTCCAATCAAGGTCGAACACATTTTTTTTTCCTTGGACAAACATACATAATCTTTCTAAACCATATGTCATCTCAACTGGAACAGGCTTGCATTCTAATCCTGTCATTTGTTGAAAATAAGTAAATTGTGTTATTTCCATACCGTCACACCATACTTCCCAGCCTAATCCTGCTGCGCCTAATGTTGGACTTTCCCAATCATCTTCGACGAAACGGATGTCATGATTTTTAACATCAATGCCTATTGCAGATAAACTTTTCAGATATGTTTGTTTAATGTTATCAGGTGAAGGTTTAATTATAACTTGATACTGATAATAGTGTTGTAATCTATTCGGATTTTCTCCATATCTTCCATCTGTTGGTCTTCTTGAAGGTTGCACATAAGCTGCTTTCCATGGTTTGGGTCCTAAAGATCTTAAGGTGGTTGCTGGATGAAAAGTTCCTGCGCCAACTTCTATATCGTAAGGTTGTAAAATTATACAACCATACTTTCCCCAAAACTTTTGTAAATTCATGATGATTTCTTGGAAGGATAAGGATTTTATTTTTTTTTTAGTTGGCATTTATAAACCAAATTTTTGCCACATAGATTTCTCTTCTAAATTACTTATTACTTTATCAAAAGGATCTAAGATTGATGATGAAAGTTTCTTTGCTAAAAATCCTTTTCTCTTTTCAAAGTTTTTAATGATAACTTTATCTCCAAATTTTTCTTTTAGAACTTGATCAGCGTTTCCAATGCCATCAATTAAACCTAATTTTAAAGCAGATTTACCTGTCCAAAATTCTCCTGTAAAAATATTATTTTTTTCTGGATCTTTCAATTTTGATCCCCGGCTAGTCTCAACAACTTTTATAAAATCAGCATGTAGCTCTAATTGAATATTTTTCAATCTCTTTACATCTTCTTCTTTTTCCTCAACAAATGGATCTAAAGTGCTTTTATTTTTCCCTGCAGTATAAACTCTTCTTTGAACTCCAATCTTTTGAATCAAGTCTTTAAATCCAAAAGAAGCAGATATAACTCCAATTGACCCAATTATTGAACTTGAATTAGCAAATATTTCGTCTCCTGCACAAGCTATGAAATAGCCTCCAGAGGCAGCAACATCTTCTGCAAAAATTAAGACTTTTACTTTTTTTTTATCAGCTAGCTCCCTTATGTAGCTATAAATTAAATGAGATTGAACTGGCGATCCTCCAGGAGAATTTATTGAGATGGCCACATGAGAGATTTTCTTGACTGAAAAAGCTTTTTTTAAGATATCTCTTTGATTGGCCAATTCCATGCCTTGTTTAAATCGACCTGCTGAACCAATAATACCTGTTAATCTTACATGAGGAACAACAGTCTTTTTTTTGAAAATTGAAAACATATTTTTATGATCGTTACAATTATTCTTATAACAGTAATAATTTAAATTTTAATTATTTTATTACGCTACTTCTAGTTGAATTGTGGGTGCGTCACCAGGGTTTGATTTAAAAATTTATTATCATAAAAATCAATTATAATTAACTGATATGGGATCAGTAATACCTCTAAAAAAATCTGCTAATTCAGCCTACTTGGAGCTTAAAAATCTATTAGTAGATAAGCTTGAAAAAGTAGAAAATTTAGTAGAGCTTAAATTAAAGAGCGATGTAAGCTTAATTGATAAAATGAGTGAACATCATCTGAGATCTGGTGGCAAAAGACTAAGAGCACTTCTTACTTTAGGGTCTGCAAAATTATCTGGATACGAATTGGGAGATCGAGACATTAATTTGGCTGCTTGTGTAGAACTTATTCATTCTGCAACGCTACTACATGATGATGTAATTGATGAAAGTTCTTTACGAAGAGGAGTTAAAACTACAAATTCTATTTGGGGAAATCAATCTTCTATATTAGTTGGTGATTATCTTTTAAGCAGATGTTTTGAAATTATGGTTGATGATGGAGATTTGGAAGTTTTAAAACTACTATCTTCTGCTTCAGCAAAAATTGCACAGGGTGAAGTTTTACAACTTCAACATAAAGGGGAAGCCGATCTTCTAGAAGATACATATATAAATATTATTAATTTAAAAACAGCATCACTTTTTTCTGCTGCAACAAAAACAGGGGCGTGTCTTGCAAAATGTAATGAGAAAGAAAAAAAATCTCTTGAGTCTTATGGAAAAAATCTTGGTCTTGCTTTTCAAATAGCAGACGATGCTCTTGACTATTATGGAAAAGATAAATTCTTCGGAAAAGAAATTGGTAAAGATTTTTTCGAAGGAAAAGTAACTCTTCCATTAATTATTGTGTTTCAAAAAGGAAATAAAGAAGAAAGAAGTTTTTTATCTGAAATCTTAAAAAAAGAAAAAAGAAATGAAGATGATTTTAGTGAAACTTTAGCCTTAATTTATAAATATAAAGCAATTGAAGCAAGTTTAAAAAGAGCAGAATACTTTGTTAACGTATCTCATGACTCTTTAGGAATCTTTCCTGATAGTGAAGAAAAAAAAATATTGCAAAATTTGACTAGCTTCAGTCTTAATAGATCTTTTTAAGGATAAAGGAGTTCTTTTATCCATTTATCATTAGATTTTTTATAATTCAATCTTTCATGAATTCTACCTTCTCCATCTGCCCAAAATTCAATTTCAGTTGGTAGCAATCTCCAACCAGACCAATGAGGTGGTCTTGGAACATTGTTTTCAACTGGATACTTTTTTTCAAATTCTTTTAATTTTTTTAAAAAAGTCTCTCTCTTGTCTAACACTTGAGATTGTGATGAAGCCCACGCACTAATTTTATTCTTGTAAGGTCTTGAATTATAATAATCATCAGCTTCTTTAGATGTTACCTCTTCGACTTTACCTAAAATTCTTACCTGCCTTCTTAAACTTTTCCAGTGAAAACACATTGAAGCTTTCTGATTATTTTTTAACTCATCTCCTTTTTTGCTATTAAAATTTGTATAAAAAACAAATCCCTTTTCACTTAAACCTTTAAGTAATACCATTCTTACATTAGGTTGATTGTTTTTATCAGATGATGCCACTGCAACAGCGTTTGGATCGTTTATTTCCTTTTTCTCAGCTACAGAAAACCATTTTTTGAACAAATCAATGGGATTAGCTGCTTCTTCAAAGCAGCTATCTATTCCAAGTGAATTTTTGCCATTTTTTTGATTCATATATTCTATAAAATAATTTATACATTAAATAACTATGTCTTTTAATACTTTTGGAAAAATATTTAGATTTACTACATGGGGAGAGTCCCATGGTCCTGCAATTGGCTGTGTAATTGACGGTTGTCCTCCCAATATCTCCATATCTGAAAAAGATATACAAAAAGATATGGATAGAAGAAGACCTGGACAATCCAAATTTACTACTCAAAGAAAAGAATCCGACAAAGTGAATATTCTCTCTGGAATATTTGAGGGTAAGACGACTGGAACACCAATTTCTATTATAATTCACAATGAAGATAAAAGATCTAGAGATTACGAAACGATTAAAAACAAATTCAGACCTGGACATGCTGATTATACTTATTTTAAGAAATATGGAATTAGAGACTTTAGAGGTGGTGGAAGACAATCTGCAAGAGAAACGGCTTGCAGAGTAGCAGCTGGAGCTGTGGCTAAAATAGTTTTAAAAAAAATTATAGGTATCAAATTTAATATAATTGGAGCTGTGACCCAATTAGGATTAATGTCTTGTGATAAACAAAATTGGAAAAATTCTGAAATAAGAAAAAATCCTTTTTTCTGTCCTGATAAACAGTCTGTAAGACTATGGGAAAAATATCTTCTGGCAGTGAGAAAAGCAGGTTCTTCTTGTGGAGCAGTAATAGAATTAAGAGCTTCTGGAATTCCAGTTGGTTTGGGAGCTCCTATTTATTCAAAATTAGACACTGATATTGCTGCTGCTCTTATGAGCATAAACGCAGTTAAAGGAGTTAATATTGGATCAGGTATGAATGCAGCTTTTTTAAGCGGTGAAGAAAACTCTGATGAAATAAGAAAAAGTTCTGGCAAAATTAAATTTAAAACTAATCATGCAGGTGGAATTTTAGGTGGAATATCTTCTGGTCAAGATATTGTTGCATCTTTCGCGGTTAAACCAACTTCTTCAATTTTAACTAGTAGAGAAACTATAGATAAAAAAGGTAAAAACACAAAAATTTCCGTTAAAGGAAGACACGATCCTTGTGTGGGAATTAGAGCGGTTCCTATAGGTGAAGCAATGATGAGTTGTGTTATCCTCGATCATTTATTAATGCATCGAGCACAATGTGGTTAGTTAGAAATTTTACTTTTATTTTTAGCTAAAACAATATTTGAATTTAAAGTTTCTTGAATTTTATTAGCAATTGATAAACTATCTAAACCTGCTTTCTCATACATTTTTTCTGGAGTATCTTGATCAATAAATAAATCAGGTAAAATCATTGATCTAAATTTCAATCCCTTATCAAATACTCCTCTATCAGATAAAAATTGCATAACATGGGAACCAAATCCACCAATTGAACCTTCTTCAATTGAAATTAAAACTTCATGATTGTTTGCAGCCTCCATAATTAATTTTTCGTCTAAAGGTTTAGCAAATCTTAAATCCATAATCGTAATATCTATCCCTTTTTTTAATAATATCTCGGATGCTTTCTTGCATTCTTCTAATCTTGTTCCAAAATTTAAAATTGCAACCTTTTTACCTTCTTTAATAATTCTGCCTTTTCCAATTTCTAAAATTTCAGTTATTGAAGGCATTTCAATTCCTACTCCATTACCTCTTGGATATCTAAATGCTGAAGGTCTATCATTTATATGAACTGAAGTATTAATCATTTTTACTAATTCAGACTCATCGCTAGCAGCCATAACAACAAAATTAGGTAAAGTGGATAAGTAAGTAATATCAAATGATCCAGCATGTGTTGGTCCGTCAGCGCCGACAAGTCCAGCTCTATCTATTGCAAACCTTACAGGTAATGACTGAATAGCAACATCGTGGACAACTTGATCATAAGCCCTTTGAAGAAAAGTAGAATAAATTGCAGCATAAGGCTTGTACCCCTCTGTTGCAAGACCAGCTGCAAAAGTTACGGCATGCTGTTCAGCTATTCCTACATCAAAGGTTCGATCAGGAAATTTTTTTTCAAACAAATTTAAGCCAGTTCCTGAAGGCATTGCTCCGGTAATTCCAATGATTTTAGTATCTTGCTCTGCGTGTTTAATTAAAGTTTCAGCAAAAACTTTTGTATATGAAGGAGCGTTAGATTTAGATTTTTTCTGCTCGCCTGTAGCAATATCAAATTTAGAAACTCCATGGTATTTATCACCAGACTCTTCAGCTGGTTTATAGCCTTTTCCTTTTTGAGTTCTAACATGGATTAACACTGGTCCTTGATGATTCGAATTCTTAACATTTTCAAATATTTCCACCAAATTATCTACATCATGTCCATCAACTGGACCAATATAATAAAAACCTAATTCACTAAATAAAGTTCCTCCCGTCACTATACCTCTCAATAAGTCTTCCGCCTTACCTGCTTTTTGACTAAACCTTTTTGAAAAAGCAGAAATAACCATTTTTACCGTTTCTCTAAAACTAAAATATAATTTACCTGACAAAAGTTTTGCTAGGTACTTACTCATAGCACCTACAGGTTTTGCTATGGACATATCATTGTCATTTAAAACTACAATAAGTTTAGACTTTAAAGCACCAGCGTTATTCATAGCTTCGTAAGCCATACCAGCGCTCATAGCTCCGTCACCTATGACTGCGACTACATTATTATTATTATTTGATAATTTTTTGGCTACGGCCATACCTAAGGTAGATGAAATTGAAGTTGAACTATGGGCTGCACCAAACGGATCATACTCGCTTTCAGATCTTTTGGTAAATCCTGATAAACCACCTCCTTTTCTAAGAGTCTTAATTCTATCTTTTCTTCCAGTAATAATTTTGTGTGGATATGTTTGATGACTTACATCCCAAACTAATTTGTCTTTAGGAGTATCAAAAACATAATGTAAAGCTACTGTTAACTCTACAACGCCTAAACCAGCCCCGAGATGTCCACCAGTTTCAGAAACCACGTCGATCAACTCTTCTCTTAATTCATCTGAGATCTGTTTAAGTTGATCCTTATTGAACTTTCTTAAATCTGCAGGAAAATTTATTTGTCTGATTAGTCTAGTCATTAAAAATTTCTACCTAGTATAAATTCTATTGTATCTGTTAGATCTTTAGCTTTTTTTCCATGTTTTTTTAATTTAAGCAATATCTTTTTCTTCAAATTATTTGCATAATCATGAGCTTTTTCATATCCCATTAAATTAATTAATGTTGATTTTCCTTTTTTATTATCTTTTTTAATTGGTTTACCAACTAATTCTCTTGATCCTTTGATATCTAAAAAATCATCTGCAAACTGAAATAAAAGTCCAATTTGTTCACCTAAATTACTTAAAAACTTTTTTTCCTTATTATTTCTTTTTGCTAATACTCCTACAGCATAAAGACAAAAATTAAATAATTTTCCTGTTTTTTTCTTTTGCATAATTATGATATTTTTTAAATTTTTTTTCTTATTTTCAAATTTAAGATCAAGTTCTTGACCTCCTGCTATTCCTGTATGACCTGAACAAAATGCTAATGATTTTATAATTTCATTTTTTAATTTTGGATTTATAAAATAATTATTATCAGCAATAATCTCAAATGCCAAAGTTAATAAAGAATTACCTGCTAATACAGCTGATGCTTCTCCAAATTTTATATGGGTCGATGGTTTTCCTCTCCTTATTGAATCATTATCCATGCATGGAAGATCATCGTGAATTAAAGAGTATGAATGAATGCACTCTACAGCAGCACAAATATTAATTAATTTTTTTTGATTTAAATTAAATATTTTGCCTGCACTAAATATAACTGTAGATCTTATTTTTTTCCCACCCGATATGACTCCATATTTCATTGGATACATTAGTGAAGACATATCTTGCTTTTTTAAATAATTAATCAAAAATTTATCAATTTTTTTTGAATTTTTTATTAGTCTATTTTTTATCATTTTTTTTTATCTTTTTTGTAGTTGAGTAAATTTCTTTAACCTTTTTTTTAAATAGTAAGTCGATATGTCTATTTAGTTGGATCAATCTTTTATAATCATCAAGCGAACCTGCTAAATCTAGCTCTTTGTTTTCAAGTTTATTTAAAATATCATTAATTTCATCTCTAACCTCTTTTAATGATTTACTTTTAACTTCAGCTAGAATATTTTCCTTTTTCATTGGTCTTATAATAATAACATTATGAAAAATATCTATTCAAATATATTTTCTTTTAACAAAAAAACACTTAACAAATCTATTGTCAATTTGAAAAAAGGAAATGTGGTCGGGTTGCCTACAGAAACTGTTTATGGATTAGGTGGAAACGCTTATTCAAAAATAGCTGTGAAAAGAATATTTGATCTTAAAAAAAGACCAAAAAAAAATCCATTAATTGTACATTATTTAAATTATAAAGATGCCGATAAAGATGTGGTTTTTAATCGAGACTTTTACAAATTATATAAAAGATTTTGTCCTGGGCCTATTACTTTTGTTTTAAAAAAAAAGAATACATCTAAAATTCAATCTTCTGTTACTGCAAAATTGAGTACAGTTGCAATAAGATTCCCCAGCCATAGAATTACGAGATCAATTCTTAAAAAACTTAGCTTTCCATTGGCTATGCCTAGTGCAAATTTATCTTCCGGAATAAGTCCTGTGAATGCTTTTGATGTTTCAGATGAATTTAAAAAAAAAATTAAGATCATTATAAATAGCGGAAATTCAAAAATTGGAATTGAGTCAACAGTAGTAAGTTTAGTCGGAAAACCAAAAATTTTAAGGCCTGGAATAATTGGGCTTAAAACTATTAAAAAATTTTTAAAAATTAGTGCTATGAAAAAAAGTTCAAAAATCAGTGGACCTGGAATGTTGAAAAAGCATTACTCGCCGGGCATTCCTGTGCTATTAAATAAAAAAAAGGCAGATAAAAATTGTGCTTTAATTACAATCGGAAAAAAATATAAAAATAAGATAAATTCCTTCAATCTGAGTAAAAATTCAGACTTGAAAGAAGCTGCATCTAATTTATACAAAACTTTTAGAAAAATAAAAAAACAAGGATTTAAAAAAATTTATGTAGTTAAAATACCTAACCATGGTCCTGGTATAGCAATTAACGATCGATTGCGTAGAGCTTCAAACTAAATGTATATTCAAATTAAAAATCTAACTAAAAAGTTCAAAAATAATTTTGCAGTCAATAAGATAAGCTTTGATATTGAAAAAAATAAGACTGTTGGCCTCTTGGGGCCAAATGGATGCGGAAAAACCACTTCTATAGGTATGATGCTTGGTTTAATTGAGCCATCAGAAGGGGAAATAATTATTAATAGTCAAAATTTACAATCTTACAAAAGAGATGAAATTTTAGCTGAAATAAATTTTGCTTCACCTTACGTTGAGCTTCCAAAAAAACTCACAGTTAAACAAAATTTAGAAGTTTATGGAAGGTTATATGGAGTTGAAAATTTAAGTAACCGAATAAATGAAATATCTGTTGACCTAGATATTAAAAATTTTTTTGGAAAAAAAACTGGTGAGCTATCTTCGGGACAAAAAAATAGAGTATCTTTAGCTAAATCTTTAATTAACAAACCAAAAATTTTACTCTTGGATGAACCGACAGCAAGTTTAGACCCTGATATTGGTGATTTTATAAGAAGCTACATTCAAGAATATAGGTCAAAGAATCAAGTTACGATTCTTTTGGCCTCTCACAATATGAATGAAGTTGAAAGACTTTGTAATAGTATAATAATGATGAAAGAAGGAAAAATTATAGACAGAGGAACATGCTCTGAAATAATAAAAAAACATGGAAGAAATAATCTAGAAGAAACTTTTCTTAAGTTGGCTAGGAGTAAAAATGAACTTTAACAAAATTTATGCACTTGGATTAAGGCATTTGTATTTGATAAGTAATTCATTTCCCAGAGTTTTAGATTTAATATACTGGCCTACAGTACAAATTTTCTTATGGGGATTCATTTCAAAATTTTTTACACTTAGTTCAGAGTATTATAGCAATACAGTTGGAATAATTCTTACTGCTGCGATTTTATACGATTTTTTATTTAGAGCGAGTATTAGCTTTAATATGATGTTTTTAGAGGAAATTTGGAGTAGAAATTTTACAAATTTATTTATCGCTCCAATTAAAATAAGTGAAATCATCACTTCATTAACTATAACAGCAGTTTTAAGAACTCTTATTGGTTTAATTCCTGCCTCAATTCTAGCAGTACCCTTGTTTGGTGTTTCAATTTTTGAATTAGGTTTGCCATTACTATTTTTGTTGATAGCTTTATATCTCTTTGGAATAAGTTTGGGCCTTCTAGTAGCATCTGGATTATTAAGGTTTGGTCCATCATTTGAAAATATTGCTTGGGCAAGTTTATTCTTTTTCGCTCCTTTAGGATGTATATACTATCCAATTGAAATTTTACCTAATTCCCTTCAAATTATTGCTAAAGGACTTCCGCTTGTTCATATATTTGAAGAAATGAGAAATATTCTTATAAATGATATAATTAACTACTCTGACATAATTAAATCAATATCTATATCTATAGTTTATTTTATATTTGGTGTTATAATTTTTTATATTTCATATTCTGGGGCCAAACAAAGAGGCACATTAATAAACATGGGTGAATAAAAATTATGCGTGAAAAAATTGAACAAATTAAAAAACTTGAGTCTGCCCCAAAAATTATAAAAAATTTATATAGTGAAGATGAAATTGAGGAGTTTTTAAAGTTATATAAAGATCTTCCAACCACAGTTCATAACAAAAAACAAAATGTTATAAAAAAAAGATGGCTCCAAGGTTATAATAAAAAATTAGAAAAATTATTTTGTGAAAGACTTGAAAAAGAAATTGGTGGTTTTAAAATGGATAATCTTCAAGATGAAAACGGTAAAGACATTTTTGGTCTTATACAGGAAAGTCATGCTCCTATTGGTTTACATGTGGATGCTGGATTTGAGCCAAAAAGCCAGATATACAAACAAAGCTTAATTCCTCTTTCTCCTGTAGGGAGTACAGTTATTTTTAAAAACAGATTTTACGAACAATCAACAAGTTTTACTCAAGACCCCGAAGAACTAAAAAAAAAAAATTTAAATTATGGACAAAACAAAAGATCATCTGAACATCTAAAGCTATACGGCGATACACCTTTTGATAAAGAAATACACGAAAAGTATTTAAAACATGAAAACATAGATAATTTAAAAGGTTTAGAAGTAGAACTAATTTACAAGTGGGAAGTTGGTTCAATGTTGATTTTTGATAGAACTCATTTACATTGTTCTTCATCTGTAATTGAAGGTAAAAAAATAGGTATAGCAACTTTTACAAAAAAATAAAATTTTTTTATGTTTCCAAGAAAAATAAAAACAAGTATAACAAAACTTATATTACCATTTTTACATAAAATACTGCAATTGTTGAAAGCTAATACAAGAGCAGTTAATTTTCTTAATAATAAAAAAATTAACGCAAACAACAAATATAATTTTCAAACAAGTATCGAAGCATTGCTCAAAAATAAAAAATTAATTGGTCTTGACGTGGGAGCTCAAGGAGGTTTCAACTCTGATAAATATTTTCCAGAAAAGTATAATAAATACTTCGAGTCTATTTTGGTTGATCCGTTTAAAAACTCTTTAAAAGGAAAAGAAAGCAAGCACACAATTAATAAAGGGCTTTGGAGCTCTAAAGGCAAAAGAAAACTTTATATTCTTAACAAGCGCCCTCAAAGTTCTTCTATGTATGAGCCAGACAAAAAATCATTAGCAATTTATGGTTTTGAGGAAAAAGATTTTCATTTATTTGAAGTAAG
The DNA here is from genome assembly GCA_902551865.1 of uncultured Pelagibacteraceae bacterium. Classification (GTDB taxonomy): domain Bacteria; phylum Pseudomonadota; class Alphaproteobacteria; order Pelagibacterales; family Pelagibacteraceae; genus Pelagilacustribacter. Next base: position 41,992 of record CACDES010000001.1, read on the forward strand.
TAAAACTGAAATGGTTGAATGTGATACAATCCACTCAAGTCTTAAAGAACTAAATATAAATACTTTAGATTATTTAAAAATTGATACTCAAGGAGCTGAATTAGAAATTCTTAAAGGTTTAGAAAATTATAGACCTCTAATGATAAAATGCGAAGTTCAGATATTTCCTATGTACAAGAATACTCCTTCTTGGACAGAAGTAACTGATTTTTTGTATAAATTAGGTTATATAGTCTCTGATTGGAGAAAAATAGGATCACACGCTACTAGAACCCCTGTAGAAATGGACATGATATTTATCCCAAATTTTTTATTAGATTCTGGAAAGAAACTAATCCTTGAAAAAGAGAGAGAATTTATAAGTTTAATGCTTGTATCTGGCCAAATAAATTTTTTAAAAAAAATTTCTAAAATCCTAAGTTTAGGACATTCTGAACTTTATATGAAAACAAAAGACAAATACTTTAATTAATAGTATATGGCAATTTTTGACTGCTTCCAATATTTTAACGAAGATCATATAGTAGATCTAAGATTAAATATTTTAAATGAATTCGTAGATAAATTTGTAATAGTAGAGTCTACAGTTAATCATCAAGGTAAGTCAAAAAAATTACATTTCGATATTAATAAATATAAAAAATTCAAGAATAAAATAAATTATATTATTGTAGATGATACTCCTGAAAATATAAAAAAACCTCATGAAGGAGGTGAGTCTTTAGTAGAACAATATCAAAGAAATTCAATTATTAAAGGTTTGAAAAATGCTAATGATAATGATTTAGTTATTTTATCTGATGTAGATGAAATACCAGATCTAAATAAGTTAAATGAATATGATAAAAATAAATATGCAGTATTTTCTCAAAAGATGTTCATGTATAAATTAAATTTTTTTAATTTAAAAGAAAATAACTGGCATGGATCAAAAATTTGCTTAAAAAAAAACTTTAGGTCTCCTCAATGGTTGAGAGATCTTAAATTTAAAAGATATCCTTTTTGGAGAATAGACAAAATCAGAAACTTACAAATAATTAAAAATGGAGGCTGGCATTTTGCCTATCTTCAAACTCCTGAAAATATATCAAAAAAAATAAAATCATTCGCTCATGGAGAGTTTAATAAAGCTAATATCTCAAATGAAGAAAATATAAGATTAAAGATTAAAAAAGGACAAGATATTTTTGAAAGAGGTCATAACTTAAAAAAAGTAGAAATTGACTCATCATTTCCAAAATATATTCTTCAGAATAAAGATAAATTAAAAAAATGGATTATCTAATTTATGGTGCGCCCGGAAGGATTTGAACCCTCAACCTCCTGATCCGAAGTCAGGCGCTCTATCCAGTTGAGCTACGAACGCATTTGACTATAATTTAAATTAAATCATGAATAACTCAATGAAATTCTTAGTGAAAAAAAGAAATGATAATAAAAGGCTTGATATTTTCTTATCAGAAAAAATAAATCATTTAACAAGATCAAGTATCAAGAAAATTATTGAGTCCAAAAATGTAAAAATAAATGAAAAAATAGCAAATTCTCCAGCAAAAAAAGTTAAGATTAATGATGAGGTAATAATTAAATTGTTAATAAAGATATCTGATAAATTACTGCCCAATAAAATAAAATTGGATATTCGTTTTGAAGATAAAGATATTCTAATTGTAAATAAGCCAAAAGGAATGGTAGTGCATCCAGGAGCAGGTAATTACGAAAATACTTTAGCAAATGCATTAATTTATAAATACAAAAATAGATTATCTAATATCAATGGGGAGTTGAGACCTGGGATAGTTCATAGAATAGATAAAGAAACTAGCGGTTTGCTAGTTATTGCAAAAAATAATTTATCTCACTCTAATCTTGGGAAACAATTTAGCGAACATTCTATAAAAAGAAAATATTTATGTCTAGTTTGGGGAGTTGTAAGGCCACTTACAGGTCGTATAGAAACATTAATTTCTAGAAATAAAAAGAATAGACAATTGATGATGGTTAGTGATCATAATGGTAAAAAAGCGATAACAAATTATAGAACTATAAAAGTTTTCAATATTAAAGATATTCCAAAGATTAGTTTAATTGAATGTGAGCTAGAAACAGGAAGAACACACCAAATAAGAGTACATATGAAATATAAAGGCACTTCTTTATTGGGTGATATTCAGTATGGTAAAAAAAATATTAAATTTAAGAAGATAAATGAAGAATTTTATAAAAAACTCTCTGCTCTTAGTGGTCAAGCCCTTCATGCAAAGAGTTTAAGTTTTATTCATCCTTCCAAAAATAAATGGGTAAATTTTGAGTCTGAACTACCTAATGATTTCAATAAATTATTGAATTTTTTGAAAAATCTTTGTAGTTGAAAAAAGAAATCTGATATATAAATCAAAAATATGAGTAATAAAAAAACAATAAGCAATTTACCTACGCCATCGGTAGAAGGTCTTTCATTATATTTAGCTCAAATTAAAAAATTTCCAATGTTGGACGCCGAAGAAGAATACATGTTAGCAAAAAATTGGAGAGAAAACGGAAATTTACAGTCTGCACATAAGTTAGTTACTAGTCATTTAAGATTAGTTGCTAAAATTGCTATGGGCTATCGTGGATATGGATTGCCTGTAAATGAACTAATATCAGAAGGAAATATAGGTTTAATGCAAGCTGTAAAAAAATTTGATCCTGAAAAAGGCTTTAGACTAGCAACTTATGCGATGTGGTGGATTAAAGCATCAATACAAGAATATGTTTTAAGATCGTGGAGTCTTGTTAAAATGGGTACAACTACCGCTCAAAAAAAACTTTTTTTCAACTTAAAGAAACTAAAAAATCAAATAGCTCCTGGCCAAGAGGGTGATTTAAAAGACGAACAGGTTGATGAAATTTCAAAAAGACTTGATGTGGACTCAGAAGAGGTAGTAAACATGAATAGAAGAATGATGGGTCAAGAAAAATCTTTAAATGATCCAATTAAAAGTGGTGAAACAGATGAATGGCAGGACTGGTTAATAGATGAAAGTCTAGATCAAGAATTAATAGTATCTCAAAAACAAGAATATGATGATAAAAAAGAACTATTAAATGATGCAATGAAAATTTTAAATGAAAGAGAAAAAGAAATTATTAATGCACGTAGACTTTCTGAAAATCCTAAAACTTTAGAAGAATTAAGTAAAAAATATAAGATTAGCAGAGAAAGGATAAGACAAATTGAAACTAAAGCTTTTGAAAAATTACAAAAATCAATGATTAATGCCAGTAAATCAAAAAATTTACTTCCTGCAAACTAAACTTTAAAAGGATCTTCAATCAAAATTGTATCATCTCTCTCTGGGCTCGTTGAAATACTTGAAACCTTAGCACCAATAAAATCTTCTAAAGCATATACATAATTTTTAGCTTTTTCGGGCAAATCTTTAATATTTCTTATGCCTTGAGTTGAGCTTTTCCATCCAGGAAAAGTTTTATAAATAGGCTTAATGTTGAATTGATCTTCAGAAGCAGCCGGTAAATAATCTATTTGTTTTCCATTAAGCTCATACTCTACACAAATTTTAATTTCATCTAACTCATCCAAAACATCTAGTTTAGTTAATGCAATTCCATTAATACCTGCTAGTTTGATTGTTTGGCGAACTAAAACACCATCAAACCAACCACATCTTCTCTTTCTCGCCGTTACCGTTCCAAATTCTTTTCCTCTCTTTCCTAAACTCTCGCCAATTTTATTTTTAAGCTCAGTAGGAAATGGTCCGCTACCAACTCTGGTTGTATAAGCTTTTGTAATTCCTAGAATATAGTTAATTGAATTTGGCCCCAATCCAGATCCCGTTGCTGCCATCGCTGGCACAGTGTTTGATGAAGTGACGTAAGGATATGTGCCGTGATCTACATCTAAAAGTATTCCTTGGGCTCCTTCAAATAATATTTTTTTTCTATCTTTCTTAAACTCATCTAGTTTTAACCAAACAGGTTGTGCAAATTTTAAAATTTCTGGAGCAATTTTTAATAGTTTTTTTTTAAGATCATCTTTTTTATAGATTTTCTTTTTTAAACCTTTTCTTATTGCATTATGATGTAGCAGTACATTTGATAACCTTTTATCAAGATTCTCTTTGGACCTTAAGTCCATTACCCGAATAGAGCGTCTTCCCACTTTGTCCTCATAACAAGGGCCGATTCCACGTCTTGTTGTTCCAATTTTACTTTTTCCAGCAGTATCTTCTCTTATTTCATCCATCTCTTGATGAAACGGAAGTATTAAGGAAGCTGACTCTGAAATCATAAAATTATCCGGACTTACATTAATTCCCTCTTTCTTTATTTCTTTAATCTCATCTAATAAAGCCCAAGGATCTATGACTACACCATTACCTAAAATTGAAATTTTTCCCTCTCTGACTATGCCAGAAGGTAACAATCTTAATTTAAATACTTTTTTATCAATTACCAATGTGTGTCCAGCGTTATGACCGCCTTGGAAACGAACAACAACATCTGCCTCACTTGATAACCAGTCAACTATTTTTCCTTTTCCTTCATCTCCCCACTGGGAACCTACAACAACTACATTTTTCATTATCTAAATTTCTTATTTATTATTATTGAGTTTAAATGGTTTACAGGACCATTTCCTTTTCCATAATTAGGATTAGATCCTATAGCTTGGTTAACATATTTAATTCCTAACTCACAGGATTTCTTTAAAGGTTTTCCACATGATAAAAAAGTTGCAATAGCACTTGATAAAGTGCAACCTGTTCCATGAGTATTTTTAGTTTTAATTTTTTTGTTTTTAAAGATTTTAATCTCTTTTCTATTTAAAAGAATATCTTCCATGTATTGTGATTTCCTATGACCACCTTTTAACAAAACATTCTTAACACCAAATTTAAGCAAGATATTAGCGGCATAGATCATATCTTCAAGAGTTTTAATTTTTGTTTTTGTTAAAACTTCTGCTTCAGGAATATTAGGTGTTATCAAATAAGCTTTTTTAATCAATTTATCTTTTAAAGTTTTAATTGCTGATTGATTAATCAATCTAGCACCACCTTTAGCAACCATAACAGGATCTAAAACAATTTTTGAAACTTTAACTTGACTCAAAGCGTTTGCGACAGATTTAATTACTTGAGATGAATGAAGCATACCAATTTTTATTCCATTTGGTTTTATATCTTTACACGTAAATAAAATTTGTTTTTCTATATTATTGGGTTTGATAGGAAAAACAGCCTTTACCCCTTTTGTATTTTGAACAGTAACAGCAGTAACTGCTGTCATTGCATAAGCACCAAGAGCAGTGACTGTTTTAATGTCAGCTTGGATTCCAGCTCCGCCTGAAGAGTCAGACCCTGCTATTATTAAAATTTTAGATTTGGTTTTCAATTTTTTATTGATCGTTTAATTATTTTAATACATTTTAAAATTAAACTTTTATTATATGATTCAGCCATAATTCTTATTTTTGGCTCTGTTCCGGATTTTCTAACTAAGACCCTTCCTTTATTTCCCATAATTTTATTTGCTTTTTTAATTGCATTTTTGCACTTTATTTTATCGATTAAACTTTTGTCTTTAACAACAATATTTTCCAAGACTTGAGGTAGAGGTTTAAAAACATTTAATAATTCGCTTGCCTTTTTTTTCTTTCTCAAAGAAAATAAAACTTCTAAAGCTACCATCAATCCGTCTCCAGTAGTTGCAAATTTCCCCAAAATTATGTGTCCAGACTGCTCTCCGCCTAGGTTAAAATTTGATTTCTTCATTTTTTCTTTTACATATCTATCGCCAACTTTTGATCTAAAAAATTTTATTTTTTCATTTTTTAAAAAAGTTTCTAATCCATAGTTTGACATTAATGTCCCAATCACCCCTCCTTTTAAAATCTTTTTTGATTTCCATCTTCGTGCAAGCATTGCTATAATTTGATCTCCATCTATTATTTTTCCTTTTTCATCGCACATAATTATTCTGTCTGCATCTCCATCGAATGATATTCCAACATGAGCTTTAAATTTTTTTACGGCTGATTTGATTTTAGAAGGGTACATAGAGCCACATTTGTCATTAATATTAAAACCATTAGGCTTTACGCCTATAGATATGACCTTTGCTCCAAGTTCTTTTAGTAATTTAGGGGCAGCTTTATATCCGGCTCCATTAGCACAATCCAAAACTATTTTTGTACCTCTCAAATGAAAATTTTTAGGAAAATTTTTTTTTAAAATTTCAATATATTTATCATTTCCATTTTCTAATCTTTTTACTCTACCTAATAATTTAGGATTTGTTAGTTGTGTTATATTTTTTGCGTCAATTAATTTTTCAATCTTCTTTTCTATTCGATCCGACAATTTCATGCCATCAGGTCCAAACAGTTTAAGACCATTGTCGTGATAAGGATTGTGAGATGCTGTAATCATAATACCCATATTAGCTTTCATGGATTTTGTCAGCATTGCGAGTCCATTTGTTGGTAAAGGCCCTAACGTAAAAACATGCATACCTCCAGATACTAAACCTGATACTAGAGCGGGTTCTAGGGTATATCCTGATAATCTTGTATCTTTAGCTATAATGGCAATCTGTTTAAATTTTTTTTGATTTTTAAAATATGTTCCTGAAGCTAAACCAAATTTAAAAAATTTTTCACCAGTAATGTTACCTTGATTAACAATTCCACGGATCCCATCAGTTCCAAAATATTTATTTTTCATTAGTTTTTAAAATTTGATAAAATTTTTCTAAATACTAAAATTCCTTGTTTGACTTCATTGACGTTATGTACTCTAAAAATCTGAACTCCTTGAGATAATAAAAATAAAACAGAAGCAATAGTTCCTCCGATTCTTTCTTTGCTATCATTAACTCCTGATATTTGACTTATAAATCTTTTTCTAGAAGTTCCTACCAAAATAGGAAATCCTAGACTATGAAACAAAGATATCTTAGAAATTAAAGTCAAATTATGTTTCAAATTTTTACCAAATCCAATACCGGGATCTATAACAATTTTTTTATTATCAGTTTTTTTTATCCCTTTTTCAAAAAAATCGTAAATATCTAATAAAACATTTTTGTATTTTGGACTCTTTTGCATTGTATTAGGTGTTCCTTGCATATGATGAAGAACTTTCGCAATGTTATAATCTTTTAACCTCAATAAGGATTGTCTGTCATAATTAAAGCCTGAAACGTCATTAATTAAATCTGCTCCATAGTTAATTGCCTTAATCATTACTTCTGATTTTCTTGTGTCTATTGATAAACATATTTTTTTATGTTTTTTTTTAAAATTTTTTACAATATTTTCAATTCTTCTCCACTCTATATTCGTCAAAACTGTTTTTGAACCAGGTCTAGTAGACTCGCCTCCGACATCAATTATGTTTGCTCCAGCTTTTATCATATTAAAGATATGTTTTTTGGCTTTTTTCTGTTTATTAAATTTACCTCCATCAGAAAAACTATCTGGTGTTAAATTTAAAATTCCCATTATTGAAGGCTCTAAAAAATTTACATTTTTCAAAAAATTTTTTCTTTTCAAAACTATCTTTTTTAGATCTTTCTTTACTTTTTTCCTACAGGGAATATTTAAAGTATCTAACTTTTTTAATTTAAGAATTTTTGATTTAATTTTATTATTTTTTCTTGAAATTACTTCAACTTTATCAAAGGCAATATTATTATTACCACATAAAGGTAAAGCTATTTTTTTTTTGATTAGAAGTTTTGCGTTAATGCCATAATAAAAATTACACGCTCTAGTGTAATATTTTGTCATGATTATTTAGACTGCTGGCTTTGGCTTTAAACCTAATGAACCAAGAGCTGAGGATGTTTTGCCATCATCCTGATCATCCTCTTTGAAAGATCTCGTTGGTTTTATATCTTTTAAAATTAAATCTCTTATCTCATCACCCGATAAGGTTTCGTATACTAAAAGAGCTTTCGCTAGTTTATGAAGGTCGTCAATTTTTTCCGTAAGAACTTTTTTTGCTCTTTCATAGCCTTTATCTACAATTTTCTTCACTTCAGAGTCAACTTTTTTTGCAGTTTCTTCTGACATATTTTGTTGTTTTGTAACTGATCTACCCAAAAATACTTCTTCTTCGTTTTCTCCATATGCAATAGTTCCTAGTTCTTCGCTCATCCCGTATTTTGTTACCATATTTTTTGCCATTTTAGTAACCATGTCAATATCAGATGAGGCTCCTGAAGTTACTTTGTCATGTCCAAAAATTAATTCCTCAGCAATCCTGCCTCCCATAGCAACTGCTATATCAGAATGCATTTTTTCTCTGGTTACTGAAAGCTGATCTCTTTCAGGAAGTCTCATTACCATGCCTAAAGCTCTGCCCCTAGGTATAATTGTAGCTTTGTGAATTGGATCAGACGCTTTTTCATTTAACGCTACAATAGCATGTCCGCCTTCATGATAAGCAGTTAATTTTTTTTCATCTTCCGACATCACCATAGACCTTCGTTCAGCTCCCATCATTACCTTATCTTTAGCTTCTTCTATGTCTGACATTGTAACAACTCTCTTATTTTTTCTTGCAGCTAACAAAGCTGACTCATTTATTAAATTTGCTAAGTCTGCGCCAGAAAAACCAGGTGTACCTCTTGCAATAGTTCTTAGTTTGACATCTGGTCCAGTATTTATCTTTTTTACATGAACTTTTAAAATTGCTTCTCGTCCAATAATATCTGGATTTGCAACAACGACTTGTCTATCAAATCTACCTGGTCTTAATAATGCTGGATCTAAAACATCAGGTCTATTAGTAGCTGCAATTAATATTATACCTTCATTAGTATCAAACCCATCCATTTCCACTAAAAGTTGGTTAAGTGTTTGCTCTCTTTCATCGTTACCACCACCAAGTCCTGCTCCTCTACTTCTTCCTACTGCATCAATTTCATCTATAAAAATTATACAAGGAGAATGTTTTTTTCCTTGCTCAAACATATCTCTAACTCTAGATGCTCCTACTCCAACAAACATTTCCACAAAGTCTGATCCTGAAATAGAAAAGAATGGAACATTAGCTTCTCCAGCGATAGCTTTTGCTAATAAAGTTTTTCCAGTTCCTGGAGGGCCTATCAATAAAGCTCCTTTAGGTATTTTTCCTCCCAGTCTACTAAATTTTTTTGGATCTTTTAAAAATTCTACAATTTCTTCAACTTCTTCTTTTGCCTCTTCAACTCCTGCAACATCATTAAAAGTGACTTTACCTTGGGCTTCATTTAAAAGTTTTGCTTTTGATCTACCAAAACCCATCGCTCCACCTTTGCCTCCTTGCATTTGACGCATAAAGAAAATCCAAACACCGATTAGTAATAGCATTGGGAACCAAGAAAGTAATATGCCTAAAAGTGATGGCATTTTATCTTCCAGCGGAGTAGCTACTATGCTGATGTTTTGCTCTGATAACTTCTCAACTAAGTTGGGATAATTTGGAGAATAAGTATTAAAAGTTTTTCCATCAGATAAAACTCCAGAAATATTATTTCCTTGAATTTGAACTTCAACTACTCTTCCTGCATCTACTTCGCTCATAAAGGTTGAGAAAGGAAGCTTATTTTTTTCAGAGTTTATCTTTTCAGGATCTTGAAACATATTAAATAACCCTACAGAAAGTAAGACTATAATTGCCCACATCACTAAATTCTTAAAATTCATATTATTTAAATAACCATTATTTTATATTTAACAAGAGTATATTAAAGAGAAATAAGTTGTAAATAAGACAAAATATATCACTTTTATGCAGTTCTGTAATCTTTATTCTCTTTTTGGAAAATAATATGTTTTTTTTCCCTTAGAATAATACACCCTCCTAGTGTGAACTTTGCATTTTTTTTCTCTTTAATCTGATTGATCAAGTTAATAATCTTTTTTGATCTAGTCGCATAATACGAATGGGTAAAATCTTTAATTGTTTTCTTTAAGACCATCACTTTCATTTCTTGGTTAATATTGTGAAAGTTTTTTAGATCCATATAAATTTTGTTTTTTTTCTTAACAATTATATCTTTATAAATTTTGTTGAAATAAAAATCTAAAGTATCACGGCTTGATGCTAGATTTTTAATTGACTGAAAGATTTTATCATAATTTATCCCGCTCATTTCAAGTGGTTTTTTTAAATTTCTTATTCTAGTCCTTAAATATTTAGTATTTTTATTTGTTGGATCTTTAAAATACCTACCAAAGATAATTTTAGAAATTTTTATTAGCTGGTTCTTTTTAAAATCTAGTAAAGGTCTTATTAAGCTTATATTGCCATTAATCTTATAAATTTGTTTCATAGAAGAGAGCCCTTGTAAACCACTACCTCTAGACAGTCTGATAAAAAATGTTTCTACTTGATCTTCAAGATTGTGAGCAGTTAGAATTGTTTTAATCCTTTTTTTTTTACAAAAATTTACAATAAGATCATATCTAATTATTCTTGCTTCACTTTGAATATTTTTTGTTATCTTTTTTGTATTTTTTAAAACATTCAGTTTGATTTGATGTTTTTTTAATAATCTTTTTACAGACTTTGCCTCATTAGAGGAGTTTTTTCTAATATTATGATCAACTAAAACATAATAAATTTTACATTTATTTTCATAACTATAAGCTTTTGATAAAGCCGTTAAAGCTAAGCTATCCGGTCCACCTGATACAGCTACTAAGAAAAAATTTTTTTTTAAAGATTTTAATTTTTTTTTAAATGAGGAATAAATGTGAGATAACTCTTCGTTATTTTTAAAGCAATCCTTAAGAATTACATTTGAATTTTTTTTGCTCATACTGAGCTTTTTGTAACACAGACTTGGTTGCTTTTGGATATTCTTTTTTTACTCCAGATATCATTTTGCAGCCTTGATCTTTTTCACCAAGTTGAACCATAGTAATACCAAGTTTCAAAAGATTGTCTGGAGCTTTTTTACTTTTAGGATAATTTTGATATCCATCTAAATAAGCTGTAGCTGCATCAGAGTATAGTTGTCTTATCCTGAATGTCTCGCCGTACCAATATTGAGCGTTGCCCGCTAAATCATGATCTTTATTTTTTTCAATAAATTCTTTTAACGCAAATTCTGCAGTTTCATAATCTCCTATTTTCATAAAACTTACTGCAAACTCATATTGTTCTTGGGGAGGTTTATCTGGCAGCAGAGATTCTCTTTTTTCTGCCTCTTCTAAAATTACTGTTTGAGCACTTTCAATTGAGCTAGTTTGTTGTTCTTCCGGTAAATTAGAAACAGAATATCCTGGATTTGCACCAAAGTCTGCTGGTTGGCTAGATCCTGGTAAAACTTTTTTTGTTTTTTTTTTTTTATTTTCAGCACCTAAATTTTCAAGATCAGAAAATCTTAATTGATTGTCTGATTGAATTTTTGTAACACGTGAAGATAATTTATCTAATTTAAAATTAACTTCTTCAAATTTATTAGTAAGTTCTCTAAATTGTTCTTCTATTTCATTTAGCTTTAAAAGATGTTTTGTTAAAATATCTTCGTTGATCTCACTAGAATTTATTGAAGTAGAATTTAAAGATATAACGTCAGATTTTTGATAGACTGCTTTTTCTAGTGTTTTTAAATCTTTAGTTAAAACTTGAATTTGATCAGCGACTGCTTGGATTAATACTTCTTCCTCCTCAGCTTTAAGAAAAGAATGTGATAAAGCTAATAAAAGTATAAAAAAAATTAAGAAATTTTTTTTAATCAAATCCATGATGAATCTTTAAATATACAAGATGGCAAAAAAAAGACCCTTTAATAGTGTATTTATTAAAGGGTCTTAAATTTTAAATAAAATTAATTTACTTTTACTGTTACTGATCTTCTATTTTGAGACCAAGCTAGAGTACTTGACGCTGGATTAACAGGTTTTTCTTTTCCGTAGCTTATCACGGTAATTCTTTTTCCTGAAATTCCGTAAGTCATTAAATAGTCTTTAGCTGCATTTGCTCTTCGCTCACCTAAAGCTAAGTTATACTCTCTTGTTCCTCTTTCATCAGCATGACCTTCTATTGTTACATTAAGCTTTTTATTTTTTCTTAGATATGTTGCTTGCTTTCTAAGAGTTGCTCTTGATGCTGTTGTTAGAGAAGATTTGTTCGTAGCAAAAAATACTCTGTCTGGAACTCCAGATGCTAAATATTTTACTGTTTCTTTTCCAGTATATACATCGCCATCCAAGTCTCCTGATTTTTTAGCTGTTGAACAAGCGCTTAAAATTAACGTTGTAAAAATTACTAAAAATATATTTTTTAAATTCTTATTAAGTATCATTTTTTCCCCTGGGTTGATTGTTGAAATATTTCAAATTATTAAACATTATTCAAGCTTAAATTACATAAAAAATACCCTCACTTTGATAATAAAGAAGACCAAGATGGGTCTGAAGCGTCTGTTTTTGTGGTCAGCTTTCTCTCGTTATAGCCTGTAATATCTATTGACCAAAGCGTAGCTGAAAATCCTTCTCCCTTAGAACCAGCTTTTGTCTCTCTATAGAAAACTAAAACTCTTCCATTTGGAGACCAAGATGGAGCCTCTTGATAATAATTTTCTGTTAATAATCTTTCTCCTGAACCATCAGTTCTCATTACTCCAATATAAAATCTTCCTTTTCGCATTTTCGTAAAAGCTATTAAATCCCCTCTTGGAGACCAAACTGGCGTTCCGTAAATTCCTTTTCCAAAAGTAATTCTTTTTACATTGCTACCATCACTTCTCATAACATAAAGTTGTTGAAGGCCGCTTCTATCAGAATTAAAAGCAATATATTTTCCATCTGGAGAAAAAGATGGCGACGTATCAATTGAAGAATGATTTGTTATTCTCTCAACAACTCTAGTTTCTAAATCCATTGTATAAATATCTGAATTACCATCTTCAGCAAAACTCATTATTATTTTTTTTCCATCTGGAGAAAATCTAGGAGCAAATGTCATTCCTGGAAAATTTCCAACAACTTCTTGCTTACCTGTTTCTATATCTAACAAATAAACTCTGGGCATATTTCTAAAGTAGGAAAGATATGTAATCATTTGATTAGTTGGATTAAATCTTGGAGTTAATACAAGTTCATTTCCTAATGTTAGGTATTTTGTATTTGCACCATCTTGATCCATAATAGCTAATTTTTTTACTCTTTCACTTTTTGGTCCTTCTTCTGAAACATAAATAATTCTTGTATCGAAATACCCTTCTTCCCCTGTTAAGCGCTCATATATTTTATCAGATATTATGTGAGCAACTCTTCTCCAGTTAGAGGGTGTTGTGGTGAAGGCCAAAGCTGTCATTTCTTTAGCTGCTGTTAAATCCCAAAGTCTAAATTCTACTTTTAATTTTCCATCTTTAACTAATAACTTTCCGGTAACTAGTGCCTGCGCTTTGATAAGTCTCCAATCTTCAAATCTTGGTTTAAGATGTGCAATATCAGGTTTTTGAACAAATGCTTCTTTTTTTAATGGATTAAACAATCCTGTATTTTTAAAATTTTTCTCAATTATTTCAGAAATATTGTTACCTAATTCTTTAACTTTTACATCTTCATGCTCGACTGATTTTACATCAACATATAAAGGCGAAACAGCAATTGGCAAAGGATCTAAATTACCTCTAGTAATGTCAACCTCTATTAAAGCATATAAATAATTCAGAGAAATAAAATATAATATAAAAGCTAAAAATATTTTTTTCATACTATCCTTTTAACATTTCTGTTGGATTGAAATTTAACTGCATTTCCTTCCACTTTTCATATCCAGTTGGTGGAACTTTAAGAGGCTGACATAGTCTTACTGCTCTTAAAGCACTTTCAGCCAATACTTTATAAAATTTTTGTCCAGGTCTATTCATTCTTTGGTGATCCAAAATTTCAGATTTCATTACTGTTCCATCTTTTTTAAGTTTGAGTTTAATTCTAACTAATAAATCTTCATCATAAGGCAGTCCAAGAGGCACACTCCAGCAACCAAATATTTGAGCTCTTAAAGCATCTTCCTCTGATAATGTTAAACCAGTCGCAAAAGAATTCTTAACACTGCTTTGAGTTAATTTGTCTATTTTATTTTTTTTAACTGCCTCCTCTTCTTTGGCTTTATCAATTAAAGCAGCTATTTGATTTGTATCTATAATTTCTTTTTTTTCAAATTCTGAAGATTGTCTAATTTGAGGTTCTATTTCTTCAGGATTTTGTTTTTTTTTAATTATTTGTTTTTCTTCTTTTTTTTCATCTGGTAAAGGAATTCTGTCAGGTTTCTCTTTTGCTTTTGCTGCTGGTGGTGCTTGTTCAGAAACTACCCTTTCTTCCTTTTTTTTTGTTTCTTCGATAATTTTTCTAGCTTTAGGAGCAAATGGAATATTTGTTTTATCCGAAATTTGTATTAACTCAACAGAAACTATAGGAGGTAAATCTACTGGTTCTCTAATCATGAATGGTAAGGTTAAAACGGTTAATAAAATCATAACCGAGTGAAATATTAGAGAATAAATTAAACTTTTTGTCATTTATCATTTAATTTTTGTATGGCTCAGATATTAATGCAACTTTTGAAAAACCTGCGCCAGACAATGTGCCCATAACTTCTAAAACTCTACCATAATTGATAGTTTTATCTCCTCGAACATAAATTCTTGTATCAGTTCTATTTTTTGCAATGGCTAAAAGTTTTGGAACAATTTTTTGATAATTTACTTTATGCTCTTGAATATAAACTTCACCTTTTGAATTAATAGTTATTGTCAAAGGCTCTTGATCATCAGGTAGAGAGTCTGCTGCCGACTCTGGCAAATCAACTTGAACTCCTACTGTTAAAAGTGGCGCTGTTACCATAAAAATAATTAATAAAACTAACATAACATCAACAAATGGAGTTACGTTAATTTCACTCATGGGTTCGTTTCTTGAGCGATTAAATTTAAAAGCCATTTTTTATATAATTGATAAAAATCTTTTTGAGAAATTATCTATTTTAGAAATATATCTTTTCGAATCACTGTTAAATTTATTATAAGCTACTACTGCTGGTATCGCTGCCAATAAACCTAGAGCAGTTGCAAACAATGCTTCTGCAATACCAGGTGCTACTATTGCCAGACTTGTATTTCTGGAAATTGCAATTGATTGAAAAGAATTCATAATCCCCCAGACCGTTCCAAATAATCCTATAAATGGTGCTGTAGAACCTACAGTTGCGAGAAAAGTAAAATGTTTTTCTATTTTTTTGATTTCATTATCTGTAGCAATTTCTAAAATACGCTCAACCCTTGCTGCTTGAACTGCAGATGATTGTCTTTTTGTTTTAATAACTTCATTCATCGCTGTTTTAAAAATTCTTGTCGCTGGATCTTTTGAATTAGCGGGAAGATTATTATTAAAACCTTCTGCAGACTTTGCTTTCCAAAATTTTTTTTCGAAATCCTCTGTTGAAGCATTAATACTTTTAAATAATTTAAATTTATCAAATATTAATGCCCAAGAAAATATTGAACTTAAAATTAAAAGAATGATAACGAATTTAACAACAAAATCAGCCCTTAAAAAAAGTTTCCATAAAGAAAAGTCTGAGCTTCCGCCTAAACCAACAACTTGAGCTGCTATTTCTTGTTCCATTGGAGTTAGATACTTTTAGAATGTGTCATGAATTTGGCGCTTTGAAAATTAAATATATGATTTATTTATTTAATTACCTTCATTTAATCTAGTCTCACTATAAAATCTTGCTATTAAAATAGCGTCTGATTTGTTTACATCTTTCTTTCTTGCTAGGTCATCAGACAATGAAGGATACATCTCTATTGCTTTAGTTCTACTTGAGTCTTTTGATGAATTTATCAATTCAAAGTGTTTTTTCCATTTTGATGGTCTTACAAAAAAAATTGGTAACCCTAAAGCTGCACATACACCTTTTATTGCTCCAAAAGTTTGGCCAAAATTAAACATACTAGTAACTCCCTGACCAGGCATTGCATTCACTTGTTCAACTACTACAGAAACTTCTTCATTTTCTGAAATATTGTCTTTCAGTAATTTTACTAATTGAGCGCTATTAAGTTGTCTTTTATTTTTTTTTCCTTCAGACATTACTGGTATTTCAAAAATATTTAGTACTTTATTGTTCTCTAAAATAGCTATTGCTCCACTTAATCCTGGGTCAATTCCTATAATTTTCATAATTTAATGTTTTCCAGATTAGCATTTGTATAAATATTTTGAACATCATCTAGCTCTTCCAAGGACTCTAATATTTGCAAAATTTTTTCACTTTTTTCTTTATTTAAATCTAAATAATTAAAAGGTCTCCATTCTATGCCAGAATATTGGAAATTGTCTAATTTCTTTTCAAATTCACTTTTAACTTTATAAAAATCCTCTTTTTCAGAGATCACTTCATGATAGTTATCTAGATTACGACAATCTTTAGCTCCAAAATTTGTGGCCATTTCAAATATTTCCTCTTCACTAAATTTTTTTTTGTCTATATGAAGAATTCCACAGTTATAAAACAAATGAGTAGTAGACCCTAACTCACCAAGTCTGCCTTCGTTTTTTTGCAAAACTGTCCTTATACTTGAAGCAGATCTATTTTTATTATCTGTTAATGTTTCAATTATAAGAGCGATATTAAATGGTCCAAAACCTTCGTATCTTAAATTTTCATAGTTTTTTTCGCTACTCATTTCAGATTTGCTTATTGCTCTAAAAATATTATCTTTAGGCATATTTGCCTGCTTAGCAGCTTGAATGGCTGTTCTTAACCTTGGATTCATATCAGGATTCTTGTCTCCTAATTTAGCAGAAACTGTAATTTCTCTTGAAAGCTTTGAAAAAATTTTTGATCTTTCTTTATCAGCACGACCTTTTTTATGTTTAATTCCAGCCCAATGTGAATGACCCGCCATATTTATTTAATTAAACTTCCGCCTTCAATTAATCTAGTTATTTTTTTTGCCAAGCCTGTATTATGATCTGCTTCAATAATTATTCCTGATAGTGTAGCCTCTCCTTCAGAAGGAAAATGTTCGGTTGAATCTTTAGATTTAAAAAATCTTTTTAGTGAATTTTCTTTATTCATACCAATCACAGAGTTATAATCTCCACACATACCAATATCAGTTTGATATGCCGTTCCCTTTTCTAGAATTCTTGTATCTGCAGTGGGCACATGTGTGTGAGTTCCAACTACTCCCGTTGATGATCCGTCAAAAAAATGTCCGATTGCCATTTTTTCACTTGTAATTTCACCGTGAAAATCAACTACAATAAAATCAACATTATTTTTTAATATAATCTTATCTTTAATTGCTTTTGCTACTTCAAAAACATCTTTTGTTTTTCTCATAAAAACATTTCCCATTAAATTTATCACTCCAACTTTAAATTTATTATCTTTTGTCATGTAAATTCCATAACCATTTCCGGGTGAACCCTCAACAAGATTTGCCGGCCTAAGTAGTCTACTTTCTTTATCTATATATTCGGTTGTTTCTTTTTTGTCCCAAATATGATTTCCAGAAGTAATGACATCAATTCCCTGCAAAAAAAATTCTTCTGCTATTGGCTTTGTAATACCTCTTCCATCATCAGCTGCATTTTCTCCGTTGATAATAGTAAAATCTATTTCATTATCATTAATAATTTTAGATAAGCTCTTTTTGATTGCTTTTCTTCCAGCGGGACCCATGACATCACCCAATACAAGTATCTTCATTAAACGAAACCTTTCTCAGTTAAAATATAATCTAGTTTTATATCATTATTGAACACTGGAAGCTTATGATGTCTTTGAAATGAAAAAGCAATGCCTATTGTCAAAATATTATTATATGTTTTTAAATATTTCTTAAGATACCGATCATAAAAACCTCCTCCATATCCTAATCTATTATTTTTATTATCAAATGCTAACAATGGTATTAACATAATATTTGGAACGATATTTTTGGATGATTTAAAGGGCTCAAGCATTCCAAATTTATTGATTTGTAATACATCATTCTTTTCCCATTTATAAAAATACATTGAATTTTTTCCAGTGACTACGGGTAAAAATACTTTTATTTTATCAGAAGAAATTAAGTCGAATAATTTAAGAATATTTACTTCAAAAGAAGAAGGATAATAGCTAGATAAATTAACTTCTTTTTTCTTATATCTTTTTTTTATCAGTTTAATTAATGGATTAAAAAAACTAGTGTTTATATCAAAATATTTTTTTTTTCTGATAAAAAAATATTTTTTTCTTAATCGATCTTTGGTCTGCATTTACTGAACTTTAGAAATTGATTCAGTGTTTGAAAGTATTTTTTCTAGAGATTTTGTTGTCTTATCTAACATTGACTCATAAAGACTATTGTTTTCCTCAATAGTTTTTTTAAAATTATCTAATTCATTGTTTAGTTTACCAATTTCTTTATCTTTTCCTTCTTTATATTTTATGGCTAATCTCTTTAATTCTTTGAATTTGTCTCCTAGATCATCTAATTTTTTCTTTTGTTGATTTACTCTTTGTTTTAAATCAAAATATTCATCAATTAATTGTATTGTGGTAATCAATAAAAGTTTATTTTCTCCAATATTTCCTAATTTATCTTTTAACTCGTTATATTTCTTATCTAAAAACTGAGTTAAACTTTTTAATGACTCTTCTTGTCCATCATCACAAGATAAAAGATAATCCTTATTATTAAACTTGATGTTTACGTTTGCCATTCTTCAATTTCACTCACCAAATTTTCTGTTTCTTGACTAAGTTCCTCGATATCTTGATTAAATTTGTCTTCCATATTTGATTTTTTATTAATTTCTTCCTGAAGATTTGCCACCTTTTCCTTTAAATATTTATGTTCTCTCATTAATTCTTGATTTTTTTTTTCAATTTCTGATTTCTGTCTAAGTAATTCATTTTTTTCAGTTTTTATATTCTGTGTTTTGTAAGAAGAATGTGAATAAGTTGATGTCAAAGCATTCAATTTATCTATTAACTCATTTAAATTTTTTTCTTTTTTTTCTAAAATACTCATATATTTCTTTTATATCATATTATTGATATACTTAGTTT
>CACDES010000002.1 GCA_902551865.1 uncultured Pelagibacteraceae bacterium
GAATTTATAGTAAGAAACATTGCAACAGGATCTTTGACTAAAAGATTAGATATTCCAGAAGGAACTGTTTTGGAAAAACCATTGTTGGAATATTGCTATAAAAAGGATGAACTTGAAGATCCTCTTATTTCAAAAGAACATATATATTCTTTTGGTTGGGCAACCCAAAAGGAAATAGAAGATATAAACAGAACTACTTTGAGAATTAACGATTTATTACTTGGTATGTTTAGAGGTATAGGTATTAAATTAGTAGACTTTAAAATTGAATATGGCAAAGCTTGGAATAAAGATACTGATGAAAAAGAAATTGTACTTGCTGATGAAATTAGTCCTGATACTTGCAGGCTATGGGATGTAAAAACTGAAAAAAAATTAGATAAAGATAGATTTAGAAAAGATTTGGGTAATATTATTCAAGGATATCAAGAAGTAGCTAGAAGATTAAATATCATGCCGGAGGAAACAAACATTAGCGAAGTTAATTTCGGTAAAACAACATCGATTAAATTTAAAAAAAAATAAATTGAAATTTTCAGTCACAGTAACATTAAAGAAAGATGTGCTAGATCCACAAGGGAAAGTTGTCCAAAATACTTTACACAATCTAGGCATGGAAAATCTAAAAAGCATCAGACAAGGCAAATATTTTGAAATAGAGCTAGATGATAATGATCAAAAAAAAGCAGAAAAAAAAATAGATGAAATGTGTAAAAAACTCTTAGCTAATTTGATTATAGAAGATTACAAGGTAAATAAAATTTAATGAAGTCATCAGTAATTGTTTTTCCAGGTTCTAATTGTGATAGAGACATTGCTATTGCTTTAGAAAAAATGCAATTTAAAAACCAAATGGTTTGGCATAAAGAAACAAAATTACCCAAGTCTGATTTAATCGTTGTTCCAGGAGGATTTTCTTATGGAGATTATTTAAGATCTGGAGCAATTGCTGGCAAATCATTGATAATAAATGAGGTTATAAAAGCAGCTAATGAAGGATGTCTAATATTAGGAATATGTAATGGTTTTCAAATATTAACAGAGACAGGTTTGTTAAAAGGAATTCTATTGAGAAACAAAAATTTGAAATTTATCAACGAGGACATAAACATTAAAGTTATTAATAATAATACTAAATTTTCAAATAAATATAAAGAAAATCAAGTTTTAAAAATTAATATTGCTCATAATGAAGGAAGTTATTTTACAAACTCCGACCATATGAAAGAGTTAAAAAATGAAAATTTAATAGCATTTAAATATTGTGACAAAAATGGAAACATAAATGAAAATTCTAATCCTAATGGCTCTTTAGAAAATATTGCTGGAATATTTAATTCAAAAAAAAATATTTTAGGAATGATGCCGCATCCCGAAAGAATGACTGACAAACTAATCTCTAATACAGATGGTGTTAACTTATTTTCAAGTTTGTTAAAATAAAATAATGAAAATTACTAACAAAGTAATAGAACAACATGGTCTGAAACCAGAAGAGTATTCTAACATTAAAAAAATTTTAAAAAGAGAGCCTAATTTATTAGAGCTTGGAATTTTTTCTGCAATGTGGAATGAACATTGTTCTTATAAGTCTTCAAGAAAACATCTCAAAAATTTACCTACAACAGGAAAACAAGTTATTCAAGGGCCTGGTGAAAATGCAGGTGTCGTTGATATTGGTGATGATGATGCCATTGTTTTCAAAATAGAAAGCCATAATCATCCTTCTTTTATTGAACCTTATCAAGGAGCTGCTACTGGAGTTGGTGGAATATTAAGAGATGTATTTACTATGGGAGCGAGACCAATAGCACTTCTAAATTCAATACATTTTGGCTCTCCCGATCATTTTAAAACAAAAAGTTTATTAAATGGAGTTGTTTCTGGAATTGGAGGCTATGGAAATTGCATTGGTATACCTACCGTAGCAGGAGAAACAAAGTTTAATAAAACATATAATGAAAATATTTTAGTCAATGCTATGGCTGTTGGTCATGCAAAAAAAAATAAAATTTTTTATTCTAAAGCCAAAGGTTTAAATAAATCAGTTGTTTACGTTGGATCTAAAACAGGTCGGGATGGAATTCATGGTGCATCAATGGCTTCTGCAGAATTTGATGACAATTCTGAAGAAAAGAAACCCACTGTACAAGTTGGAGATCCTTTTACAGAAAAATTATTGATGGAAGCTTGTTTAGAGCTAATGAAAGACAATTCTATTATTTCAATTCAAGATATGGGCGCTGCAGGGCTTACTTCCTCAAGTGTTGAAATGGCATCAAAAGGTGAATTAGGGATTGAACTGCATTTGGATAAAGTGCCTTGCAGAGAGGAAAATATGACTCCTTACGAAATGATGTTGTCTGAAAGCCAAGAAAGAATGTTAATTATTCTTGAGGACGGCAAAGAAAATCATGCAAAAAAAATATTTAAAAAATGGGATCTTGATTTTGTGATTATTGGAAAAACTACAGACACAAATAAATTAACTCTTAAATATAATGATGAAATTCAAGGTGAAATACCTTTGGATGCATTAGCATCAAAGGCACCAGTTTATGATAGAAAATGGATAAAAAAAAAAATAACTAAAAATAAAATTGATTTTAAAAAAATAAAAAAGATAAAAATAGAAGATGCCTTAATTAAGATTTTATCTTCTGCAAATCATTCAAACAAAAAATGGATTACAAGTCAGTATGATCAAATGGTAATGTGCGATACAGCGCAAAGATCTGGTTCGGATGCTGCAATAATAAGAATTCACAATAAAGAAAAAGCAATAGCTGTTACTGTAGACTCGTCTACAAATTATTGCAAAGCCCACCCTTTAACCGGAGGTAAACAAATTGTTTGTGAAAATTGGAGAAACTTAATTTCTGTTGGTGCTCAACCTATAGCTATAACGAATTGCTTAAATTTTGGTAATCCTGAAGATCCAAAAATAATGGGCGAGTTTGCTGAATGCTTAATTGGTATAAAAGAGTCATGTGAATTTTTAAATTATCCAGTAGTTTCTGGAAATGTTTCTTTTTACAATGGAACAAATAAAAAAAATATTTCACCAACACCAGTTATTGGTGGAGTTGGATTAATCCAAAAATTAAAAAAACCTATTGATCATAAATTTAAAAAAAACAATAGTTTCATAATTGTAGTTGGTAAAACTTTTGGACATATTGAGCAAAGTGTTTTTCTTGAAGAAGTTCATTCAATTATAGATGGTCAACCACCAGAAATAAATTTAATAAATGAAAAAAATAATGGAGAAAATGTCCTTGAAATAATTAAAAAAAATTTAGTTAATGCTGTGCATGATGTTTCAAGCGGCGGTTTAATTCTTGCATTAGCGGAGATGTCTATGGGATCAGAGTATGGTGTAAAAATTAACAAGCCTAAGCATCTAACAAATTTATTAAAGTATTTTTTTGGTGAAGACCAAGGAAGATATATTTTAGAAATTGATAAAAATAATTTGGAAAAAGTCGAAAAAATATTAAAAAATAACAATATTTTTTATGAGAATATTGGCTTAACTCAAAAAGAGTATTTTGAAATTGAAAAAGAGATGAGAATAGATATTAAAGAGCTGTATAAAATAAATAATCAATGGTATAATAATTATTAATGGCTTTACCGGTAGAGGAAATTAAAAAACTTATTACTTCATCAATTCCTGATGCATCTATAGAAATAAAAGATCTCATGGGTGATAACAATCATTATTCAGCTGTGATTAAATCTAAAATGTTTAATGGATTAAGCAAAATTGATCAGCATAAATTGGTATACAAGTCACTTAAAGGTAAAATGGGTAATGAGTTGCATGCTTTATCAATTACTACAGAAGGAAAATAATGGAAATTAAAGAAAAAATAAAAAAAATAATAGATGACAATGAAGTGTGTTTATTCATGAAAGGTACACCTGACTCTCCTCAATGTGGATTTTCAATGGCGGTATCTAATGTTCTTAAACACTTAAAAGTAAATTTTAATGGTATTAACGTCTTAGAGGATGAAGCTTTAAGACAAGGAATTAAAGATTTTAGTGATTGGCCAACTATACCTCAACTTTATATAAAGGGTGAATTTATAGGTGGAAGTGACATAGTAAAAGAAATGTTTGAAAAAGGTGAGTTAAAGAATTTATTAGTTTCAAAAAAATTAATTTAAATGCGGAACTATATTTATAAAACTATAATTACAATAATTGCAATTATAGTAGTCTTTGAATTTACAATAGGAAAACAACTCAATCAAATAAATGAAAAAATCAACTATTTTGGAACCTCAGAAGGAAGAAAAGAAATCATAATATCATTAAAAAAAGAGATAAAAAAAGCTAATGAAAAAGAAAATTATTTAAATGATGAAGAAAGAGAATTAATAAGAAACTTTATATTAAAAATTAAAAAAGAACTTACTCTTTAAAATTATTTGCAAACATATATTTTTGCTAAAGTCAGTTTTTCTCTTGAAAAATTAATAGAGATTTTTTCGTTATGTATATTATCACATTTGTTAGGAACACCTTTATTCAATCCTCTCTCCAATAAAGCTACATAAAATGGTCTTTCATTATTTTTATGTAATTCTGTAAAAGATTTAAAGCATCTATTTTTATCAATAGTAAAAACCTTTAATCCTTCATTTCTATTTGAGATTATACAACTTTTTCTATCAAGATTTTCTTTATTTAAAAAATTTGAAATCTTTTTTGTTGATACTCCCCAATAATCGAGTTCGAATACACCATTAATTTTTGTAAAGTGTGTGAAATTATTTAACCAAATATAATTATATGGAAAAATTTTTATATTCTGAAATAAAAAATAGAATGAGAACAAAATTAGTAGCAAGTAAGATGTTTTTTTTGAACAAAAGTACAAAGTTGACAATGAAATTATTAATATAAGAGGAATGATAAAAAGTATTTGTCTCAGTTCATCATACAAATTAACATTAAACAAAATTAAAAAAAATATTATTGCTAAAACAGATGACAGTAAAGACCCAATTATAAACAAGTTATTTTTGTTTGAAAATATTTTTTTTTCATATATTGGAAATAAAAAAAGTCCAAAGATAATTAGAGTTGGTAATTTAAAAAATAACCATATTGGTATGTAAGAAGAAGGTAAATTTTGAGCTTTCATACATTCTCCTAGAGTAGTTGTGCAAACACTCTGAATATGTTTGCTCATAAATTCTATTGAGTAAAGAATTTTTAAAGGGTTATTCCAATAACTCGGATGAAATAGATATAGCAATAATAAAAAAAATAATAAGAATACAATAATTTTTTTATAAAAAAATTTAACAAAAATTTTAAAATTTACTTTAAAAACATTTAAGAATATTAACAAAAATATAAAATATTCAATAAAAATCAGGACTCCACTTATTCTAATGGAAAATAAATATGCTGTTAAAAAACTTAATAAAATAATCTTTCTATCTTTAATTTTTTTCTTTTTGAGATAACTTTTAAGAATATCTACAAGATAGTATGTGCAAATTAACCAGATTGACAGGAAGGGAATATCTTTAACATTGAAATAGCTGTGCCCTAATAAATATGGGTAAGAAAAGTAAAAAATCGTGCTTAAATAAGCGTACTGTTTATTTCTAGTAATTAAGTAAATAATTTTTTTAAGATACAAACCAGAAATAAAGAAAAATAAAAAAACTGAAGGATGCTTATTGAGTAAAACTTTTGATGAGTCTAAAAATTCAAAACTTGTTAATAAAAAATTAGTCGGTAATTCAAATATCGAAGAAAAAAAATAAAAACCTACACCATAATAACCATGATACGTTTCAAGCTGACTAATATCAAAATTGCTATTTAAAAAAATATTATATATTTTTTGTTTGTTTAATTCCCACACCCAATAACTGTGCGCTTCATCATGCGTAATTCCAACATTAAGAGATGAATAGACGCCTAAAACAAAGTAGAAAATTAAAATTGAATGAAAAATTTTTTTACTGAAGTTTAAAGTAATCACAAATTTATTTTTTTCTTATAAAGCAAATATCAGAATCTGCTAAATTACCCTTATAAATTTCTATTTTATCTATATTTTTATGTAAGTAAATTTGATCATCTTTTTTAATAATACTTGAATTGAATAATTTCTTTTCTTTCAAATTTATCAACATTTGGTCAATTAAAATATGATCTATGTTTTTGTTATAATCATAATAATTCGGATGGTTAAAATCTTCAATAATATAAATTCCTCCTTTTTTTAAATATTTAAATAAAGTGTTTAGGCTAAATAAGATATCACTTAAATAATGTGATCCGTCATCAATAATTACATTAAAAAAATTTGAATTACTTTCTGGATCTATTTTGCTTAAAATTTTTTCTACTTTTTTTTTGTCTCTAATATTTAAACCAAACACATTTATGTTTTTTGAACTATAAATGAATTTTGAGATATTTATATCAAAACAATATACTTTTGAATTTGGAAAATATTTAACAAATGCACTTGCTGATGCCCCTGCATATGAACCTATTTCTAAAATTTTAATTTTTTTCTGTTTTAAGTGTTTTAAATTTTGGGTGTAAAATTTTGAAAAACCATGCCCTAGTCTTTGCGTTTTTTTAAAAATATTTGCTTTATCGCTACCATAATAATGAAATAGTTCATCCAAATTGTCTGTATTTACATTATCTGCATCAATATTAGTTTTTTTTTTAATTTTATATAAGATTTTTCTTTTAAATAAACTAAGGAAATTCAATTATCTAGAATAATATTCTATAACAAGATTTGGTTCCATTATAATGGGATAAGGAACTTCTGAAAATTTTGGTACTCTAACTAATTTTGCAGTTTTGTTTTTATCATCCAATTGAATATATTCTGGCACATCTCTTTCTTTGCTTTGAATTGCGCCATCTATAAAAGTTAATTTTTTTGATTTATCTCTGACTTCAATTAAATCAGTTTCTTTAACTAAATAGCTAGAAATATTTACTCTTTTTTTATTAACTTTAATATGACCATGATTTATCATCTGTCTCGCAGAAAAAACGGTTGTGGCAAATTTTGCCCTATAGATCACAGTATCTAATCTACTCTCTAATAATGCAATTAAGTTCTCAGTTGTGTCACCCTTTTTGGCAAGTGCTTTCCTATAAATATTTCTAAATTGTCGTTCATTTATATTCCCATAATAAGCTTTAAGTTTTTGTTTCGCTTGTAATTGAATTCCATAATCCGTTGGCTTACCTTTTTTATTTTGTCCGTGCTGTCCTGGAGGATAAGCTCTTGAATTAAATGGACTCTTAGGTCTACCCCATAGATTAGCTTTTAACCTACGATCAACTTTATGTTTAGATTTAAGTCTTTTTGTCATATTTAAATGATGAGTTTTTATAAGGTTTCAGGGGCAATTGTCAATTATGGTTAATATTTTTTTTGCTTAAAGAGCTAATAATACTAGCTAAAATCCTTACTTCTTTATCACTAGGCTCTAATCTATAAATTAAATTGTTAATATTCATTATCATAGAGTGTTTTTTTTCACTTGGTACAAAAAAACCTTTTTTTTCAAGTAATCTTTTAAGATGTAAAACAAGAGATGAAATTTTAGCTTTAGAAGCAATTTTAAGATTTTTAGTATTCTTTTGAAATTTATTAAAGTTTATTAACTTAAAGATCTCATAAGATATAAGAGTTAGCGAATGTGACAAGTTTAAAGATTTAAATCTTTTTGAGGTTGGAATTTGTAAAACAAAATTTGATAAAGATAAATCATCATTTGATAAACCAGATGATTCAGGACCAAACATAACACCAAACTTTGTATTTTTTTTTGATTTTATAATTTTTAAAAATTGATTAATTGAAATATGTTTTTTATTAATATCTCTCTTTCTTGCGCTTAAAGATATAACTATATCAAAGTCACTTATTGCATCATAAGTATTATCAAAAATATTGGCTTTTTTGATTATATTGTATGCACCAACAGATGTAACTTTAGCTTTATTATTTGGCCATGATTGCTTTGGTGAAACTATGTTTAGTTTAGAAAATCCAAAATTTTTTAAAGATCTTGCACACGCACCAATATTTTCACCAAGTTGAGGTTTTACTAAAATGAAACCAAACTTATTTTTCATTTAAATTAGCAGGAGCTTTTTCTTTGTAAAGTTTGTAGTCTAAACTGTCTATTAAAGCTTTGAATGAGGCCTCAATGATGTTTGGAGAAACTCCAACAGTAAACCAGCTGATACCTGTTTTATCAGTGCTTTCAATTAAAACTCTGGTAGTTGCTTCTGTTCCAGTGTTTAAAATTCTTACTTTATAGTCTAATAATTTTAAATCAGAAAAAAAATTATAGTACTTTTCAACTTTTTTAAAATTAGATCTGATTGCATTGTCAAGAGCATTTACAGGTCCATTACCTTCACCATTACATTCAATATTTTTACCATCAATTAAAAATACTACGTTAGCTTTAGTTTTAATTTCATCTGACTTAGCGACACTTACGTTATAACTTTTTACTTTTAAATATTCAGGAACTTTACCTAACAGTCTATTAGCTAATAATTCAAAAGAAGCGTCTGCACCATCATAAGAATATCCGCTGAATTCTCTATCTTTAACTTCATCTAAGATTTTTTGAACTTTTGGATCCTTTGAGTCAATTTTAATACCATATTTTTCTAAACGAGAAATAATGTTTGATCTGCCAGCTTGATCAGAAACAATAATATTTCTGTGATTTCCAACTAATTTAGGGTCAACATGTTCATAAGTTTTTGGATCTTTTTGAACTGCAGATACATGTAATCCACCTTTATGAGAAAATGCAGAAGCTCCGACGTAAGCCATATTTTTATTTGGCTTCCTGTTTAAAATTTCATCTAAAAGTCGAGAACATTCTGTTAATGAAGATAATTTATCTTTTTTAATATTAATTTCATATCTGTCACAAAATGATTTTTTTAAAGTCAATGTTGGTATAATTGACATTAAATTAGCATTTCCACATCTTTCACCTAATCCATTGATAGTTCCTTGAATTTGTCTTGCACCCGCCTCTACAGCTGCTAAAGAATTTGCCACAGCATTTTCCGTGTCATTATGAGCATGAATACCAAGATTTTTTCCTGGAATTATTTTTGAAACTTTTGAAACTATTTCTCTAATCTCATTTGGTAAAGTGCCTCCATTAGTATCACAGAGAACTAACCATCTAGCTCCAGAGTCAAATGCTTGTTTTAAACAATCTAATGCATAACTAGGATTAGCTTTATATCCATCAAAAAAATGTTCAGCATCAAATAAAAATTCTTTTTTATTTTTAACAAAGTGTTTTGCTGTCTCTTTGATATTTTCTAAATTTTCCTCATTTTTAATCCCCAAAGCCACTTTCACATGAAAATCCCAAGTTTTTCCAACAACACATACTGCAGGAGAATTTGCATTAATTAATGAAGCTAAGCCTGGATCGTTATCTGCACTTCTTCCTGCTTTTTTTGTCATCCCAAAAGCAGTAAAAATACTTTTATTAGTTTTTGGAGGATTAGAAAAAAACTTAGTATCAATTGGATTTGCTCCAGGCCAACCTCCTTCAATGTAATCTATGCCGATATCCGATAGAACATTAGCAATTTTGTTTTTATCTTCAATTGAAAAGTCTACACCTTCTGTTTGTGCTCCGTCTCTTAAGGTAGTATCAAATATAAAAATTTTATCTTTGTTCATTTATATTTCCAAGTAGTTTTTCCTTTTTGATCCTCAATTAAAATACCTTCTTTAAAAAGCTCGTCTCGAATTTTATCTGCTAAAGTATAATCTTCATTATTCTTAGCTTTTGTTCTTTCTTCAATTTTTTTTACAATATATCCCTCTGATAGTTTTATTTTTTTCTTTTTTAAATTTTGCCATTCTTCTTTAGAAATATTAAATAAGCCTAAAAATCTACATGCGCTATTAAACAAAGATCTTTTTTTTTTATCGCCTGAATTAGCCTTGTTATATAGCTCGTGTATTTTTGCTATGAAACCTGGAGTATTTAAATCGTCTAATAATACTTCTACAATATCTGATATTTTTTCATCATTTTGTTCATCATAAAGACTATACCATTTATCAATTGTGCTCTTTTGGTTATTTAAAAAATCATCATTCCAATCTAGAGGCTGACTATAATGAGCGCTCAACAAAGCTAGTCTAACAACTTGCCCGGAATATTTATTTACTGCATCAGAAATAGAGATTATATTTCCAAGAGATTTAGACATTTTTTCATTATTAATAGTTACAAAACCATTGTGAACCCAATAATTAGCAAAATTTTTAGTTGAATTATTACAACAAGATTGAGCTATTTCATTTTCATGGTGTGGAAAAATTAAATCAAGACCACCTCCGTGAATATCAAAAATTTTTCCTAGATATTTTTCACTCATAACTGAACATTCTAAATGCCATCCAGGTCTTCCTCTACCCCATGGAGAGTCCCAACCTGGATCTTCTTTGTTTGATGGTTTCCACAAAACAAAATCCATTGGGTTTTTTTTTAAACCTGATACTTCAATTCTTGATCCTGCTTTTAATTCATCTAGGTTTTTATTAGATAATTTTCCATAATTCTTAAAAGAAGATACCGAAAAATATACATGCCCATTATTTTCATAAGCAAAATTTTTCTTAATCAATGAGGAAGTCATCTGAATCATTTCATTTATATGTTCAGTGGCTTTTGGTTCTTTTGTTGGTTTTAAACAATTTAGACTTTCACAATCGTTATGAAAAACTTTTGTTATACCGCTTGTTATTTCATTTATAGATTTTTTATTTTTTTTAGAAGACTCAATTATTTTATCATCTATATCAGTAATATTTCTTATATATCTTACATTTTCCCCATAGAGTAATTTCAGTACTCTAAACAACAAATCAAAGACTACTAATGATCTTCCATTGCCAACGTGAGGAATATCATAAACAGTTGGTCCACATGCGTATAAAGAAATTTTTTTTGAGTCAATTGGTTTAAAAATTTCTTTTCTTCTTGTTAGGGAATTTGTTAATTGAAGATTATTCATTAAACTTGCAAACTGGGATTGGATTCATTTTATGTAAATTTTTTTCTCTAATCTTTAAATACTTTTTATAATTAATATTATTCTTATCATCCATGGCTTTTTCAAGTTCTTGATAACTCATGCCAAGTTGTTGTACGTCATTTCTACCATCATCCCATAATCCATCTGTTGGTTGAGAATTAATAATATTATCTGATACTCCTAAATGCTTACCAAGTTCCCATACTTGGGTTTTTGTACAATCTGCTATTGGGGAAATATCTACTCCTCCATCTCCATATTTAGTATAAAAACCTACTCCAAAATCTTCTACTTTATTTCCGGTGCCTACAACTAATCCTGCATTGGCAGCTGCTACTTGATATAAGGTTGCCATTCTAAGTCTTGCTCTAGAATTTGCAAAGCCATGTTCATTATTAAAACTATTTAACACTTGTGAAAAAGAGTCAAAGATTTTATCCATTTGCAATAAATGGTGCTCAACATTTTTAAATTTATCTTTTAGCCATGTAGCATGTTCTAAACTTAAATCATGTTGAGATTTAATTTGCTTTATAGGCATAGTTAAAATAATGGTTTTTCTCCCAGTTTTGGCACAAAGAGTGCTTACAACTGAGGAGTCAATACCTCCTGAAATTCCTACAACTAACGACTTAGGATTAAAAGATGTATTTTTACAATAATCTTCTATCCACTTAGTAATTATCTCGGCTCTTTTTTCTACTTTCATAATCAATAATCTCTCTATTCCTTTTTTAGGATTCTGTCTTAATAATTATATAATAATTATTAAGACGCTTCTTTAATAATATTTTTTGAATATTTAGAATTTTTCTTTATTTCCTCAGAAATCAAGAAAGCCAGCTCCAAAGCCTGTGAGGCATTTAATCTTGGGTCACAATGAGTTCTGTATCTATTTGATAAATCACTATCTGTTATTTTTTGAGCTCCCCCAGTGCATTCAGTAACATCCTGTCCTGTCATCTCAACGTGCAACCCACCTGCATAACTGCCCTCAGATTGATGTATGGCAAATACATTTTTTACTTCTTTTAAGACATTATCAAAAGGTCTTGTTTTTAATCCAGAAGTTGCTTTAATTGTATTACCATGCATTGGATCACAAGACCAAATTACATTTAAACCCTCTTTTTTAACTGCTTTAATTAATTTTGGTAAAAACTCCTCAGCTTTGTTTGCTCCAAATCTGGAAATTAAAGTAAGCCTGCCCGCTTCATTATCAGGATTTAAAATATTACAAAGATTTATAAGCTCATCTGTTTTAAGAGAGGGACCACATTTTAATCCTATCGGATTTTTAATGCCTCTACAAAATTCTACATGAGCACCATCAGGTTGTCTTGTTCTATCTCCTATCCAAACAAAATGAGCAGATGTGTCATGATATTCACCAGTTGTGGAATCTACTCTAGTCATTGCTTCTTCAAAAGGAAGTAAAAGAGCTTCGTGTGATGTATAAAAGTTAACTGTTCTTAATCTTCTATTGTTCTCCGGATTTATTCCGCATGCCTCCATAAAAGACAGTGCATCACTAATCTTATCTTCTATTTCTTTATACTTACCTTTTGTCTTTTTGTTTATAAATCCTAAATTCCATAAATGAACTTGTCTTAGATCAGCAAAACCTCCTTGTGAAAATGCTCTGATCAAATTTAATGTAGAAGCTGACTGTGAATATGCTCTAAATAATCTTTTAGCATCAGGAGTTCTTGCTTTTTCAGAAAATTCCATACCATTAATATTGTCGCCTAAATAACTAGGTAATTCTTTACCATCTTTTTTTTCAAATGGTGAACTTCTCGGTTTTGAGAATTGACCAGCAATTCTTCCAATCTTAACAACTGGTAAAGACGCAGAGTGAGTTAATACTAATGACATTTGAAGTATTGCTTTAAAAGTATCTCGTATATTATCAGGATTAAATTCTTCAAAACTTTCTGCACAATCTCCTCCTTGTAATAAAAAAGCTTTTCCTTTAGCTACATCAGCTAAAGCTTTTTTTAGTGAACGTGTTTCTCCAGCAAAAACAAGTGGTGGATATTTTTTTACTTTACTTAATACTAAATCTAATTCTTTTTTATCTTCATACACTGGTAAGTGTTTTGCAGGATATTTAGTCCAACTATTTAAATTCCATTTTTTCATGTTCAACCTGAGATATATATAAGTTATAAAATAGACTTTTTAAAGACTTTAGAAGAAAAAAATTACTCAACAGTAACTGATTTAGCTAAATTCCTAGGTTTGTCTATATCACAACCTTTTAAAAGTGCTACATGATAAGCTAATAGCTGAATAGGTATAGTAAGTAATATAGGAGAAAGTAAATTATCTAAAGAAGGAACTTTAATACCAAATCTAATATTTTCATCTATTAATTCCTTTTTATGATCAGTAATAAATAAAATCTTCCCTCCTCTCGCGATAACTTCTTGCATATTTGAAAGAGTTTTTTGAAAATATTTATCTTTTGGGGCTATTACAATTACTGGCAAACCTTCTTCTATTAAAGCTAAAGGCCCATGCTTCATTTCTCCAGCGGGATAACCCTCTGCGTGTAAATAAGACAATTCCTTAAGTTTCAATGCTCCTTCTAATGCTATTGGAAAAGACAATCCTCTTCCTAAAAACATGGATCCCTTAGCATTAAGAAATTCTTTAGCCATAGCTTGAACATTATTTTCTACTTTTAAACTTTTCTTAATTGCATCTGGAAGATTCTTTAAGTTTTTTATATTAGTTTGATATGTGGTATCATTAATATCTTTTCTACTTTTTGATAATTTCAAACATAAAATATAAAGAACTAACATTTGACCTAAAAATGCTTTTGTTGAAGCAACGCCAATTTCTGGACCAGCATGTATAGGCAAAACCCAATCTGAATTTCTTGCAATTGTACTTTCAACTGAGTTAACTACAGAGCAAGTTTTAACATTATTTTTTTTACATATGTCTAATGCTGCTGCTGTATCAGCTGTCTCGCCTGATTGAGAAACAAAAACATATAAATTATGAGAATTAAATTTTAATTTTCTATATCTAAATTCAGAGGCAATATCAATTTCAACATCTATAGTTGAAAGTTCTTCAAACCAATATTTTGCAACTAAGCACGAATGGTATGCTGTGCCACACCCTATTAAAACAATCTTTTTAATTTTTTCTGGTTTAATTGGAAAATTATAGATATTTATATCTTTTTTTAAACTGTCGATATACTCATTAATACAATTTTTAGCCGTAGTAGATTGCTCAAATATTTCTTTTGACATAAAATTTTTATAATTACCTTTATCACTAATGTTTTTATCGTCAGATAATACATATACTTTTTTATTAATCTTTTTTTTATTTACATCATAAAAATCAACCTTATCTTTAGATAAAATACATAAATCACCATCGTCTAAATAAGAAATTTTATTAGTCATAGATTTAAGTGCATAAGAATCTGAACCAAGATAATTCTCTTTATTTGAATAACCTACAGCTAAAGGACTTCCTCTTCTCGCTCCTATAATAATATTTTTATAATTTTTAAAAATAATACCTAAAGCAAAACTACCTTTTAGTTGTTTTAATGTATTAAAAACAGATTCTAAAGGTTCGCTACCTTTTAAAGCTTCTGTAATCAATAATGTTATAACTTCAGTGTCTGTTTGGGATTTAAATTTTAAACCTTTTAATTCTAATTTTTTTTTCAATTCATCTGAGTTCTCAATAATTCCATTATGAACTACTGATACAATTTCTGACGAATGAGGATGAGCGTTAATAATATTTGGCACACCATGTGTTGCCCATCTGACATGTCCAATACCAAGATGTCCTTCAGATGGAGTTTTAAATAAAATTTTCTCTAACTCTTCTACTCTCCCGGAACATTTTTTTTCGATTATTTTATCCTTGTCCAATGTGGCTAGACCAGCAGAGTCGTACCCTCTGTATTCTAGTTTTTTTAATGAATTTATAATATTCATTGAAACTGGTTTGTTACTAGCTATTCCAATAATTCCACACATTATTTTTTCTTTTTTCTTTTATAATTTTTAACTTCAGTTTGAGACGTTCTTGTGATGGCTAATGAATTTTTTTTAACATTTTTAGTAATTACTGAACCAGCGCCAACTATAGAATTTTTTTCTAATTTAACAGGAGCTACAAGAGCTGAATTAGAGCCTATAAAAACATTATCAGATATTCTAGTTTTATATTTCTTAACACCATCATAATTACAAGTTATTGTACCTGCTCCAATATTAGAATTTTTTCCTATTGTGGTATCACCGATATATGAAAGATGGTTGACTTTTGAATTCGTATTAATGCTTGATTTTTTTATTTCAACAAAATTTCCAATTTTAGTATTATCATTTAAAATTGTTCCTGATCTTAATCTTGCATAAGGTCCAATAGAAACATTTTTTTTAACTTTTGTTCCCTCAATATAAGTAAAAGATTTTATGTATGAATTATCCCCTATTCGTACTTTTGGTCCAAAAACTACGTAGGGTTCGACTGTTACATTTTTTCCAAAATGTGTATCTTTTGATAAATAGATTGTCTCTGGAGCAATTAAATTAACCCCGTTCTTTAAAGCTTTATTTCTTAAAAGCTCCTGAGAGAGTCTGTAAGAGTTAGCTTTATTTAATTTATTATTTGTATTCATAGAATTTTTCTTTACATTAATAATGTAACTGAAATAAGTCACAAAATATTTCTTTTTAATACTTTAAAAATGACTCAAATTTACACAATTCTTTTTGATCTAGACGGGACGTTAGTAGATACAGCACCAGATTTAATGGCTGCTCATAATCATGTGATGAAAAAGTATGGAAAAAATCAAAAAAAACTATCAGATATTAAAACTTTAGCAAGTAGAGGCGCATGGATAATGATGCAAAGATCTTTTAAAGAAGAAATTAAAGATGAAATTACAAAAAAAAAGATGGTTGATGAATTTATAGATTTTTATTCAAAAAATATAAATAAAAAAAGTCAACCTATAAAAGGCGTGTTCGAATTTTTAGACTGGGCAAAATCTAAAAACATTTCAATGGGTGTATGTACAAATAAAAGAGAACATCTAGCAATAGATTTGTTAAAAAAAATAGATATGTACAAATATTTTGAATATGTGGCTGGGGCCGATACTTTTGCATTTAATAAACCAGATTCAAGACATTTAACTAATACTGTTGAAATTATCGGTGGTAATTTAAAAAAGACAATCATGATTGGAGATAGTGAAGTTGATTCAATGTCGGCTCAAAATGCAGGTGTTCCTTTTGTATTAATTCAAGATGGATATACAGATAAAACTTATAAAGAAATTAAACACGATGTACTAATAAAAGATTTTACAAATCTTGATAAAGTTATTGAAAAATATTTATGATAAACTTTGCTTTGTTTTCTGCTCTTTCTGCTTTTTATTTTACGATGTTTGTTACACCTGGGCCGAATAATGCGATGTTAACAGCCTCAGGAATGAAATTTGGTTTTATAAGAACTCTGCCGCATTTAATTGGAATTCCTTTAGGTCATATATTTCAAATAGGATTAGTTTGTTTTGGTTTAGGAAATCTTTTTTTAATCTATCCTCAAATACAATCTTATATGAAAATTCTATGTTTTTTATATTTACTTTATCTAAGTTGGAAAATGATAGGTTCTTTTAATCTTATAAAAAAAGAGTCTGGCAGACCTCTGAAGCTATATGAAGCATCACTTTTTCAATTTATAAATCCTAAAGCGTGGTCTATTGCAATTGCTGTTGCATCAGGATTTTTTCCAACTGAAGAAAATATTTTTGTTGGTGTAGCTTTCGTAACAGTAACAGCAGCAACTATATGTTTTCCTTCTATATGTTTATGGGCTCTTTTTGGCAGTGGATTAAGAACATTTATTAATAATGAAAAAACAAAAAAAATAACAGAATATTTTCTTGCGTTCTTGTTACTTTTAACAGGATTATTTATCTTAATTAAATAATCTTTGATTTTTATAATCCCCTCTAATATAAGTCTGGTGCAATGCATTTCACAAAAAAAAACGCATCAGAAAAAAGATCTGATTTTATAAAAAAATTACAATCTAAAAAATTATTAAGATTTCCTGGAGCATATAATCCTTTATGTGCAAAATTAATTTCTGAGATAGGTTTTGATGGGGTTTATATTTCTGGAGGCGTGATGTCTAATGACTTAGGTTTACCTGATATTGGGCTAACAACGTTAGATCAGGTAAGTTATAGAGGAAATCAAATAGCTAGAGCGACGGATTTACCTACAATAGTAGATGCTGATACAGGTTTCGGTGATTGTAAAAAAACAATCTCTACATTTGAAAATAAAGGATTAGCAGGCTGTCATATAGAAGACCAAATAGCTGAAAAAAGATGCGGACATCTAGATAATAAAGAATTAATTACAAAAGAAGAAATGATTAAGAAGATTAAAGAGTCTGTTGGATCTAGAAAAGATAAAAATTTTTTAATTATTGTAAGAACTGATGCAAATACAGT
The DNA here is from genome assembly GCA_902551865.1 of uncultured Pelagibacteraceae bacterium. GTDB lineage: Bacteria > Pseudomonadota > Alphaproteobacteria > Pelagibacterales > Pelagibacteraceae > Pelagilacustribacter. Next base: position 17,642 of record CACDES010000002.1, read on the forward strand.
TGAAGGAATTGATAAAACATTAGATAGAATTAAAGCCTACGAGGATGCTGGTGCAGATATGATTTTTCCAGAAGCAATGAAGGATGAAAAAGAATTTGAAAAAGTAAGAAAAATTTCAAAAGGATATTTGTTAGCTAATATGACTGAGTTTGGAAAATCAAAGCTTTTAAATAAAAGTGAGTTAGAAAATTTAGGATATAATTTAGTGATTTATCCAGTCACTACACAAAGATTGGCAATGCAAAATGTTGAGATGGGACTAAAATCAATATTTAAAGATGGAGACCAAAACAATATTATCGACAAAATGCAAACTAGAAAAAGGTTGTACGAATTAGTAGAATATGAGAAATACAATACCCCAGGGAAAAAGATTACAGATTTTTCAACTGAAGGACACGAATAATGAGTGAAGAAATTAAAAAAGGTTTATTAGGTATCGTTGTTGATGAAACAACAATTTCGCATGTTGTTCCTGAATTAAGTACTCTTACTTATCGTGGATATACAGTACAAGAATTATGTGACAAATGTGATTTTGAAGAAGTTGCTTACCTTGTATTAAATGGAGATCTTCCAAATAAAAAACAATTAAAACAATTTATTAAAAACGAAAGATCTGAAAGAAAACTTTCTAAACAAATTTTAACAAATATTCAAAAAATGCCAAAAAACGCTCATCCTATGGATGTAATCAGAACTTGTGTAAGTTTAATGGCTTTAGAAGATAAAGACACTAAAGATAATTCTCCAAAGGCAAATATGAGAAAAGCAATGAAAATTTTTTCAAAAACGCCTACAGCTGTAGCTGCTTATTTCAGACATAGAAAAGGTAAAAAAATAATTTCTCCAAGTAAAAATTTATCTTTTTCAGAAAATTTTTTCAAAATGATGTTTGGTAAAGTGCCAGATAAAGAAATAGTAAGGGCTTTTGATATTTCTTTAATTCTTTATGCCGAACATAGTTTTAACGTTTCAACTTTTACAGCTAGAACAATTACAAGTAGTTTATCTGATTTACATGGCGCTATTACAGGTGCAATTGCATCATTGAAAGGACCTTTACATGGTGGAGCTAATGAAGCTGTTATGCACATGATGAAAGAAATTGGAAAACCAGAAAAAGCTAAAGCTTGGATTGAAAACGCACTGACAAATAAAAAAGTTGTAATGGGTTTTGGTCACAGAGTTTATAGAACTGGAGACTCTAGGGTTCCAACAATGAAACATTACATGTTTAAAGTCGCTAAACTTTTGAAAAAAGAAAAGTACACAAAAATGTATGAAATTTTAGAGAAAATAATGTTAGAAAAAAAGAATATACATCCCAACGTAGATTTTCCATGTGGACCCACATACTATATGATGGGAATTGATATAGATTTTTATACTCCGATATTTGTGATGTCTCGAATTACAGGTTGGTCAGCTCATATCATGGAACAGCACACTTCAAATAAATTAATTAGACCTTTGTCTAAATATAAAGGTGAAGAAGTTAGAAAAGTAATGCTGTTGAATCAAAGATAAATGATCGATCAAATATTTCCTGAAGCTTTAAAGATTTTAAGTAATCTAGTAAAATTTCAAACAGTATCAGGAGCTTCAAATCTTGAATTAATAAAGTATTGTGAAAAAAAATTAGATGAATCTGGCGCAAAATCTTTTAAAACTTTTAATGAGTCTGGCTCACAAGCTAATCTATTTTCGACAATCAACGGAAAAGATAATTCAAACAATAAAGGAATTATCCTGTCAGGGCATACTGATGTGGTTCCTGCTGTGCCTGATGAATGGACTTCTGATCCATACATAGCGAGAGAAGAAGACAATAAAATTTACGGTCGCGGAACATGTGATATGAAAGGTTTTATTGCTTGTACTTTAGCAGTTGCTCCTTTATTTGCTTCTACAAAATTGAAAGCACCAATACATTTTTCTTATACATTTGATGAAGAGACTGGTTGTTTAGGGGCACCATTGGTTTTAGCTGACTTAAAAAAAAGAAATATTAATTTCTCTGCTTGTATAATTGGCGAACCAACAAGTATGAAAGCTATAACTGCACACAAAGGATACAATGAATACATAACTCACTTTACTGGGTTGTCCGGACACGCTTCAAATCCTGAAAGCGGTGTTAATGCCATTGAATATGCTATTCAATATAGCAACAAGCTTATGGAATTAAGAGATGAACTAAAAAAAAGAAACTCAACAAAAACATCTTTTTCTCCTTCTTATTCAACTCTTCAAATAGGAAAAATTTCTGGAGGAATAGGCGCAAATGTAATTGCAGATCAATGTTCTCTTGAATGGGAAGTAAGACCTATCAACAAAGATGATGGGGATTTCATTAGTAAAAATATTGATGATTTTGCCAAAAATATTTTGTTACCAGAAATGAAAAAAAATAATCCAAAAGGAAATATCAACAAGGAAATAATTGGTGAGGTAGTTGGTTTTAATAAAGAAGAAACATCAGAAGCTGTAAATCTTGTTTGTAATTTAACTGGTGATAATTCAAAAGATACAATGTCATTTGGTACTGAAGCAGGTTTATTTCAAAATTCTGGGATAAGTACTGTTATTTGTGGACCTGGTTCTATTGAACAAGCTCATACAGTGGATGAATATATCACCTATGATCAAATAAAAAAGTGTCTTAAAATGCTTATTTCTTTGCAAGAAAAAATGGTTAATTAAATTTAACATTTTTAAAGTATTGATATGAGATTATTAATTTTTACACTTATCTTTTTTAAATTTTTTTCTCCTGTTAATGCTAATTCTATCTACTATTTGACAAAAATACCAAATTTACAGATTTATAACTTGGAGGCTTCAAATGGTATTAAATATCTTAAAGCTGAAAAATCTTTTACGGTTGGAATAGTTAAAAATAATGTCCAGTGTGACGAACCTAACGAAAATTATATTAAAAATAAATTTAAAATTATTAAAAAAAATTTAGATAAATATAAAAAAAGTTTTTTAAATAAAATTAATTTAAGATATGTTGTTCTATGTGAAAATCTTAAAGTGTCTGACATAAGAACTGCAGGTGTGCCAAATATCGATGTAAAGACACTTATTATCGATATTAAATCAGACCCTAAATATTTTGAAAGATCTATTCATCATGAGCTATTTCATATGGTTGATGATAGTTATAAAAACTTATTTCCACAAAATAAATGGAATGAGTTTAATGACTCAAATTTTCAATACGCTGAATGTTCGACCTGCTCAAATAGATCTAATTTATCATTAATGAAAAGTTCTAATGGATTTCTTACTGAATACTCGATGTCTACAGCTTCTGAGGATATGGCAGAAATATTCTCATTTTTAATGACAGATGAGGTAAATTTATCAAAAATTATTCTTAGAGACCCAATATTAAATAATAAAGTTAACTTTATTGTTGGTGAAACAAAAAAGATAGATAATAACTTTAAATTTAACAAATGATTGAAAAAGTAAAACAATCAACTTCAGAAAAATTATTATTAGTTCTTTTTATAATATTAGGAGTAATAGCTATTTATATATTTTTTGTTTTGCCGCAAAAATGTTTATTTATAAAAGACAATAATCCCAAAAAACTATCTTTTAAAAATCCAGAAAACATTGCAATTTTAAATTTAAATTGTGGGAATGTAATTATAGAACTTTATCCAGAAATTTCACCAAATTCAGTAAAGAGATTTAAGATGTTTTTAGAATCTAGATTGTATGACAATATTGCTTTTCATAGGGTTATTAAAAATGTTTTAGTTCAATCTGGTGATCTTGAATTTGGAAAAAAAGATAGTTTTAATTACCTTTATATTGGAACTGGAAAATCTGGTTTTGGAACAATAGATTCAGAATTAAATGAAAAAGTTGAATTTAAAATGGGCACTGTCGGCATGGCCAGAACGAATAAATTAAATACTGAGGATAGTCAGTTTTTTATTTTACTCGAAGACGCGCCTTTATTCAAAGGAGAGTATACTCCTATTGGAAAAGTTCTTTACGGTTTAGAAATTTTGAATACAATAAGTGATGATCATAGAAGAGAATACGTTCTAAGACCTGATTTTATAAATTCATTTAAATTGCTTGAAAATTAAACTTATCTATTAATTCCTCTTATCCTTTCAGATCTTCTTCTTAAAAGCTCTGCTGCAACCAAAACTAACGTAGAAAGAAGAATCAGACAAGTTGCAACGGATAATATTGTTGGACTTAGTTGTTCTCTTAATCCAGTCCACATTTGAATTGGAATTGTTGTATTATCTAAACCAGCTAAAAATAAAACGATAACTACTTCGTCAAAAGAAGTTACAAATGCAAATAAAGCACCCGATATTACGCCTGGTAAAATTAATGGTAATGTTATTTTCATAAAAGTATTTACAGGATTGCTTCCTAGACTTGCTGCTGCTCTAGTAACACTATGATCAAAACCAGAAAGAGTAGCTGTCACTGTAATAACGACAAACGGTGTGCCTAAAATTATATGGGCTAAAACTATACCTGTGTGTGTTGCTGCTAAACCTGCTTTCGCCATGAAAAAAAAGATTGCAACTCCTGAAATAATTAAAGGAACAATCATCGGGGAAATTAAAGTTGCCATTATTATTCCTTTGTAAGGCATATATCTGCTACTTAGTCCTAAAGCAGCCACTGTTCCTAGAATAACAGCTCCTATTGTTGCAAATATTGCTATGAAAAAACTATTTTTTGCAGCTAGTCCCCATGGATTTTTTGTTCCATAAACCATATCTTTATACCATCTTAAGGAGAAGGCATCCGGATCTAACCTTTTCATTCCATCTGTGATTACTAAAAATTCTTCTGCATTAAAAGATAATGGAAAAATTACAAAAAGTGGTGCAATTAAAAAGAAAAAAACACAACCACAAATAAAAAGATATATATAGTGCCAAATTCTATAATGCGGTTCTGTATATTTTGGTAAAGCCATAATTATCCTAATTTAATATTATCTATCCCAACTAATTTATTATAAACCCAATAAACTGCTAAAACCCCTGCTAACAACATTAATCCCATTGCTGAGGCAAAACTCCAATCTAAGGAATATTTCATATGATAGGCAATCTGATTACTGATTAAAGTACCTGATGCTCCGCCTACTAATTCAGGTGTAATGTAATAGCCTATTGCTAAAATAAAAACTAAAAGTGACCCAGCCCCTATTCCTGGTATAGTCAGTGGAAAATATACTTTCCAAAACGTTATGAAAGGTGTTCCCCCAAGAGATTTACCTGCTCGGACTAAACTTGGTGAAATAGTTTTCATAACACTATAAAGAGGTAAAACCATAAATGGCAACAAAATTTGTGTCATCGCAATATAAGTTCCTGTTTCATTGTACATCATCACTAGTCTTTTATCGTCTGCCACTAGACCAATCCAAACTAAAAAATCATTAACTACTCCTTGTTGTTGAAGTAAAATCATCCAACTTGCAGTTCTAACAAGTAACGAAGTCCAAAAAGGTAACAGAACACAAATCATTAACAAATTGCTATACTTCATTGGAAGTGTGGCGAGTAAATGAGCAATAGGATAAGCCATTAAAAAACAAAAAAGAGTTACATAAAAAGCAATTTTAAGAGTTCTTACCCATAATTTTTTATAAATTCTTCGATCTTCTTCAACTTGAACAATTTTGCCTTCTTCATTTTGATACATATCGATGCCCTTTAAATATTTAGAATATGAATATGCCGGTGCACGTCTTTGAATTGCTCTCCAATATTCGACGTTTCCCCATCTTTCATGGACAGACATAATTTGCTCTTTGTAATTTCCTTCTTCAAAAGATTTTGATTTTCGTCTTAATTTTTTAATAATACTTTTAAAACCGTTTTTTTCATAATTAAGCTGAGTTGATAATTTTCCCTCTCTCTCTTCCTCAATTAGTTTTTGAAAATCAAAATAAAAAGCTTCGAATACTTTTTCTGAAGGAAGCTCTTTACCGTCCCAATCCTCCATTGCTTTGAATGTTTTTGGAAGTGCATTGGTTACCATTCGATCATCAACGCTATTAAATAGCATTCCAACTATTGGAGAAATATAAACAATTAATAAAAAAAATAATAAAGGTGCCACTAATAAAAAAGCCTTAATTTTATTTCTTTTTTCAACTTTCTTAAGACTTACCTCTAGAGGTACACCGTCTGTAGTTAGAATTTTTTGTGTTTCACTGCTCATAAATAAAAAAGGGCGGTTAATTAATAACCGCCCCTAATATAATATATCATCTAAGGCTTTAAAACTTAATTAAAGACCAGATTTCATAGCTTCCCATTTTTCGCCGATTTCTGTACCGTTGTCAGCCCAGAATACTGCATCAATTAGGATATAGCTTTTTGTATTGTTTGGATGAGTTGGCATTTGAGACATCATGTTTGTCTTACCATCTTTGTACCAAGGCTCACCTGCTTCAATAACTTTAAGAGAAGATTTTCTCCAAGGTGCGTAAGCAATGTACTTCGCAGAACCTGCTAAACCTTCAGTGCTAGTCATTTCTGCAATTGCTTTCATAGCATCAGCTTCATTTGGTCCACCTTTTACAACTACCATGTATTGGTAATCTAAACCTTGAGCATCCCAAACTTGTTTTAATGGTGCGCCTTCTCCAACTTCTGCGTTAAAGAATCTACCATTCCAACCTGTTGCCATTACAACTTCACCCTGCATAAGTAGTTCAGGTGGTTTAGCACCAGCTGACCAAAATACGCATCCGCCGTTAGGGTCCTTGCAAAGAGCTTCCATCTTAGCCATTGCTTTATTAAGACCTTTTTCCTTAGAAAGTTGTTTGTAAATTTTCTTTCCACCTTTACCTGGCTTAGTTCCAGAAGCTGCTAATGCCATTTCTAGATTGTGCATAGCACTTTTGTAAACGCCTCTTTTACCTGGCCATGTTTTAGTGTCAAAGAAATCTGCTATAGTCTTTGGTTTTTTGCTACCAATTTTTGCATCATGGTAAGCATATGTCCAAGAGTATAGAATATTTCCTACAGCACATTTACTTGGCATTGACGTAAAGAAATCTTTACTCGCTTTAGTTCCATCTGGAGCTGGCGGAAAGTCTTTGTCAAAATTAAATTTAACAAATAAACCTTCGTCACATCCATTGATAGTATCCATAGCGAAAACGTCCATGATATCCCAAGTTATTTTTCCTGCTGCTTTTTGAGCTTTAACTTCAGATAATCCACCTGAATAGTCTACCCAATTAATAGGTATACCTAATTTTTTTGCGGCTGGATCACCATAACCTAATTTTTGACTTTCTGTGTAAGCTCCACCCCAAGATGCAACCGTAACTGCATATGAAGTTGAAGAAACTGAAAGTGCAAAAACCAAAGTAAGTAATAGTTTACTTAATTTTCTCATTATTTGTCCTCCGTTTAAACGTTTATTATTTGTTTATTACAACAATTAACAAAAATTAAGTCAACCTCTGATTATGCTTAATTATTGTTTAAATTAGTTACTTTTTGCGTGAATCAATCTCAGATTGATTTAGGATCTAAAGCTCGTGCGTCATGGCTATTCCAGCCAACATAAATTTCATTACCAGGTTTTATATCCATTCTTGCAGAGCTGTTTGGAACTTTTAAAATAAATTCTTTATTGCCTAATAAATTTAATCTAACTCTTGCATGATCTCCGTGGTAAATAACTTCCTCTATTTTTCCTTTATGTTTATTATCCATTTTTTCTTCTGGATCTATAATCGCTCTCTCAGGTCTTAATGAAACTTTAGTTTTATCTCCTTTAGTTTTTACTCTTATGGGATTAGAAATTATTTCGCCACCAGTATCTAGTTTCACTTTGCATTTACCTCCTGAGATTTCTGTGACTTGTCCAGAAAAAGTATTATTCTCACCTATAAATTCTGCTACAAAAGAATTAACGGGTTCTTCGTATAATTTATCAGGGCTAGATAGTTGTTGTACTTTTCCATCATTAAAAACTGCAATTCTACTAGACATAGTAAGAGCTTCACTTTGATCGTGAGTAACGTAAACCACAGTTACGCCTATATTTTCATGGATGTGTTTGATTTCATACTGCATACTTTCTCTTAAATTTTTATCTAGAGCTCCTAGTGGTTCATCCATTAAAACTAATTGAGGATCAAATACTAGAGATCTAGCAACTGCAACTCTTTGCTGTTGACCTCCAGATAATTGATTGGGCATTCTTTTTTCAAATCCAGATAAAGAAACCATAGATAAAGCTTTATCAACTTTTTTATCAATATCGTCTTTTGAAAGCTTTCTAACTTTTAAGGGAAAAGCTAAATTTTCATAAACTGTTAAATGTGGAAATAAAGCATAGTTTTGAAAAACCATTCCAATTCCTCTCTTGTGAGGTGGAATTCTTGAAATAGGTTTTGAGTCTAAATAAATTTCTCCATTAGTTGGTGTTTCAAAACCTGCTAACATCATCAAGCAAGTAGTTTTTCCTGACCCAGAGGGACCCAACATTGTTATAAACTCGCCTTCATCAATATCCAGATTTAAGTCTTTTACAACCAAAACCTTTCCATCGTAACTTTTGTCAACTTTATCAAATTTTACAAAACTTTTTGAAGAAGTCATATGATGTGAATATAAAGCATTTGTGAAAATTTATTTCAAGGTTTTTATTATTTTATATGTAATTCTCTAGATAAATTGCAGAATAATTCTGAACCTGTCTCAGTTACTCTTACTGCCTCACTTGCTTCAACTCCCCATTCTCCAAATTGCATTACAGCAATCATGTGAAAAGTAACGTTAGGTTGTAAAATAGTTTTATCACCTTTTAATATATTAAATGTCTGTTCTCCCCAATCTGGTGGATATCCAATTCCAATTGAATATCCTGTTCTTGAGTCTTTTTTAATTTTATATTTGTCTAAAATTCCCCAAAACTTTTGTGCAACATCATCAACAGTGTTTCCAGGTTTAGTTGCGGCTATGCCTGCGTCTAATGCTTCATTTGTAGCTTTCATAGTATCAATTTTCTTTTGATTCTTTTCCCCAAGTAATACCGTTCTAGCCATTGGACAGTGATACCTCTTATAAGCTCCTGCTATTTCAATTATAGTTGCTTCACCTGAAACAAATTTATCATCTGTTGCTGTTAAATGAGAAGCAGAGGTTCCTTTACCTGTCGGCAATAAAGTTGCAATGCTAGGGTAATCTCCTCCAAATTCTTTTGTACCATTAAATAAAGCTTTTTGAATTTCTGCTACGGCATCGCATTGTCTTATTCCTGGGTTAATACTTTTAAATGCAGTTTTCATTCCATTTTCAACTATACGAGCGGCAGATCTCATTAATTCTATTTCCTGATTTGATTTAATAACTCGAACCCAATTAACTAATCGTTCTGCATCTTTTAATTTTGCATTTGGTAAACCTTTTTTAATAGTTTTATAACAAAAAGCAGTAAAATAATGGCTATCCATTTCTAAGCCAATATTCAAATTATCCCATTTTCTTTTTTTAATTATTTCAACCAAATATTGGTAAGGATGTAGAGGCCAAGTATGAATATACTTTTCATCATACTCAATAATATTTTTATCTTGTAAGTATGTCTTTATATAAGCTCCCCCTGCATCTTGCGCTCTCAAAAAACAAATGGGTTCATCTTCGTTAACATGAACCATAACACATTGGGCATAATAAAAAGACCAAGCATCATAACCAGTTAAATAATTCATATTTGCTGGATCATGTGACACAAGTAGATCAATGCCTTTTTTTTGCATATCAATCTTTACTTTTTTCAACCGTTCTTTGTACTCTTTCTTCTTAAAAAGCATTTAGTTTTCTAAAAGTCTTCCATATCCTTGTATTGGGGAATTATACCCAATTGATCTTAAGGTGTCCCAAATTAATGTTTGATTACTAGATAGTACTGGTTTTTGAATTATTTTTTCTAATTTATTTAAGATATTAAGAACTGGCAATGCTGTACAAGATATAAATAAAGCATCAACATTTTTAACTTCTAATGATGAAGATATCTCTAGAATATAATTGGGATCAACACTAGCAAATTCTGAGTCTAAATTTAAATTTAAACTAGCAAATGATGAAACTGTAATATTCTTTGCAGTAAAGTATTCTATAATTGTTTTGTTAACTGTATCGGGATACGGCGTAAATAAAGCAATTTTTTTTATTTTCATTAATTTAAAAGCTTTAATTGCAGAAGTTACTGGAGTTGTAACATAGCAATCAGGCTTAGCTAATAATATCTTTTCTTTTACGTTATCTTCTCCAATAGCTATAGTTCCAGATGTGCAGCCATATGCAATTGTATTTAGTTTTTCATCAGGAAGTATTTTGTTTGTTACTGAAGTTAAATCTTCTCTCATTTTTAAAAGGTTTTCTTTCGTTAAAGGATTTTTATTGTGAATACGATTTATAAAAATATCTACTGGTAAATTATTGCAAATAATCTTAAAATCTTTTTCAATAGTTTGATCTGTCGATAAAGCTATTAAACCGACTTTAGGATTCAATTCTTTTTTGAATTTTGCATCATAGTGCTTAATAACTATGCTCATTAAGCATTATGATACTTTATTTAATTAGGAAAAGTAAAACTATATTTTACCTAGTTTTCTTAAGCAAAAACTTCACCCCAAGTTCCTCTCGTAGAAGCCTTAGAGTATTCAGTTGCACGTCCTTCGAAGAAGTTCATGTGTTCTACTCCATTTAACATTGTGTCTAACCAAGTTAAAGGGTTTTTCTTTACATCATAGATTGGATTTAAACCTAATTGTTCTAGTCTTCTATTACCAATAAATCTAATATATTGTTTTACTTGATCTGCTGTTAAACCTTCTAACGGTCCCATTTGAAAAGCTAAATCGATAAATGCATCTTCATGCTCAACTATAGTTTTACACGCGTCATATATTTCATTTTTTAATTTGTCATTCCAGATTTGTGGTTCTTCTTTTATAAAATCTTTAAATAATCTAATCATAGAATTACAATGCAAAGTCTCATCTCTAACAGACCAAGTTACTATTTGACCCATTCCTTTCATCTTATTAAATCTTGGAAAGTTTAAGAGTATTGCAAAACTTGCAAAAAGTTGAAGTCCTTCTGTAAAAGCAGAAAACACAGCCATTGTCATTGCGATATTATGTTTTGATTTAACATCAAAGCCTTGCATATAATCATATTTATCTTTCATTTCTTTGTATTGTAAAAATGCAGAGTACTCGGTTTCGGGCATTCCGATTGTATCTAACAGGTGAGAGTAAGCAGCAATATGAACTGTTTCCATTGCAGCAAAGGCTGTCATCATCATCAAAACCTCGGTTGGTTTAAAAACAGTAGTGTAGTGTCTTAAATAACAATTGTTAACTTCCACATCCGCCTGAGTAAAAAATCTAAATATATGTGTTAAAAGATTTTTTTCTTCTGCTGTTAAGTTTTTTTGCCAGTCTTTAACATCATCACCTAGAGGGACTTCTTCTGGCAACCAGTGAATTCTTTGTTGTGTTAACCAAGCATCATAACACCAAGGGTATCTAAATGGTTTGTAAACTGGGTTTTCAACTAACAAACCCATTTTTTTAGGTTGAATTATTCTTGATTTAACTTTTTCTGCTACTGACATGATAAACACTCCTCATAGTTGTTATCTTTGTTATTTGATTCTTGTTCTTTTGAATAAACATTTTTAGTCACATCGGTTGACGATCCAGCTTGTACATTTTCTGCTCTTTGAATGGATTTAGATCTACAGTAATAAAGACTTTTAAGGCCTTTTTTCCAAGCTTGAAAGTGAATGTCATGAAGTTCTTTCTTATGTATATCAGCTGGCACAAAGACATTTATAGATTGCGCTTGCGAGATATGTGGAGTTCTATCTGCACCTAACTCTACAATCCATCTTTGGTCAATCTCAAAAGCAGTTTTAAAAGTATCTTTTTCCTCAGCAGTTAAAAAATTCAAATGTGAAACAGAGCCTTGATTTGTTGTAATGCTTGACCAAACTTCATCTGTATCTTTTTTATATTTTTGTAGAATTTTTTTTAAATATTTGTTTCTCACGTTAAAAGAACCAGATAAAGTTTTATGTGTATAGCTATTAGCCGCGATTGGCTCAATTCCTGGAGAAGATCCACCACAAATAATTGATATAGATGCTGTTGGAGCTATTGCTGTTTTATTAGAAAATCTTTCTTTAATTCCATATTCTTCTGCATCTGGACAAGATCCTCTTTCTTCCGCAAGAGTAACTGAAGCTGCATCAACTTTTTCTTGAATATTTTTAAATATCTTTTTATTCCAAACTTTACTCATAACAGACCCAAAAGGAATATTTTTTTGTTGAAAAAAAGAATGTAAGCCCATAACTCCAAGACCAACACTTCTTTCTCTCATAGCAGAATATTTTGCGTGCGCAAATTCGTCTGGAGCTCTATTAATAAAATCAGTCATAACATTATCTAAAAATCTCATGACATCTTCTATAAATTGAGAGTCATCTTTCCACTGATCATAGGTATCGATATTCAATGATGATAAACAACAAACTGCTGTTCTTTGTTTTCCATCGTTATCCATCCCAGTAGGAAGAGTAATTTCACTACAAAGATTTGATGTTTTAACTTTTAAGCCTGCAAGCTTATGATGCTGAGGTATTTGTCTATTAACAGTATCAATATATACAATATAAGGTTCACCTGTTTCAATTCTTGCAGTTAAAAGTCTAATCCACAAGTTTCTTGCTGGAAGTGTTGATTGAACAGTACCGTCATAAGGACTACGAAGTGCCCATTGACCATCGGTTTCAACAGCTCTCATGAAATCATCTGTTACTAAAACACCATGGTGTAAATTTAAAGATCTTCTATTAACATCTCCACCTGTTGGTCTTCGCATTTCAATAAATTCCTCTATTTCTGGATGATCAATTTGTAAATAGCAGGCTGCTGAACCTCTCCTTAAAGAACCTTGGCTTATAGCCAATGTTAGAGAATCCATAACCTTAATAAACGGAATTATACCGGATGTTTTACCTACCTTACCTATTTTTTCTCCTATGGATCTTAAGTTACCCCAATAACTTCCGATTCCCCCTCCTCTAGCAGCTAGCCAAACATTTTCTTCCCATAAGTTTGTAATTCCCTCTAAACTGTCATTTGCTTCATTTAAAAAACAAGAAATTGGCAAGCCTCTTTCAGTTCCACCATTTGATAAAACAGGGGTTGCTGGCATAAACCATAAATTGCTTATGTAGTTATAAATTCTTTGAGCATGAAGATTATCGTCAGCATAAACACTTGCAACTCTAGCAAATAAATCTTGAAAACCCTCGCTTTGTCCTAAATATCTATCTTTAAGTGTTGCTTTACCAAAATCTGTTAAATTAGAATCTCTAGACCTATCAATTTTAATTGTTATACCTTTTTCATTTTGAAAAAGTTCCGTCTCTCCAGATAAAGAAAATAAATCAGGCTTTTTTGGACCATTATTTTTTAGCTCACTATGGTTTTTCTGGTTTATACTGCCGACAGCTTTCTCTATTGCCAATGATACATTTTTGTTCATATTTTCCTTGTTTTGAGCGATTTATTAACAAAACAACTACATGTTGTGTTGCAGTTACATTAATATACTATATAACAACTAAATCAATAGAACAATATAAGAACATTTGATTAATTTTGCAAGTGGAAAGTTTTGTTAATAAACATTTAATAACAAATCATTATATTCTTTAGTATTTATAACTGATGAAAATCAATCCTAACGGTTTTAGAGAGTATGATGCTAGATGGTTGTTTGAAAAAGACATCGATTTAGAAGGAATCACTGATCTGGGAAAAGGTTTAGGAACTCAAATTATCAAGCATACAAAAAAAGTTAATCCAAAAGTTATTGTGGGGCATGATTACCGTTCTTACAGTGAAGAAATTAAAAAAGCTTTAATTAAAGGGCTGATATCTACGGGAAGTAATATTGAAGATATAGGATTATCATTATCTCCTACTGTTTATTTTGCTCAATTTAAAATGAACTCAGATGCTATCGCTATGGTTACTGCTAGCCATAATGAAAATGGGTGGACAGGTGTAAAAATGGGTATCAAAAAAGGATTAACTCATGCTCCAGAGGAAATGAATGAATTAAAAGATATAACACTCAATAAGAGATTCATTAAAGGTGAGGGATCTTCTAAAACTATAGATAATTTCAAAAAAATATACATAGAAGATTTAGTTTCAAAAAATAAAATAAAAAAAAAGATTAAAGCAGTAGTAGCTTGCGGGAACGGTACAGCAGGTATTTTTGCTCCTGAAATTTTAAAAGGTATAGGATGTGAAGTAGTTGAGTTAGATTGTAAATTAGATTGGTCTTTTCCAAAATACAATCCTAATCCTGAAGATCTAAAAATGCTACGTGCTATTTCAAATGCAGTGAAAGATAGTAAAGCTGATATTGGTTTTGGCTTTGATGGTGATGGTGATAGATGTGGAGTTATTGATAATAAAGGAAATGAAATTTATTCAGATAAAATTGGATTATTAATTGCTAGAAATTTATCTAATAAACACAAAAATTCTAAGTTTATTGTTGATGTTAAATCAACAGGTCTTTATTCAAAAGATAAAACTCTTTCAAAAAATCAGTGCAAAACAATTTATTGGAAAACAGGTCATTCACATATTAAAAGAAAGGTAAATTTAGAAAAAGCTTTAGCGGGTTTTGAAAAAAGTGGTCATTTCTTCTTTAATCATCCTCTAGGATATGGTTATGATGATGGTATTAATTCAGCCATACAAGTTTGCCATCTATTAGATAATGAAAATAAAAATATCAGTGAAATAATAAGTGAATTACCAAAAACTTTTCAAACGCCAACAATGGCTCCCTTTTGTAAAGATGAAGAAAAATACAAAGTTGTAGATGAAATAGTAAAAAAGATTCAGTATCTCAAAAAAGAAAAAATTAAAATTGACAACTTATTAATTACAGAGCTTTTAACAGTAAATGGAGTTAGATTTTCTTTAGAAGATGGTTCATGGGGATTAATTAGAGCCTCATCAAATAAACCGTCACTAGTTGTCGTAACAGAAAGCCCTACATCAGATATAAGAAAAAAAAATATTTTTAATTTTATTGACGATTTACTTCAAAAAACAAAAAAAGTTGGTAAATATGATCAAAAAATTTAAAGATTAAAGTATTCATACAAAAATTTTGTTCCAATAATAATCAGGAATAACCCAAAATACTTTGTCATTTTTTTTTTAACTATTCTATGGCTTGCTTTTGCGCCTAATCTAGCCATGAAAGCTGTTATTGGAAAGAAGACTAAAAATGCTGGAATATTTAAAAATCCAATACTAAATGGTAAATTTGCACTTAAATAATTACCAGAGATAAAAAATCCAATCGCACCAAATAAAGCTATTATAAATCCAATTGCTGCAGCACTTCCGATTGCCTTGTTAATCGGATATCCAAAAAATTTTAAAATAGGTACATTCATTACCGCTCCACCAATGCCCATTGGTGCGGATATAAAGCCAGTAATAATACCTGATATAATTTTAGCTGGTAAGCCCATCTTTAATGAGATGTCTGACTCTTTTTCTTTTAAATATAACAAATAAAAGGCTAGTATAAATACCACTACAGTAAAAAATAATATTAGAGGCTTGGTTTTTAGTCCTGCAGCTAAAATCGTACCTAGAATAACTCCAATAATAACAAAAATTCCGTAACCTTTGACAACATTAAAATCTACAGCATTATGTTGATGATGAGTTAAAACTGAGACTATAGAAGTTGGAATGATTATTGCAAATGATGTTCCAACGGCTAAGTGCATTAAATATGCAGGTTCTATACCTGCAAATCCAAAAATATAAAATAAAATTGGAACTGTAATTAATCCACCTCCTATTCCGAACAATCCAGCAGCAAATCCAGCTGGTATTGCTGTGATCACCATAATCAAAATTAAATAAATAGTTTCTTGATGAGAAAGAATTTCCAAAATTATCTTTCTAATGAAATAGGATTTGTTTGTCTAATGTGATCCATTATATGATTTACTTTTTGAAGATCAGCATTTCGTACACACATATTTTTTGATAGATATTGTTTCCAAATTCTAGAGCCATTTTGACCGTGAAATAATCCAACTGTATGTCGCATAATATGGTTTAGTTGAACTCCTTTAGAAGTTTCTTCTTCAATATATGGTATTAACTTTTCCATAACTTCACTTCTTGTAGGAATATTCTTATTGTTAAAAATATCTCTTTCAATATCTGCTAAGAAATATGGTGAATGATATATAGCTCTTCCAATCATTGCTCCATCAACTTTAGATAAATGATTTTTAATATCATCAGTGGTTTTAATACCTCCGTTAATAATAATTTCATCATCCTTAAAATATTCTTTTAATTTGTAAACGAATTCATATTTTAAAGGTGGTATATTTAAATTTTCTTTAGGGGTTAGTTTTTTTAATAATGCCTTTCTTGCATGAATAATAAATTTTTTTGAACCAGCATCTTTAGTGGTTTGTATAAAAGATTTTAAAAATTCAAAATTTTCAATTTCGTTATATCCAATTCTTGTTTTAATTGTAATAGGAAGCTTAGTTGCATTAACCATTGCCTCTATACATCTTCCAACAAGATCTGGCTCCTGCATTAAGCAAGCACCAAATTTATTCTTTTGGACTTTTTTACTGGGGCAACCAAGGTTTAGATTTATTTCTTTGTAACCATATTCTTCTGAAATTTTACATGCTTCTGCTAATTCTTCTGGATTAGAACCTCCGATTTGTAAAACCACTGGGTTCGTTACATCTTTAAATGATAAAAGTTTATTTCGATCTCCTCTTATAATTGCATTAGCTACAATCATCTCTGTGTAAAGATGAACATTTTGACTAATTAAGCTTAAAAAATATATCTCATGCTTATCAGTGCAATCCATCATAGGTGCAACAGATATAGTCTTAGTCATAATTTACTCTGATTTATTATCTTCTTCTGTTGAAGCCTCTTCTTTTAATTCAAGAGGAGCCTCTTCTGTTTCTAAATTTTCTTCTTTAATTTCTGGTTGCTCTGCTTTTAATTCTGAGAGGGCTTCTTTTGCTAAATTACTTGATCCTGATTTTTTGATTTCAGGAACTCTTCTTGTTCTTTTTGAAGGCAAAATAGCCACGCCACTTTTAGAAATTTGTCCTTTATATAAATTCTCAAAATCATCATTAGTCTCTTCTTCTACATCCTCTTGTTGTTCGCTTTCATCAGGCTCTTTTCTTAGTCTTTTAATTGCATTTTGCTCTAATTCTTCTATAGAGATTTTTCCATCACCAATTTCTCTTAAAGAGATAATTGTTCTTTTATCGTTATCTTCTTCAACTAAAATAGGAGCACCTGAATTTAATTGCACAGTTCTCTCTTTTGCTAATAAGACTAGATCGTACTGATTATCAACCTTTTCTAAGCAGTCTTCGACTGTTATTCTTGCCATGATGGTGAGTGTATATTCAAATAATTTAAATAAATCAATTATTTTCTAACCTTAATTGGTTCTAAAGTGTTTCTTATAATCATTAAGAGAAATATTGAAATAACTACATATAAACCAGAAATAAAAGCAATATTTTCTACAGAAAAACCCTTATCAATTAACAGTCCAAATATTGCAGTTCCAAAAGCTGTTGAGAAAACCATGAAAGCAGTGGTTAAAGCTTTTATAGAACCAATAAATTTAACCCCATAAATTTCAGCCCAAGTAGATGAACCTAGAACGTTTGACAATCCATTAGAAACCCCTATTAAACCTAGAAAAATAAAAGCAGAAAATTCATGCTGATAATAGAACAAGACAAACATCGCAATTAGCAAAGGAATGTTCATTAATGGAATTAATTTTCTACTGGTAAATTTATCAACTAAAAAACCCGAAAAAAATAATGTTATTATTGAAGCTATAGAATAAACCATAAAAGCTTTAGGTATAGTGTATATATCCCACAATTTTGAGTCAGATATAAAAGACTGGTATACGAATACTCCAGTTGCTATCCAAGGCATAGCTAGCATGTTTAATGAAACAATATAAAATCTATAATCTTTAATTACTTCTATTCTTTTCCAGCTTTTTATTTTAGTGCTTTTAGAAAAATTTTCATTTTTTTCTCTAGTGTCTAATTTAATATTTCTAATTGTATTTAAAACTATAAAAGGCAAAAATAAAATAATCAGTATGGCAATTACTTGCCAGATTGTTCTCCAAGAATAAAAAACAAATAAATAAGTTATTAAAACTGGTAATATAAACTCTGCAGAGGATAATCCAAACCAGATAGAGCTAAGAGCCTTTCCTCTTGTTCTTTCAAAAAATCTAGAAATTGTAGTCGTAGATGTATGACTCATTAATCCTTGACCAGAAAATCTCATTAAAAATATTCCAATTGCTAAAAAATAGATACTGTTTATGAAAGAAAAAAATAGAGATGATAAAAATAATAACAAAATAACAAAAATAGAATAATAAATTATTTGATACTCATCTATTTTCTTACCAACCCAAATTAATAAAATACTAGAAAAAATTGTTGCAATAGCATAAATATTTCCAAATTGACCGTGGGTGATACCTAGTTCATTTCTAATTGGTGCGTTAAACAATCCCAAAAAAAAGCTCTGTCCAAAACTAGAAAAAAATGTAAATATAAATCCGAATATAATTACTTTTTTATTTAAGGAGAGATTAATCATTTATGAGTTGTAAAGTAGCTTTCATAGGTTTGGGTGTTATGGGATATCCCATGGCAGGTTATATATCAAAAGCTGCCCATAATGTAACCGTTTATAATCGTACTAGAGCTAAATCTGAAAAATGGATTAAAGAATTTAAAGGTAAATTGGCCGATACTCCAATGGAAGCTGCAAAAGATTGTGATTTTATTTTTACTTGCGTTGGGAATGATGACGATCTTAGAGAAGTTAGCTTAGGTGATAAAGGATTGTTTAAGACCGCAAAGAAAGGTTCGGTCTATATAGATAATACTACTGCCTCAGCAAATATTGCTAGAGAGCTTTACAAAGAAGCAAAATCAAAAGGGTTTGATTTCTTAGATGCTCCAATCTCAGGTGGTCAAGCAGGTGCTGAGGGAGGAACTTTAACTGTTATGGTTGGTGGAGATGAAGCTCCATTTAAAAAAGCTGAGCCTGTAATAGATAGTTATAGTAAAAAGATAAAATTACTAGGACCTTCTGGAAGTGGTCAACTGACTAAGATGGTCAACCAAATTTGTATTGCAGGTTTAGTTCAGGGTTTGTCCGAAGCAATTAATTTTGGCATTAATGCTGGTTTAAATATGCATGATGTTATAGAAGTAATTTCGAAAGGTGCTGCACAATCATGGCAAATGGATAATAGACACAAAACTATGATCGAAGATAAATTTGATTATGGCTTTGCAGTTGATTGGATGCGAAAAGATTTAAAAATAGCAATAGATGAAGCTAAAAAAAATAATTCACCGCTCCCTATCACAAAATTAATAGATGAATACTACGCTGATGTTCAAAAGATGGGTGGCCATAGATGGGATACATCAAGCTTGATTAAAAGATTTAGGAAATAATGTATGCAACCTGCATACTACGAAAACTTAGAAGAAATACAAAAAAAGTTGTGGTCCATGTTGGACGATGCAGTAGTTAATAGAAGTTCACCTTTTAGAATACCAGTTTTCATCTGTGCTGATCAAAATGACATAGATGGAAGAATAGTGGTTTTAAGAAAATCAGATAAAAACAAAAATATCTTACAATTTCATACTGACCTTAGGTCTCCAAAAGTAAATATTCTTAAGAAAAATAAGAATGCTTCTTTGGTGTTTTATGATAAAGAACAGAAAATTCAATTAAGAGTTAAAGTCATTTGTGAAATAAATAATAAAAATTCAGTGACTGAAGAATCCTGGAAAAAAACTCAACACATAAGTAGACGCTGCTACCTTACAGATAGTGGGCCTGGATCTATATCAGATGGTCCAACATCAGGCATGATTTCTAAATTAGAAGATTTTGATTATACAATGGAGCAAAGTGAAAAAGGTTATGAAAATTTTACAGTAGTTAAATGTAATATTAAATCTATTGAATGGTTATACTTAGCTGCAAAAGGTCATCGTAGAGCTATTTTTGATATTAAAAATAAAAAACAAAATTGGTTAGTTCCCTAGTTTTTTTGTATAAGTTTTAAAAGTTTTTCTTTTTTATTTGTTCTAAAGAGATTGTCATAATAAATTACTTGTTTTGGATACTCGCCCATAAACTTATCATTCCATCTACTAATCCAACTATGATATATTCCAAATTTATTGTAGTGTTCACCTCCAAAACTAGTTCTTCCTTCGAATACATTATAAAGTGTGTCTTCTACATACATTTTCATAAATCCTTTTTTGGGATCTTTGGACATTTTTGTATGAAATAAAATTGTTGTCCATTTTCCTAACATGTCTTTAATCCTAAGTCTTTTATGCACAACTCCTGCGGAGTCCATGCCGTTTACTGGGTAATATCTTGGTGATAACACCCCATACTTTGGTCTTAACATTAATCTTGGACCTTCTCCCTTCTCATATATTTGAAAAAAGGAAGTGCTTACAGGTTCTACACTTTTAAAATCATTTGGAATAAAAATACTTACCGAATGCCATTTCTCACCTTTAAATTTAGTTGATGTGTAATACTCACTTCTTGCTCTATCTCCTCCTCCATGCCCGACAACAGGATCTCTACCATTGTTTTTGCAATCCGAATAATCTCCTTCATCTCTTCCACAATCTTTAGGTAGTAATGTGATTTTCCAGGCCTCTTTCCCCAAAGCTGGTGAAGTTACTGTTTCTCTGAAGTTAGAAAGTTTTTTTCCAATAAATACACTTTTCTTCCAAGATAAGTTTGTAATTTCTTGTGCAGAAACGTTGGGGAATATTATGATTAAAATAAAAAAACTATTTCTTATATTTTTTATAGTTTGCAACATAATGTTCCGCGTTTTCTTTAATGCTTTTTATCTCTTCATCTGTAACTTGTCTTACAATCTTACCTGGACTACCGAGAACTAAAGATCTTTCTGGAATTACTTTATTTTCAGTTACAAGAGCATTTGCTCCTATAATAGAATTTTTTCCAATCTTAGCTTTATTTAAAATTGTACTTCCTATTCCAATTAAACAATCATTTTCTATTACACAACCATGAAGCATTACTAAATGACCAATAGTAACATTTTTGCCAATAATAGCTGGGCAGCCTGGATCGGTATGTATTACACTGCCATCTTGCACATTTGATCCTTCACCAATAGTAATAGGCTCTACGTCCCCTCTTAATGTTACATTAAACCAAATATTCGAATCTTTTTTTAATTCAACTTTGCCAATAAGCACTGCATTTGATGCAGCCCAACTATTTGGATCCATTTTTGGTGTATGTCCTTCAAAATCATAAATCATAAAATTGCTGTATAATTAATTAATAATTCTTATAATATATTATGACTTTAACAAAAACACCAATCTGCGACTTCGGCAAAAAAGCTGAAGATTTTAAGCTATTGTCAATAAATAACAAATCAGTGTCCTTAGAAGAAATTAGAGGTAAGAAAGGGACTTTGATAATGTTTATTTGTAATCATTGTCCTTATGTGAAAGCAATTATTAAAGACTTAGTTGAAGATTGCAAAGATTTAAAGAAAGAAGGAGTGAATTCTGTGGCAATTATGTCAAATGATACAAAAAACTATCCCGAAGATTCTTTTGATAAAATGATCGAATTTGCAAAAGATAATCATTTTGATGAATTAGATTATCTAATTGATGAAACTCAAAAAGTTGCAAAAAAATATGGAGCAGTATGTACACCAGATTTTTTTGGTTACAATCAAAATCTAGAACTTCAATATAGAGGTAGAATTAGAGAGCTTAAAAATTTAAAACCAATAAGAAATGGTGAGAGTGATTTAAAAAAAGCTATGAAAATGATTGCAAAAACTCAAAAAGGTCCAGACGAACAAATTCCAAGCATGGGCTGTAATATTAAATGGTTTAATTAATGTTTTTAGTTTCAACTAGAAATTTTCCTCCAGATATTGGTGGAATCCAAAATCTGATGGAGGGTTTATCAATTGCACTTTTAAACCATGGACCTGTAAAAGTTTTTGCTGATAGTTTTGAAAATTCTGAAAATTACGATAAAGATTCTAAATTAAATATACAAAGAGTTTCGGGTTTCAAAATTTTTAGAAAGTATAGAAAAGCTAATCTTATTAAAGAATTCATTAATAATAATGATTTAAGAGCTGCTTTTTTTGATCACTGGAAAAGCATAGAAAATATAGACTCTCTTACTTTAAAAAAAACAAAAACTTTTTGTCTAATACATTCTAAAGAAATAAACCATCCAATTGGGTCTGCTTTAAATAAAAGAATGCTAAATGCTTTATCTAAAGCTAATTTTGTAATTGCAAATTCAATTTTTACGAAAAATTTAATTATTAGATTAGGTTTAAAAGATAATAATATAAAAGTTATTAATCCTGGTTGCAACTACCCTATCAAAATTAATAATGAAAGTAAAAAATTTTCAAAAACAGTTTACGGTGAAGCTTTTCCTAAATTAATAACTATTTCAAGATTAGATGGAAGAAAAAGTCATAAAAATATTTTAATGACTATAAAGAATCTTTTGCCTAAATATCCAAAAATAAAATATGTATCGATAGGAGATGGAGATGAAAAAAATAATTTAGAAAAACTTAAAAAAGAACTTAATTTAATAAAAGAAGTTAATTTTATTTATAAATCTACTGAGCAAGATAAGTTGGCTTTACTTGAAGACTCAGATATTTTTGTGATGCCGTCAGTAGTTTATAAAAAATCAGTAGAGGGATTTGGTATCACTTTTATTGAAGCGGCATCATATGGAAAACCTTCGATCGCCGGCATATTTGGTGGTGAAGCTGATGCAGTGCTTGAAGGAAAAACTGGATATCTGTGTGATGGCAATGATTTAAATGCTCTTTATGAAACATTATTAAAAATTTTAAATAATGAAAATTATAAAAGATTAGGAGCTAATGCTTTAGAATTTTCAAAAAACTTTAGATGGGATAAAATTATTAAAAAATATATAGAATTAATTTAATTTATTTCTTACCTCTTTCATAACTGTATCTACATTTAAATCAGTTAAATTTTTCACACTTATTGCTTTAAAGTTGGAATTTTCAATACTTACTTTTTTTGCCGAAGTATGACTACCAAAAAGAACTAGTCCATTTTTTTTTAAATGAGAAGCTATATGTGCTGGACCTGTGTCATTAGCAATGACAAACTTTGCCCCATCTATTAATGAAATTAACATTTTTATGTTAATTGGCTTTCCCTCACTCAAAATTACCTTTGCATTTAGATTATTTGCTTCATTTAATTCACCTATGCCAGGGGCAACCATTACTGAATAATTATTTCTATACTCTCTCCTTATTCTTGCAGTCAAATCTTTGAAGAAAGGCCACTTTTTATTTTGATGTTTTTTTGAACAGAATGGAAAAATTAAAACATAATCTCTATTTGTAAATTGCTGAATGAATTTACTTAGATCCGCTTTAGCCCAGCTTAGATCAATATTTTTAATATATTTTGTAGGAATGTTGCTTTTTTTCAATTGTAACTCCATGCGATCTAAAACTGGATAGTTATCAAAATCTTTCTTAGTTTGTCCAATATCCAATGTGTCTAATGAAGAAGACCATTCTAAGTTTTTTAAAACAAAATTTCTATAAAATCTTGTTCTTCCAGAATTCTGCAAATCAAATACTTTGCTGAAATTATATTTTGATAATAATTTTTTTAAGTTGTATAAAAAAAATAAATTCCAACGTGGTAGTTTTTTATCAATAATAACTCCATCAATATAAGGACACTCTGACATAAATATTGAATATGGGGCTGAGGTTAATAAGAAAACTTTTCTATTCCCATAAAATTCTTTAATATCTTTAATAGCGCCATTAGCTTGTATTAAGTCTCCAAGGGAACCATGCTTAATTATTAATATATTTGACATTATTGAATCTGCGTATATTTATAATTCTAGTATAGTCAAAAAAAATTAATATGAATACTAAATTAAGCAAAATATTGGCAGAGATTTCAGCAGGTGAATTAATAGATAAAATAACTATCTTAGAAATAAAAAAAGAAAAAATAACAAATAAAGATAAATTAATAGAAATTGAAAAAGAATTGATATCTTTAAACGATACAATGAAAAAATTTATCCCTAATAATTCTGAAATTTCAAAATTTAAAAATAGTCTTAAAGATATTAATCTTAAACTCTGGGATATTGAGGATGGCAAAAGATCTTCAGAAAAAAACAACGACTTTGGACAAAAGTTTATTCAGCTGGCTAGAGATGTTTATAAATTTAACGACGAAAGAGCTAAAATTAAACTAGCCATCAATAATGCTTTAGGTTCAAGAATTAAAGAAGTAAAATCTTACGAATAATTAATCTTTTCTAAGACTAGGTATAATTGATCTTAATTTTACCGCTAATTTAGGATCAATGGAGGCTGTGATTAGTCCTTCTTTTTTTTTAAGTTCTTTAATAATTTTTCCATCTGGTGAAACGATTAATGAATGTCCGAAAGTTTTTCTTCCGTTGTAGTGTGTTCCACCTTGAGCAGGTGCAAATATATAACAAAAATTTTCAATTGCTCTAGCTTTTAACAAAGAATGCCAATGTCTTTTTCCTGTTGTTTCAGTAAACGCAGATGGAATTGATAAAAATAAAGAACCTTTTTTAGCCAGACTTCTATATAAATTGGGAAACCTCAAATCATAACATACTGACATTCCAAGTTTACCCCAAGGCAATCTACAAATTTTATATTTTTTCCCTGATTCAAAAATGCTAGATTCAAGATAGCTTTCTTTTTTACTTAAACTTACATCGTACATATGGATTTTATCATAGTAAGAATGAATCTTTCCTTTTGAGTTAAGTAAAACTGATCTGTTAACAAGTTTTTTTTTACCAGTTTTTATTACCAGCGAACCTATTAATATCCATTTTTTATACTTTCTTGCTAATCTCTTAACACCTCTTAAATATTCATCTTTATCCATTGTGGTGCATTGTTTTAAAAGTTTTTTCTTATCTAATGAAAATAATGAAGAAACCTCTGGGGTTAATATGAAGTCTGCTTTTTGATTAACAGCTTTTTTTATAAATCTTTCTGTCTTGATAAAATTATCTTTAATATTATTGTTTGATTTTAATTGAATACATGAAACTCTAAACATTTAATTTGTTCCCATTTTTTTTTCAGCAAGTTTAATAAAATTATGTATGATAAAAGTCAAAAATAAATATATGCCCCCTGCTACAATAAAAACCTCTACTGGCTTAAAAGTGGTCGATATAATATATTTTGCTACTCCAGTTAAATCCATTAGGGTAACTGTACTAGCTAATGATGTTCCTTTTAACATTAATATAATTTCATTTCCGTAAGCTGGTAAAGATTGTTTAATAGCAATCGGTATTTGTATTTTATAAAATATTATTTTACTTGAAATTCCTAAGCTTTTTCCTGCTTCTATAAATCCAGGTTTAATTGTTTGAAAAGCTGATCTTAAAATTTCAGATGTATAAGCCCCGGTATTTAGCGAAAAAGCTATAATGGCACACCAATATGGTTCCTTTAATATAGTCCATAAGATAGTTGATCTTAGATATTCAATTTGTCCCAATCCAAAATAAATAATAAATATCTGAACTAAAAGTGGAGTGCCTCTAAATACATATGAAAAACCATATGAAAAATTGTTAACCAGCCTATTTTTGCTTAATCTCATGACAGCAAAAATCAAGCCGATGATTAAACCAAAAACTAAAGATAAAGATAAGAGTCTTAAAGTTGTTACGGTAGCACTCAACAACTTTGGAAAACTATTAATCATTAGGTCTAAATCCATCAAAAACCTCTACTATATTTATTTTCTAGTTTATTAAGTATTTTCATACTTACAAAAGTTAAAATTAGATATAAAAGTGCAGCAAAAGAATAAAAAAATAAAGGATCCCTAGTAGATCCTGCCGCAATGTAAGATTGTCTCATTATCTCAACCAAACCAGTAACTGAAATTAGAGAAGTGTCTTTTAATGTAATCTGCCAAACATTACTTAAGTTTGGTATCGCTAGCCTTAGCATTTGAGGAATTATGACTTTAAAAAAATAAATAATTTTTTTAAACCCTAAAGCTTTGCAAGCTTCAAATTGTCCTCTATCTATAGATTGAATAGCACCTCTAAAAACTTCTGTGGAATAAGCTCCAGAAATTATACCAATCGCAAAAGATCCTGTAATAAAAGCATTAATTTCGATATATTCATTATATCCAAACATGCTTGCAACAAACATTACTGCTCCACTACCTCCAAAAAATAATAGATATATTACTAATAGTTCGGGCACACCTCTAATAACAGTAGTGTAAAAATTAGAAATAAAATTTAATATTTTATTCTTAGATAATTTTAATGGAGTAAAAATTATTGAAAATAATATTCCGATAAACATAGCTGTTATTGAAACAGCTATTGTCATTAAAAATGCTGTAAGTAGTTCGTCACCCCAACCTTTTGAACCAAAATAAAGAAGTTCCATATAGAAAAGGCGGTCATAAAATAACCGCCATTTCAAAACTTTAATTACATAGAGGCATCGAAGCCAAAATGTTTAATTGCAAGTTTACTTATTATTCCTTTTTTTCTAGCAGTATCAATTGCTCTATTAAAATCTTTTAATAGTTTTGTATCCCTTTTACCAACAGCGCTTGAATTATCTCCTTTTCTTACTCCAATTCCAACTCCATTACCAAAAGCTCCTCCAGAAAAAGTAGGTCCAACTAGGACTACAGGTTTTTTAGATTTAGCTGCATAATCAGTAAAAGCAACTGCTGCTGCTAATGCAACATCAATTCTTCCTGCTGCTAAGTCTAAATTAACTTCATCCTGAGTTTTGTATTTTCTAACAGTTACATTTCCAACATCTCCTGACTCTAAAAAGTTTTGATGAATTGTACCTGTTTGAACACCAACAGTTTTACCTGCTAAAGCTTTAGTTAGCTGATCTAGAGTTTTTTTAGCAGCATTCTTACTAGATAAGCTAAGAGACTCTACTGTTTTTAAATTTTCAAGATCTGAGCCTTTCATTACTGCTAAAGATGCTACTTCATCGGCATAACCTTGTGAAAAATTAATTGTTTTTAATCTTTCCTCAGTAATAGACATTCCAGCCATAATTAAATCGAATTTTCTCATTAATAATGCTGGTATCATTCCGTCCCAATCTTGTTCCACTATAGTGCATTCGTGTTTTAATATAGCACAAAGCTCCTTAGCTAAATCTACTTCGAAACCAATTAAGTTACCTGAAGAGTCTTTAGCATTCCATGGTGGGTAGGCTCCTTCAGTACCAATTCTAACTTTGTCAGAATAAGCATTTCCAACCAAAAGAAAAAATATAGTAACGAAAGAGATAAATAGTTTGTTTAATTTACTCATATGTCCCCCTTTTTATTTTACTATTGTAAATAAAAAGAAAGGATTTACTAGAGATTAATTAATCAATTAGATCTAAGGTTATTTCATGATAGAAGACGCAAAATTCCATCTACAGTCAAAACTTGGAATATAAGCACCTGAAACTTTTACATTACCAAAGCTTTTATCAAGTACTTTACACCAATTTTCTACTTGTTTGGGCTTTTTATCTTTGCTGCCTACTTGAGCGGTTATAACTCCACCTTTTTTAAGAATTCGTTTAAGACCTTTCATGTTTTTTTTAGCTAAATCAATACAGTACTGATCATCATTCAAATCTACAAAAATTTTATCATATTTAGAATCTTCTATTGATTTAATGCTTTCAAATGCATCTCCCCAAAAAGTTTTAATTTTATTACTTTTCTTAACTTTAGAGCAAACTTTTGGGAGGTGTTTAAAACATGTTTCTACAATTTCAGGATCCAGTTCATACCAGTCTATATAGTTAGCATTATTTTCTAGACATTCTCTAGCTACACCTCCATCACCTCCGCCTATTATAGCAACATTTGAATTCTTTTTGCTTAGATCAAAGCTCGATTTAAAAAAGTTAGAGCTATAAATCTTTTCGTCTTTTTCAGCTACTTGAATTTCATGGTCAATAAATAAAGCATTTCCGAACTCTTCAAGCTTCATAATTTCAACAAACTGCCCTACTTTCGAAGTAAAAGTCTCAAGAATATCGTTTACTACATAATATTTTTTTTGACCAGGAGTGCTATAGATATCATCATAAAGACTCACACTACTTCTATCAAAACTATTAGTTACAACTCTTTCATGTTGGATTTCTTTTTTTAAAATCTTTAATGCAATCTTAGGATGAACTTTACCACATGTAAAAAAATCAAAACTAATTACATTTTTTTCAGGAAAAGTGTGAAAACTAAAATGACTTTCAGCAAGCAATGCAACCAATGTAAAACCTTGAGGTTCAAATTTATGGGTACTTACATTAAGGATTTCTACCTTAGCTGCTTTAGCAATTTTATAGATTACCTTTTCGTAGAAAGAAGGAGAGTAATCTTTCTTTACGCCTAGAAAATCTATTGTGATGTGCTCGCCTACTTTGATCATTAAAAATTACCCTTTTTTATAATTTTTAAACTTGCCTAAAACTATTTTCATTTCTTTTTTTGAAAGAATCTTAGGTATTCCAATTCTTAGGGCATTAATGTATTGATGGCAAATATTTTCTATCTCTTGAGCAAGCTCAAAAGCTTTCTCCAAATTATTCCCAAAAGCAACTTGGCCGTGATTTGCTATTAGGCATGCGGTTCTATTTTTAAGTGCTTTAATAATATTTCTTGATAAATTTTTAGTTCCAAATGTAGCGTATTTAGTACATTTTATGTCTTCTCCGCCTGCTACTGCAACCATGTAGTGAAAGGCTGGAATATCTTTTTGATGAGTTGAGATAGCTGTTGCACATGTTGAGTGAGCATGAACAATAGCTTTTGCTTCTTTTTTATTCACATATATATCTTGATGAAATCTCCATTCTGAGGATGGTTTTCCTTTTTTTCTGTCAAAGATTCCTTTTAAAGAAACAAAAACAATATCCTTAGGTTTAAGGGATGAATATTTTCTTCCTGATGGAGTTATATAAAAACCATCTACACCTTTTTCTTTGACTCTTACTGATATATTTCCTGATCTTAAAGCTGATAAATTAGTAATATTTAATTTTTTTGAATATTTTATTACTTCGGATTTAAACTTACTCACTATAATAAATTATCTTTGAAGAATTTGATGAATTGAGGCATATAAGCATCTGCGTTATCTCCCCCTATAGTAACACCTTTTGATATACATTTTTCTTTTTTCATTATTTTAAAACCACTTTTCCAGGCTTTTCTTGGATTCTTTTGAGCCATCTCATAAAACGCTTCTACTGAAGGGTAAACTTTGTGTTTATTTACCATCCACTCCACCCATGTAGGATTAGTAAATCGACCTTCGTTATCTACATAAAAATCAGGACATCCATGAACAGTCATTGCCATTTTTTCTCTCCAAGGTTTTTTGCCTGCATGCCATACATGGTACCAGCCCTCTTTAATATCAATTTTTACTTTTCCTGGTGGAGCTTTAATTCTCTCTGCATGCTCCTTACAAAACTTGGCCAAAGTGTAATCATCTGCGCCACCATGCACTACAAGCATTGTTGTGTTCGATGTTAATTCTGGTTCTGTAAAAAAACCTGCCATCCTACATTCTGCTGCTTCTGGAAGAATTGCATCAAAACCTTTTGTACCTCCAAGGAACTTAGAGGTCAGTTTTACATCTGATACGAAAAAAGAATTAGTTCCACCTCTTGAATGACCAGTTGTTCCAAATTTTCCATTAGATCTTGGATGAGATTGTAAAAGTTTTAAAGCCATAAGTGCATCTATTGCACCATTTATCAAAGGAACTCTTGACTGATCTCTCCAAGTTTCTCTAGCGCCTCTTGGACAAAAATTATCAATATACATAACCCCTATGCCCTCTTTCAGAAGATTTTGTGCAGCATGATATACAAAATCGTCCCAAACATAATCTCCAGGTCCTCCGCTACTGTGAGTATAAATGACTATAGGAACTTTACCTGTTCCTTCTGGTAATCGAAGATATCCTGTAATTTCAATAGGATTATTCTTATGACCATCTATCAAAACTGTTCTTTGGTCAAACCCTGTATATGAATTAAATTTGATAATTTCTCCCCCGCCATAACCCTTTAATTGTGAGATACCTTTAAGCATTGATAATTTCTTTCTGCAATTGTCTTTGGAATTAAATTGTGGAGGTGAATGAGCTATTAGACTAGTTGAAAATAAAACCGCAAATAAAATAAAAAGTATTTTTTTCATTTAAATAATCCTTTCAAACCTTTTTCTGAAGCTTCACAAACACCTTTCTCTGTAATTAATCCAGACACTAATTTAGCAGGTGTTACATCAAAGGCTAGGTTTAATGACTTGCTTTTTTGTGGGTAAATTCTTACCTTTTTAATTTCGTTATTTTCATCTACTCCCTCAACATGGGATAATTCTTCTGAATTTCTCTCTTCTATTGGTATTTGTTTATGATCTTTAATATTCCAATCTATGGTTGAACTAGGTAAAGCAACATAAAATGGAACATTATTATCTTTTGCCGATAAAGCTTTCAAATAAGTTCCAACTTTATTACAAACATCACCATTAGATAAAGTTCTATCAGTTCCAACAATGCACATATCTACTTGCCCTCTTTGCATTAAAATTCCACCAGCATTGTCAGTAATAATTGTATTTGAAATTCCCTCTTCATTTAACTCATAAGATGTTAAATTAGCACCTTGATTTCTTGGTCTCGTTTCGTCCACCCAAACATGAACTTTAATTCCTTTTTGATGCGCGTGATAAATTGGAGATGTTGCTGTACCCCAATCAATTGTTGCAAGCCAACCAGCGTTACAATGAGTCAAAATATTTACTGTATCTTTTTTTTTATTAGCTATTTTTTCAATTATTTTAAGACCATTTACGCCTATATTTTTACAAAATGTAACATCCTCTTCTACGATCGCTTTAGCTTCTTCTAAAGCTATCTTTAAAATTTCATTGCTGTTAATGCCTGATAATTTTTGCATCATTCTATCTACTGCCCATTTTAAATTAATTGCTGTAGGTCTAGAAGCTATTAGATCTTCGCTGGATTTTTTTAAGAAAGATTGATCATTTTTTTCAAGAATAGATAAAACTAAACCATAAGCAGCCGTAGCTCCAATTAGAGGTGCTCCTCTGACCTCCATTGTTTTAATTGCATTAATTGAATCTTTAACTGTTTTTAAATCTTTAATAATAAATTGATGTGGAAGCTTAGTTTGATCAATAATCTTTACAATATTATTTTCAAACCAAATTGTTCTATAAGCTTTACCGTTAATTTGCATTACTTTTTACTAAGCGCTCTACCTGCAACATATTGTAATTTTTTTATTGTTTTTTTTGTCCTTAATTTTGGATCTGTAATAATTGCTGTGTCTAAACAATTATTCGCAGGATCTTTATCTATTGAAAAATCTTTAAAAGTTTTGATAACTTCTTTAATCATGTTTTGTGCATTTGAAGCATTTTTTTGCAATGTTTGAATTACCATTGCTACATCAACTTCATCATGGTCTGGATGCCAACAATCATAATCAGTCACCATAGCTACTGTGCAATATCTAATTTCCGCTTCTCTAGCTAATTTTGCTTCTGGCATATTCGTCATCCCAATCACATCTGCATTCCATGATCTATATAAATTAGACTCGGCTAAAGTAGAGAATTGAGGACCTTCCATGACAACATAAGTGCCTCCAATTTGATGACTAATGTTCAATTTTTTTAATGCTGACTCACAGCATTTAGATAATCCAAAACTAGTTGGTTTAGCCATTGAAACATGAGCTACAATTTCTTCATCAAAAAAAGTTTTTGATCTTGAAAAAGTCCTGTCAATGAATTGATCTACTATTACAAATTTTCCAGGATTTAAATCTTCTTTTAAAGAGCCGACAGCAGACACAGAGATAATATCAGTTACTCCTAATTGTTTCATTGCATCTATATTTGCTCTAAAATTTATATTAGTTGGGTTAATTTTATGACCTCTAGAATGTCTAGGTATAAAACATATTTCTTCTTTACCTAATTTTGCTAATAAGATCTCATCTGATGGTTTTCCCCAACTAGTTTTAATTTTTTTCCATTTAGTCTTCTCAAAACCATCCATTTTATAAAGACCACTACCACCAATTATCCCAAGCTTTCTTTTTTTCATCATTTTATTATTAATGCTTTTTTGTTAGAACTTGAAGCTAAATATGGATTTAAAAAAACATATAAGATCTATTCCAGACTATCCTAAAAAAGGTATATTATTTCGAGATATCACTACTTTAATTAAGAGTCCTGAAGCATTTAAGTTTACCAATGATAAAATAATAGAATTATCTAAAAAATTAGACTTTGATAAAGTTTCAGCTATAGAGTCTAGAGGTTTTGTTTTTGCTTCAACAGTGTCATATGCTTTAAAAAAACCTTTCATTCTGCTTAGAAAAAAGAATAAGCTTCCAGCCGAAACTCACTCTGTTGATTTTAAACTTGAATATGGTGAGGCCACTATAGAGGTTCATAAAGACTCCATTTCAAAAGGAGAAAGAATACTGGTGATTGATGATTTAATTGCAACAGGTGGTACAGCAGAAGCAGCTGCAAAACTAATTGAAATTTCAGGTGGTGTAGTTGCTGGATTTATTTTTGTAATTAACTTGTTTGATTTATCAGGGAATAGTCTTCTTAAAAAAAAAGGTTATAATACAGAGTGTTTAATAGAATTTCCTGGTCATTAATTTAACGATTAATAAAATCGTTGATATAATCTTTTAAACTTATTTTACCATAATATTTATAAATTTTATTAGATAGATTTTTATTGACTAATGCAGAGGAGTTCCTTTCTCCACTTCTTGCAGGTAAATATCTAATTTTTGAATTAAACATTTCTGCGACTTCTTTTATTGAATATGATTTTGTATTTGCAATTATATAATGTCTATTTAATCTTTTTTTCCATGCTAAATAACATGTTTCAACTGTATCATCTATATGTGTAAATCTTCTTGATTGTGTTCCAGGCCTTACAACAGGTAAAGGTTTTTTTCTTAAATAATGATCTTCAAATATACCAATCACAGTCGACATTGATCCTCTAGATATTTGATTAGGTCCATAAACATTATAAAAATAGATAACCTCATATTTGAATTTAAAACATTTTTTAAAATTTTCTAACTGTTCAAGATTTGTGGCTTTTGAAAAAGCATATGGAGATAAATTTTTATCTTTTCCTTTATTACCTAATGAGGCAGAAGTAGCAGAATAAACAAGTTTAATATTGTGTTTTAAACAAAAATTAAATACTTCGCTAGAGCCAATAAAGTTAGAGTCAACACATTCTCTCATTTTAATAAAACTTTGGTAAATTCTTGCAAATTCACCAAAGTGGAAAACTGAATGAATATTTTTAGGATTTTGTATTAAATCATAAATATTTTTTGTATGGCCTTTTAAATATTTAATTCTATTGCTTTTTATATGATTTTTTTTTGTCCCAGATGAATAGTTGTCTAAACTAATGATATTAAATTTCGTTTTTTTAAGTAAAAATTTAATTAAATTTGTTCCAACAAATCCTGCACCACCTGTCACTAAAATTTTTTTTTTACTATTTGACATTAGCATTAAATATATCCTTGAAATAAGGAAATCAATCTAATTTGGGTCTATACCATGAGCTTTTGTTTAAAGCCGCATTCATAAATCCTGATGCTCTACAATAATACAGTTTGCCTTTAAATTTATTGTTAATTATGAAGAAATACATACTTTTTAAAATTGATTTAAAGAATATAAAAAATCCAAAAGCTAAAGCTTTTGTAAATCCATAATGTTTTTTTCTAAAATAAAATTTAGACCAATTCCAATGCCAATTTCTTGAAAATTCTAATTCATTGGAATATCTTTTATCAACTGCTTGAGCGCCAAGATGTGAAATAAGTGATTTGCTATAAATATAAATCTTTTTATTATTTTTTTTAGTTCTCAAACAAAGATCATCATTTTCTAAATACATAAATATTTTTTCATCAAAAAAATTATTATTAAATTGATTTTTATCTAGAATCATTGCGTACCCATCAATTTGATCGACTTCAAATAAAGGCTCCCTACTTTTATCAGTTCTTAATTCTTTGCTTATCTTATAATTTGGATAATCTTTATTATCACTAAGTGGACTTAAGATGGCAAAATCTAAATTTTTTGAAACATCAAAAATTTGACTTAAAGTATTAGATTTCAAAATTGTATCTGGGTTCAAAATCATTACATATCTAGTTTTTGATTTTTTTATTCCAAAATTATTACCTGAACCCATGCCTAAGTTTTTGCCAGTTAGATAACATTCTATGTTTTTATATTTTGCTTTTAAACCATCTATAAACTCTTGGTTAGAGGAATTTTCTACAATAATTTTTTTGATGTCCGGATCAATTGATTTTAAACAATCATCAATAATATTTTGACTTTTTATTGTAACTATAATTATTGTTAAATTTTCTTTTAGTATTTGCATCAAAAAAATGCCTTCATTATGATAGAAAGTATACTTACAGACATAAATAATATAAATAATAGCAAATGAAAAGGTTTATTGTAACTGGTGGATATGGCTTTATTGGTAGCAACTTAATAAAGCTATTGTTAAAAAAAAATTTTAAAGTTTTTAACATAGATAAATTATCATACTCTGCTCAAAAATATAATTTAAAAGGCATCAAGAGTAAAAATTACTTTTTCAAAAAAGTCGACATAAATAATAAAAAGGAAATTATCAAAATTCTTAGGAAGTATAGACCACATGGCATTTTTAATCTTGCTGCAGATACACACGTAGACAGATCAATAAATGACTCTTCTAATTTCATTAAAAATAATATTCTAGGAATTTATAATTTATTAGAAGCTATTAAAAATTACAAAAAAAAAATTAGGTTAATTCATATATCTACTGATGAAGTTTATGGAGACATATTAGGCTCAAAAAGATCAAATGAAAATTATCCGTATATACCAAGCTCTCCCTACTCAGCTTCAAAAGCATCATCTGATCATTTAGTAAATGCTTATGTTAGAACACATAAAATAGATGCTGTTATTTCTAATTGTTCTAACAACTATGGACCAAGACAGTTTCCTGAGAAATTGATTCCTAAAATGATTTATAATATTTTAAACAATAAGCCTCTTCCAATATACTCAAAGGGTAAAAATTTGAGAGAATGGATTTACGTAAATGACCATTGTGATGCTCTAATAAAATTATTTTTTAAAGGTCGATCGGGAGAAAAATATAATATAGGTTCTGGGATAAATTGTAGCAATATTTTTCTCGTTAAGAAAATTTTAAAAACATTTTCTGATAGAAAAATTAAAATAGGAAAAAAAGTAAAAATTACATTTGTGAAAGATAGACCTGGTCACGACTTCAGATATGCTCTTAATAGTAATAAAATTAAAAAAAAGTTAAAATGGAAACCTAAAATAAGCCTAAATGAAGGTATATCTAAAACAGTAGATTGGTATATTAAAAATCAAAAATATTTTAAAAAATTAAATGAAAAGAATTTTAGTCACAGGTGGTGATGGTAGATTTGCAAAAGTTTTAAAAAATAAAAAAAGTAAATTTAAATTTATTTTTAGAAACAAAAATCAACTTAATATTTTAAGTGAAGCCTCAATAAAAAATAATTTAATTAAATTTAAACCAAATTACCTTCTCCATTTAGCAGGATTATCTAGACCAATGAAAATTCATGAAAAAAACTTAAAAAAAAGTATCAAATTAAACATTATAGGTACTGCAAATATCGTTAATGCTTGCATTGAAAAAAATATAAAAATTATTCATTTTTCAACAAGTTATGTTTATCCAGGAAAGAAAGGTAAATATAAAGAGACCGATCCTCTATTACCTTGGAATAATTATGGATGGTCTAAACTTGGCGCTGAATGTGCAGTACAAATGTACAAAAATTCTCTAATTCTAAGAGCATGCATGACAGAAAAACCTTTTGTTCATAAGTCTGCTTTTGCAAATGTTAAAACTAATTTTATTTACCATGATGATTTTATTAAAATTTTTTTAAAAATATTGAATAAAAAAGGCATATTTAATATTGGAGGAAAAACCCAAACAGTATATCAATTTGCAAAAGCTGAGAATAAAAGTGTTAAAAAAATATTTTCAAAAGGTGAATTACCATTAAGAATGGATATGAATTTAAAAAAAATTTCTAAATACTCAAAATGAAAATTTACAAAACAAAAATAAAAGATTTATTAATTATTAAGCAAAAGAATAATATAGATAAAAGAGGGTCTTTAAGAGAAACTTATAATAAAAGAATTTTTAATAATAAGAAATTTGTATTTGAGTATTGCACTACATCAAAAAGAAATGTTGCTAGAGGGTTTCACTTTCAAACGAAATTTCAACAGGCAAAATATGTTAATGTTTTAAAAGGAAAAATTCTTGATGTTGTTGTAGATTTAAGAAAAAAATCAAAGACCTTTGGTAAATCTTTTAAAATTATTTTGTCCGCTAAGAATGCAACCAGTTTATACATACCTGAAGGTTTTGGACATGCTTACTATAGCTTTGATAAAGTAAACATTATCTATTACAAACTTAGCAATTATTATAAACCTCAGTTTGAAGAGGGTATTAATGTAATGGACAAAGATCTAAAGATTAAATGGCCTAAAAAGAAATTTTTTTTATCAAAAAAAGATAAAACGTTAATGACTTTTAAACAATTTTGTAAATCTCAAAAATTTTTATAATCTGATAAATCTTTAAATAGAATTGGATATTCAATAACATTAGTATATTTTTGAAACCAGTAAGATAAATAACGTTCCGCAAGAAAACCATAAATTCTTTTCATTCCATAACCTTGTAATTTTGAGAATCCAAAAATACTTTCACATTTTTTTAACCAAGGAAAAACGGACTCGTAATAATCCTTCAGAAGATTTTTTTTACATATAAACATATTATGAGGATTAAATGATGTTTTTAAGTTAACAAAATCTCTAAATGCTTCTCTATTTTCATTTTCAAGTAAATCGATAGCTAAATCTAAATTTCCTTCCCCATGAAAAACATCAAAATGAAACTTTATACTTCGTTTCTTTTTAAAAAAAATTACTGAAGGTGACAATGCAATTTTAATAAAATTTTTTTTGAAAAATTTAAATTTATATTTATCTACAAAAAATTTTTCTCCTAAAATACAATCATAAATATTTAATTCTGATGGAATAGATTTAATTATATTTTTTTCTAATATATGAAATGGAATATCTTTTTCATTAACATGTTTTTGTAAAAAAAATTTTCTATATTGACAAAAACCTACCCAATCAGAATTGAGTTGATCTAAATAATTTTTCCATAACCAATAATGAAAAGTGTACTCACCATAATTTAGGTTTTTATTTGCAATATTATTTCCTTTTTTATCTTGCATCCATCCATCTCCAAAATTTGCTTGTCCTAATCCAACAGGTATATAGCTTAATTTTTGAATTGAATGCAGGTGATCAGGGTCTAATGATAAACAAAATATTTTTAAACTATTCATAATTAATTTTTTATTTATTATTGAAAATTTTTTCTAGGTCTTCAATATTAACTAAATTCATATACCTATTATGGTTTTTATAATAATCACGAAATTTTAAATTTTTAAAATTTTTTTCTTTAAGTTCTAAACGATCTCTGTTTTTTCTTTTAAAAATAATACCTAATCCATGGTCAGCTATACATGTATAAGTGTCAGCATGTTCGTAAGTTCTCGAATGAACTATCGCCTTCCAAACATCTCCGTTCCAATGTCCATAAATTCGTGGCACAATTTGATTCCAAATTTTTTTGGGCAAACAGTCATGAATTATAATTACTCCCTTATTATTTATAAATTTAAGAGAATTATTTATATCTTTAATCGTTTGTTCATAAGTATGTAGTCCATCCAAAAAAATTATGTCAAATTTTATTTTATTGGTCTTAAAAAATTCATCACTTGTCATTCTTAAGGTGCCACCTTTGAGTGGATCAACTCCAACTTTATTATCTATATTAATTTTAGAAAAATTTTCATCATTATCACAACCAATTTCTAAATAGTTTTTGTATTTTTCTTTAAAGATTATTTTTTGTATAATCTCAATTCTAGAGGGGTAGATACTCCAATCATATTTCAATCTTTTAAAAAACTTTTCGCCATAAAAGTAGTAAAATAATCTTTTTATTAAAAGTTTATATTTTTCTTTCATTTATTTTGGTAGCGAGGGGCGGATTCGAACCGCCGACCCCAGGCTTATGAGTCCTGTGCTCTAACCAACTGAGCTACCTCGCCATTAATTTTCATATACTTACAAAAAAATAAAATTAACTATTGTTATATCTTATTTTTTAGATCTTCTAATGGAACAATTAACTGTCCTTGTTGACCAACAGAATTACCAATTGCTTCACAAATAATACCTTTATAATCAAGATCATTTTTTAATGCAATATTACCTGAATTCATCCCTGTAGAAATCGTTTTAAACTCAATTATTTTGGTTTTTGGATTACAAAAACAAATATTGGCAAAACCGGCTCCGTGTAAACCAACTATTTTTTTTGCTGAATAAAACATTTGTATTTGATCCTTAATTCCATAATTTTCAGGTTTTATAAAATCATAATTACTTTCTCTAAGAATTTTATAAACTTCATCTTTATTTTTTATGTTTCTATGCATGGAAATAGATTTTGATCTTTCAATAAATATTTTTTCGGGAAATGATTTCGATGACTTGAATTTAAGAAAATTCTTTCTCACCCAATCGAATATCCAAAAAGGTATATTTTGAGTATCATGGACAGTATTGTTAGTTAAACGAAAAGGGTGATCCACGACATATAGTTCGTCACAAAAAATATGTTTATAAGTGTTACTGTCTAACAATTTTTTATGTGGAATATTTAATAAATGTAAAGTTTCAAGTTGATGATCCATCTTAATACTTGGTAATAAAAAATAATCTATATTTCTAATATTTTCGCTTCTATTTAATATTTCCAGTTTTGGCAAAACTTCAAATAACCAATGGAAGTAATTAGTTTTAGCTGCGCCCCCTGATAGTAGAGAAAATACTTTACCTTTAATTTTTTTTAAAATTCTTGGTGTTCCAATTTGTAAAGCGATATTTTTATCTATGCTTTCATTATTTCTTGCGAAAAGTTTATCATCTTTTTTTACTCTCAATTGAAATGATGGTCCAGCAATTAGTTTATTATTAACTATTACTGACTGATCATGAATTGAGGTAGTATAAAGTCTACATTTTTTTGTATTAAATATATTATAAGTAGTCTCCTCTATTTTGATTTTTTTAATTATCAATGATTTCTTTATTTCATCTACAGATGCAACTTCTACTAATCCGTAAAAAGATTTAAAAATTTTTTGAATAATTTCTTTGTATTTTTTTTTTAAATAATTTTTTAAAGATATCATTATATTTAGCTTTATAATTAAACTTTCTTAAAAAAATTTAATATTTTTAAAAGCGAGTCTTTTATATCGTCTTTTAGCTGAGTTCTATTATCCAATAATCTATTATAATATCTGTGATTATAATTTAGTTTAATGTCTCTTAAATTATTTAAACTTTTTTTTTGATAATAAATGTTAATTTCGTTTCCTGCTGAACTTTCTATAGGCTCTGTTTTTTTAATTAAAAAATCATTTTTCTTAAAGAATTTTTTTGTCTCATTTAAAGTATGATTATTTTGATACAAAGAATTTTTCTTTGATATTGATGACTCAATTACTCCTCGTTTAACTATTTTTATCAAATTACCAAGTCCTTTAAGAATATTTAAATCGTTTCCTTGAGCATCAATATGCAGATAATTAATATTTTGTATTTTATTTCTTTTACAAAACTGTTTGAGTGTTACTGTTTTGACTTTAATTTTTTTTACAGTGTGACAGTGAGCTTCTTTATATCCAGGCCAAAATTTATCTAAATTTTTAGAAAATTTATGTAAAGAAGAAACTGTAGGATTTTTTGCAATATAAAAATATGATAATTGGGATTTATTTGATACTGCAACGTTATGAATTCTATAATTTTTAATTTTTCTTCCTATTCTATATTCAATTTTTTTTTTTAATTTGAGTATTACTTTAATTAAATCCTTATTAGCTTCAAAAGCATTTACTAAAGTGTCAGGATTCTTTTCAGCTAAAGCTAGTCCATCAACTCCATTGTAAGCACCAACATCAAATATATTTTTTTTATAAATCATCAAATATAGTGATGTTATATAATATTACTGTAAATTTAGCTTTTGCTAAAATTGGCTTAAATTAATGAAATTTTTTATCTTTAAGATTTTAGATAGAGAGTATTATTCCAAAAACTGTGATTGCAGAAATAGCTGCAACTGAAAGAGCTATATTGCTATTTTTTTCTCTCTTTTTCTCTTCATTCAATCTTGATACTAGGTCGGTTAGTTTAACTCTACCGGAGCTTTTCTTCACTTCTGGATGTTTGTGGTTTTCAAACCTTATTTCTGAACTCATACGCACATATTTCATCATATTAACGTAAGTAATGAAACTCACAGTTAGCGCATAATGGGTTTAAATAAGTTTTGATCGTGTCCAAAATGAGAAAAAAGCTTTTATACAACCTTATTCAATTAGGGCTTTTTCTGGTGGAGTATATTGTAAATTGAATGCTTCTGCCACTCCTTTGAATGTAATTTTGCCCTTATATACATTTAAACCAGCTAAATAATTTTTATTTTCTTTTAAGGTTTTTTTATAACCCTGATCAGCTAGTTTAATTAATAATGGTAAAGTTGCTTTATTTAAAGCCATTGTAGAAGTTCTAGGCACGCCGCCAGGCATATTAGCTACACAATAATGAACTACATCATC
>CACDES010000003.1 GCA_902551865.1 uncultured Pelagibacteraceae bacterium
GACAAATGATTAGACCTGATTTATGGTGGGAACAAAGAAAAAGTGTTGCAAGATCTTTAATTTATAAAAAAAGATATAAAACAGCATATAAAATTTCTAGCGAACATTCTTTATCATCTGGATCATCTTTTGCAGAAGCTGAATGGCTATCGGGTTGGATAGCTTTATCTTTTTTAGACTCGCCTGAATATGCAATAAATCATTTTGAAAATTTTTATAATAATGTTGGCTATCCAATTAGTTTAGCTAGAGGTGCATATTGGTTAGGATCTGCATATAAAGAATTAGGAAACAAGGAAATAGCAAAAAAATATTTTTCAGAAGGAGCTAAGTTTCCAATGACATATTATG
This sequence comes from uncultured Pelagibacteraceae bacterium, assembly GCA_902551865.1. Taxonomy (GTDB): domain Bacteria; phylum Pseudomonadota; class Alphaproteobacteria; order Pelagibacterales; family Pelagibacteraceae; genus Pelagilacustribacter. The sequence goes on from CACDES010000003.1 coordinate 352, forward strand.
GTCAATTATCATTTAATGAAATTAAACCTGGTCAAAACTTTGAGTTAGTTGATCAATCTAATTTTGATAAAGAATACGAAAAACAATTTAAAAAAAATAGATTAATAAAACATGTGATACTTCTTAATGAATTAGACGCTACTAAATATGCAAAAGATATTCTTAAACATTTAGCTATTTTAAATATAGAAAAAGGCAGTGAAGTTCTAGCTGCAAAACTTGCTACAGAAGTAGGGAGATATGATTTTGCGATTCAGATATCAAAACAAGCTTCTTATGAAAAAAGATTTTATAATAAGTATAATTACCCTATAATATCTACTCCCAAACAGATCAATAACAAGATTATGCCAAACTCAGAAGTTGTTTTAGCTATAATAAGACAAGAAAGTGAATTTGACTCGAAAGCCAACAGTTGGGCTGGCGCAAGAGGAATGATGCAGTTAATGAAATACACTGCTAAAATAGTTGCAAAACAAGCTAAGCTACCATACAGCATTAGCCGATTAACTGGAGATCCAGAGTATAATATTAAATTAGGTTCATACTATTTTAATTCATTAATTGAAGATTATAATGGTGTTTATCCATTTGCTATTGCTGCATATAATGCAGGGCCAAACAGAGTAAAAACTTGGCGAAGAGTCAACGGAGATCCATCAAAAGGAAAATTATCATACGTTAATTGGATAGAATTGATTAGATTTAAAGAAACAAGAAATTATGTTCAAAGAGTCTTAGAAAATATTAATGTCTATAAATATATGTTAAATAAAGAACCTGTTACGATTGATAATTTTTTTAATTAACTATGGCGGAAGAGGAGAGATTCGAACTCTCGGTACGATGTTACTCGTACGGTTAGTTAGCAACCAACTGGTTTAAACCGCTCACCCACTCTTCCTTTACTTAGCTAATTTAATACTAATTATTAATTAATTACTTTATAAATCAATCAAAAAAATGGTCAAATGAAGAAAAATATATTTAAAGGAATTTCTTTTACAGTTGGAGCCTCTCTTTGGTGGGGTATAATTGGTGTCATTTACTTTAAATTTGTCTCTTTTGCGTCACCTTTAGAATTAACAATCCATAGAACGATTTGGACTGCATTATTATTAATATTCACCACGACCTATTATTCTAAGTGGAAAGAGTTTAACAAAATAATTAAATATAAGGAAAATATATTTATCCTACTTTTAACAGGACTACTTGTATCAATTAATTGGTTTACATGGCTTTATGCTGTGAGTACTAATAATTTATTAGACTCGGCTTTAGGCTATTATATTTTCCCTATTTTAAGTGTATTTCTTGGAATAATTTTCTTAAAAGAGAAATATAATCGAAACAAAATTATCTCAGTAATCTTAGTCATTTTAGCATTAATTTATTTTCTTATTAAACTTGGTGAGGTTCCTTGGATTGGAATTACTGTAGCTCTTACATTTAGTTTATATGGTTTAATTAGAAAAAAAGTAAGAGTCTCCTCAGATATAGGTTTACTTGTGGAAACTTTACTTCTAACACCGATTGCAATCTTTCTATTTATTTTTCTAATAAATAATAATTTAAATTTTTTTTCTACGAGTGAACCGCTGCTTTCTTTTTATCTATTTTGGGCGGGTTTAATGACTTTGATACCGCTGTTTTGGTACACTAAAGGCTTCGAATTAATAGGGATTGGACCAGCAAGTATGATATTTTTTCTAACACCAACTGCACAATTTTTCTTGGGATTATATTATTTTAATGAACCTTTGGTATTGGATGAACTAATATCGTTTATTTTTATTTGGTTAGCCGTAATAATTTATTTAAACGAACTTCGTAAAGAATAAAATGTTATAAAGAAAAATTGAGTAATTATTGCTATTGCAAAGGAGATAAAAAGTAAATTAGCGGTAATAATTGAACTAAAAAATTCTATTGGTATTAAATTCCCTACTAGTATACTTGATCGAAAATCCGTACTCGGAAAAAATAATATTCCTAAAATTAACGCACTTAAAATAGATATATATGACAATTGGGAATTAATTTTTTTATTAAAAAAACCATAAAAAATTGTAACAACTGCCGAACAACAAAATAAGTCTGCTAATAAAAATAAATATAAAATGCTAAATCCTTTTGATGCTAAAATAAAAACTAAAATACTTATAAGTAAAATTATGTAATTCGTTTTATTTTTTAAAGAATTGCCAAAAAATGATTTACTAATTTGATTACCATTTACAATTAGTATGCTTGAAATTGCATTTATTAAAGTGTCTATTGTGCTTAATGTTAAAGATAAAGCTAACACTAAAGTTGATATAATTAATAAATAATTTTTTGATAATATTAAATCAAAAAAAGCTAAATCAGAAATTACTTTTGAGTTTAAAGAAAAAGAAATAAGCCCTGTATATCCCATCCATAAAACTATTAATAATGTTATTATTGAAGAATAAATTAAGCTTTTCTTTAATATTAAATTATTTTTTGCGGCAAATACTCTTTGCCAATTTCCTTGATGAAATAAGTTTGTAGATGCTACTGCTATAAAAAAAGTTAGACCTGCTGTGTAATTAGGTAAATATTTACTACTTATAAGATTTGATGAATTTTCTTTGATTAGTTTAAAACTATTAATCTCTAAGTTTCCAAGAATCAAAATCACAGAAGCAAATATTAATACTGCTATTATAATAAACTGATACTTGTCAGTTATTATTGAAAGCTTAAAACCTCCTCTTAAAATATAAAGTAAACAAATTATTAAGGTTATTCCTGCTGTAATCCATAATGGAGTTTTAGAGATAAAGTTTAATAGAAAAGCTATTGCCGTAACTTCAGCTATCAAAAAAATAACTAAATAAAACAATATTAAAAACAAGCTTAATTTAAGTATTCCTATGCCAAACCGTTTTTTAATAAATTCTGTCAAGGAAAGACCTCTGGGAAACTCTTTTCTAATTTTTGGTCCAAAATTGTATAATAGTAACATTGGTGTAGCGGCGCCTAATGCGTATCCTATTACTGCTCCAAACCCTCCCCATGTAGCTGCTGAGGCTGGACCAAATAGTACCCATGCTCCTAAAGCAGATGCGGCCAAACTTGATGTTAATGAAAATGTATTTTCATCTCTATCTCCAACTATATAATTTCTATTATCGACAGTTTTTTTTGAGTTTAGATACCCTAGTCCAATAAAAAAAAAGCCAACTATGACAGTTACTGTTAATGATGATTGTATTGATAAATATGTTGTTTCCATAGTTCCCTCACTGAATTACCGGTCAGGTTCGTCGGGTTTAATCTCAGTCTTCTAGACACCCCGTGCTTTATTTATATACTTATCTTAGGCAGTGAGTCAAATGAAGCGGTATCTATTTTAGATGAATGTTCTCTACGCATTTTCCAATCATTATTTATACCTGCTTGGGCTATACTTATTGCATTACGTCCATATTTTGCATTAGTAAAATCTATTGCTTTCATTAATGTTTTTGATTTGTTTTCCAAAATAGGTGTTAACAAGTTCAATTCTTTTTCTGATGAATTTTTTAATTTCGATAAAATAATTCCAGCCTTTTGATAAAAATATCCATATTTATAAATTTTGTTTAATCCATTTATAGCAGTTTTTACTAGCTCTAAACTGTTATTAGTGTCTAATGGTAACTCGATTGTTATAGAGTTTGAATAGTATTTTCTGTTCTTGTCAAATGGACTTGTTCTAATAAATACTGTCACCGCTCTTGTGGTTTGTTTGTCTATTCTAATTTTTTCAGCAGCATTCAAGCAATGTGTTGTTATGGACTCTTTTAATTTATCTAAACTTTCAACTTTTTTTCCAAAAGATCTTGATACACAACAACTTTTTCTTTTCGTTTCCTCTGTTTCTAAATCAATACAAGGTATTCCTCTCAACTCCATTACTGTTTTAGCGCCTAAAACATTTGTACTTTTTTTTACCCAGGTGTTAGATATATTTTTTAATTTATATGCATTATCAATTCCATTTTTAATATATAATTTTGATAATTGTCGACCAACTCCCCATACATCTGAAATTTCAAATTTTTTTAATGTTTCATCGATATCTTCTTTTAAAAATATTACGCCAGCTTTATTTTTTTTAGCTACATGATTTGCAACTTTACTTAAAGTTTTAGTACATGAGATACCAACGCTTGTTGGAATTCCAGTCCACTTAAGAACTCTTTCTCTAATTTTTTTTCCATATTCTTCTGTCGTTTCATCTTTTATGTGTGATAAATCTATAAATGCTTCATCTATTGAATAAATTTCTATTTTATCTGAGAATCCTTTTAATACTCTCATTACTCTCCTAGATAGATCGCCGTATAATGAATAGTTTGAAGAAAATATTTGAACATTATTTTTTTTAACTAATTCTTTAACTTTAAAATATGGTTCTCCCATCTTAATTCCCAATGCTTTAGCCTCTGTTGATCTAGATATTACACAGCCATCATTATTTGATAGTACAACGACGGGTACTTTTCTTATTTTAGGATTAAATAATCTCTCGCATGAAACGTAGAAAGAATTACAATCCACGAGAGCAATTTTTTTTTTACTATTGTTTATGAATGACATATGTCACTACTCCCCAAATTATTATTTCTGGATTATCTGTTAAATTAATTCTATCTGATGTTTCTTTAGACCCAGATGTTAGATAGTTAGTTTCTTTGCTCTTGATTAAAGTTTTTACTACAAGTTCTTCATTAACATTTGCTATTACCGTAGAAAAATTTTTTGGATTTAGACTTTTATCTACTATTAATAAATCTCCATCGTATATACCGACGTTAGTCATAGATTTTCCTTGGACTCTTATAATAAAAGTAGCCGGTGCGTTTGTTATTAAGTGTGAGTTTAAATCTATATCATCCTCAATGTAATCGGTTGCTGGAGACGGAAAGCCGGCTCCTACTTTATGTAAATAAAATGGTATTGTTAGCTTCATAAATGTTCTTGTTTTGTTCTTTATAGCTGATAAACTGCCCTTCAGTCAACCCCCTTTGATTTAAGTTAATTAAGTGGGTCAAATTGCAAATCGAAAAAAAGAGAATGATTAGTTATTAACATAATGTGATCAGAAAAATTTTTTCAGTACTATTAGTATTACTTATAACGACGAGCGCTCAAGCAGCATCTAAATTAGATTCAATCAAAAAAAGTGGCGAGTTAAGAGTTGGAACTACAGGAGACTGGGATCCAATGTCAATGAAAGACCCTGCTACAAACAAGTACAAAGGTTTTGATATAGATGTAATGAAAGAGTTAGCTAAAGATTTGGGTGTAAAAGTAAAATTTGTTCCTGCTGAGTGGAAAACTATTGTTGCTGGAATAACTGCTGACAGATATGATATTTCTACTAGTGTAACTAAAACACCTAAAAGAGCTGAAGTAGCGGGTTTTACAGCTACATATTATAAATACGGAACAGTTCCTTTAGTGCTAAAAAAGAACTTAAAAAAATTTCCAACTTGGGAATCCTTAAACAATAAAGATGTGAAAATAGCAACAACTTTAGGTACGTCTCAAGAAGAAAAAGCAAAAGAATTTTTTCCAAAATCAAAATTACAATCAGTAGAAGCGCCTGCTAGAGACTTTCAAGAAGTGCTTGCTGGGAGAGCAGACGGAAATATCACAAGTTCAACTGAAGCTAACAAATTAGTAATTAAATATCCTCAATTAGCCATTGTACCAGATGGTGAAAAAAATCCAGCGTTCTTGGCTATGATGGTTCCAAAAGGTGATAAAGTTTGGAATAATTATGTAAACAATTGGATTAAGAAAAAACAATCATCAGGATTTTTCAAGCGATTACTAGCTAAGTATAACTTGAAGAGCTTATAATTTAAGTTTCAATACCTTCAATTAACAAATATAGTCAATTAGTGAAATTTTTTAAAATAATTACTCTATTATTTTTACTACAGGGTTGTAGCTCAAATTATGAATGGGGTTGGTATATCTTAAGTCCTGAAAATATAGATGGATTAACTAATCTAAAATTTTTAATAAGTGGAATTACTACAACTATTTATATTTCTGTTGTATCAATCATTCTTGCAATGTTAATTGGTTTGATAGTGGCTCTTCCGTCTCTTTCGAATAATAAATTTTTAAGTTATTTTAATATTGCATACGTAGAAATTGTCAGAGCTATTCCTTTATTAGTTTTAATTCTTTGGATTTATTATGGTCTACCAATTATGATAGGTGTGAGTTTCTCTCCATTTGTTTCAGGTATAATCGCTTTAACTATAAGTGAAAGTGCTTTTCAAGCAGAAATTTTTAGAGCTGGGATTAATTCAATTTCAAAAGGTCAACATGAGGTATCTGAGTCTTTAGGAATGGATTTCTGGAGAAAGATGAGATTTGTAATCTTGCCCCAGGCAATTAAAGTAGTACTACCTGCCATGGGAAATCAATTTGTATATGTTTTAAAAATGTCTTCGCTAGTATCGATTATTGGTATTGGTGATTTAACCAGAAAAGCAAATGAGCTTGTTACGACAACTTATAGACCCCTAGAAATTTATACTTTTTTAATATTAGAATACTTAGTGTTAATTCTAGTTGTATCGTACTTTGTTAGAAAATTAGAAAATAAATTAAAATACAAATAATTTTTTAAAGGTCATTCTAAATTTATTTTTTAAAAAGAATGGAACAAACGTTAATACAACTAAGCCCATCAACCAATTTGTTACTAAAATTGTATAGAATATATCTTGATATTCACCATTTCTTATATTTATCACGTACCAAAGAGACGAGAATGGTATCACGGTAAGTCTTAGTATTGTCATATACAAACTGTAAATTGGTTTTTTGAGTGCTTGAAATAAAGCTGAAGTTATAAAAAATACTGGATAAACTGGACCAATTAAAACTGCAACTTGTAAATATAGCGCCCCACTTTGAATGACTTGAGAGTCATTGGTAAAAAAAGAAATAATTATTTCAGATGTTAGAAAAACGAATATACCAGCCAATACCATAAATCCAGAACCAAACATAAGAGCTTTTGCATATACTTCCTTAACTCTAAAATGCATTTTGGCCCCAAAGTTTTGACCAGCTATAGATAAGACCGCAGTGTTTAAACCAATTACGGGAAGAAGTAAAACTTGTTCAATTCTTACTGCTGTACCATAACCTGCCGTTGCTAGTTCTCCAAATTGACCAACAAAATAGAAAATATTGAATACTCCAAACATAATCATTAACATGGTAAACATAATCGGAACTGACTGTTTAAATAAAGTGCCTAAATAATCTACTTTAGGTTTAAAACATTCAATCTTTAAATATTTTTTCAATTTACAGCTATAAACTTTTTTAGATAAATAAATTAAACCAACACACTGTGATACAATTGTTGCTATGGCTAAACCAGCTATTCCAAAAGCAGGTACTAATCCATATCCAAAAATAAATAATGGATTTAAAAAAATATTTAAAAAGAAAGTGAATATTAATACGTTTCTATAACTTTTTGTATCACCTTGTGCATTTAGAGTGCCGTTTAAAGATAACTGTACTAAAATAATTATAGCCCCAAAAAATATAATATCTAAATATTCTCGCGTTAAAATTATACTTTCTTCGGTTGATCCCATTATTCTTAAAAGTTCATCTGAAAAATTTAAACCAAAAAGAGTTACGAAAATAGAAATTGCTATTGCTAACACAATTGACTGAGCAACATACATGGATGCTTTTCTATCCTCCTTTGCCCCTATTGCATTACTAATTAGTGCAGTAGTACCAGCTCCGATACCAACTGCTACTGCTATTGCAATAAAATATATAGGCCAAGATTTAGCTATTGCCGCTAGAGCCTCTGGTGATATTCTGCCAGCAAAATAAGTGTCAACAAGATTGTAAAATGTTTGAAAAAGTGAACCAGTGCTAGCCGGTATGGTAACTTGTCTTAATAACTGCCAGATAGAACCTTTTGTTAAATCCATATAATTAAAATTCCTTTTGGAACTTATGCTTTCTTCCAACCTTTTTAGCAACATTAATTTGGCTTTGTCGCATTCGAAATCTTGATTTTTGAGAACTAGTGAGTGTGTCATAACATCTTGGACAAGAAACTCCCTCTTCGTATTTGTTTGATTTTTTATCTTGAATTGAAAGAGGAGTTCTACATCCACTGCACATTAAAAAGGATCCTTGCTTAAGTTTGTGCTTTAATGAAATTCTATTATCAAATACATAACATTCGCCTTTCCATAAACTATCTTTTTTTTCAGTTTTATTTAAATAGTTAAGTATGCCTCCTTTTAGTTGAAATACATTTTTAAAACCTTTTTTTTTTAAAAAAATTGAAGCTTTTTCACATCTAATACCTCCAGTACAAAACATGGCAACTGGTTTTGTTTTTTCAATTTTTTTTAAAAATTTTGGAAAATCTCTAAAGTTTTGTATTTTTGGATTAATTGCATTCTTAAAAGTTCCCACATCATACTCGAAAGGTTTACGTGCATCTATAACTAAAGTTTCTTTGTTTGAAATTAATTTATTCCAAGATTTATTTGAAATATATTTATTCAGTTTTTTATTTTTTTTATTTATCTTTAATCCTAATGGAACTACTTCTTTTTTGATTTTTATTTTACCTTTATGAAATGGTTGAAAATCACATTTCGAGGTATTTTTACTATCAAAATCTTTAAACTTAAATACTTTTTTTAAAGTTTTAATAATCCTCCTAATATTGATCTTATTTCCAGCAATGGTTCCATTAATTCCTTCTGAGGAAAGAATAATTGTCCCCCTAATGTTGTTTTTTGATATTTCTCTTTGTAGTAACTCTTTATTTTTTTTCAAAAAATTACTTTTCTTAAATTTATAAAAACCAAAAACAGTAAACATTATTTTTTAATACAAATTGTTAATCCATCACCTATAGGAATGATGTTTTTTAAAATTCTATTATCGTCTTTTATATGTTTGTTAAAATCTCTTATAATATTAGTGAATTTATCATTTTTTGAATTATCAGCTACTTCGCCATGCCATAAAACATTATCAATTATAATTAATCCATTTTTATCAATCATCTCAATACATTTTTCATAATAGTTTATGTAATTTTCTTTATCTGCATCGATAAATATTAGATCAAATTTTTGTTTAGAATTTTCTAATACTTTTAAACTCTCAAGTGCTGGCTTAATAATTTGTTTAATCTTATTTACGTTAGCCTTATCATAAAAGGTTTTTGCTTTTTTGCTAAATTCAGCATTTTTATCTAAACTTATTAAAGACCCGTCATTAGGTAAAGCCAAAGCCATTGATAAAGCACTAAAACCTGTAAAACTTCCAATTTCTAAAACTTTTTTGATGTTAGATATCTTAATTAATGTTTGAAGAAATTGTGCTTGTGAAATAGATATTTGTAATTTCTTTTGCTCACCAAGACTAAAATTGTAATCTAAGATTTCTTTTTGAATGTCAGTTAAAACTTCAGAATGGTCAATAATATACTTTTCAAGATTATCAGTTAAATCTAATTTTTTAGGCATAATTAGCCGTTTAAAAGTTTTTTTAAAATCTCGTTTGTTAATTGTGGATTAGCTTTTCCTCCAGAAGATTTCATAACTTGACCAACAAAAAAACCAAATAATTTTTCTTTTCCAGATTTGTATTGATCAACTTTATCTTTGTTTTTTGATAAAATTTCATTAATCATTTTTTCTAATTCTTTAGGATCACTCTGCTGCTTCAAGCCTTTTGAATCTATTATTTTTTTTGGATTATCACCTGTTTCAAGCATTATTTCAAAAACCTCTTTTGCTATTCTTCCTGAGATTTCTCCAGATTTAATTGATTGAACTAATTCTGCAAAATGTTTTGCAGATATGGGAGATTTAGATATATCAAGTCCCCTTTCATTTAACATTGCGAATAAATCACCCATCATCCAAGTAGCTGCAAGTTTTTTATCAGATAATTTTGCAACTTCTTCATAATAGTCAGATATTTCTTTATCAGAAACTAATACATTTGATTCATATGTATTTAATCCATACTCTTTTATAAATCTTTCCTTCTTTTTATCAGGAAGTTCTGGAAGAGATTTTTTTATGTCATCAATTAATTTTTGCTCTAACTTTAAAGGTAAAAGATCTGGATCAGGAAAATATCTGTAATCATGTGCATCTTCTTTTGATCTCATTGATCTTGTCTCATTTTTTTTCGTGTCGAAAAGTCTAGTTTCTTGATTTATCTCTTGGCCGCTTTCTATTAGTTCAACTTGTCTTGCAGCTTCATATTGTATTGCCATCTGCATAAATTTTATAGAATTTACATTTTTAATTTCACAACGTGTTCCAAATTTTTTATCACCTTCTTTTCTTACAGATACATTAACATCAGCTCTAAGTGATCCTTCTTGCATATTTCCATCACAAGTTCCTAAGTATCTCATGATTGACCTTAATTTTTTTATGTAAGCATTAACTTCATCCGGTGATCTTAAATCTGGCTTACTAACGATCTCCATTAAAGCTATTCCTGAACGATTTAAATCAACATAGGTATTAGATGGATCCATATCATGAATGCTTTTACCCGCATCTTGCTCAAGATGGAGTCTCTCTATGCCAATTTCTTTTGATCCATATGGCATATCTAATAGAACTTTACCTTCTCCTACGATAGGATTTTTATATTGAGATATCTGATAACCTTGAGGTAAATCTGCGTAAAAATAATTTTTTCTATCAAAAACAGAATAATTATTTATTTTTGCATTTAAACCAAGGCCAGTTTTCACTGCTTGCTTAACACATTCTTCATTGATAACCGGCAACATCCCTGGAAAAGCAGAGTCAATTAAACTTACTTGATTATTAGGATCAGCACCAAATTTTGTTGAAGAACCAGAAAAAAGTTTAGATTTAGATAAAACTTGAGCGTGAACCTCAAGACCTATAACAACTTCATATTTGCCTTTTTCTCCCTTAATAAAATAATCAAATTTTTCTTTACTCATGACCACCACTTTTTAATTTCATTTTTAAAACTACAGTTTTTTTCAAATGCAAAACCAATATTAAGAATTTTTTGTTCATCTAGTGTTTTTCCAATAAGTTGCAAACCTAAAGGATGACCTTGCTTATCAACACCTGCGGGCAAAGATAAAGCTGGTAGACCAGCTAAATTTACAGGTACTGTGAAAATGTCATTTAAATACATGGAAACAGGATCATTTGTTTTTTCTCCTATTTTAAATGCAGAACTTGGCGTTGATGGTGTAAAAATTGCATCAACTTTTGTAAAGCTATCGTCAAAGTCTTTTTTGATTAGTTGTCTTACTTTTTGAGCCTTAAGGTAATAAGCATCATAATAACCTGAAGAAAGAACATAAGTCCCAATCAATATTCTTCGTTTAACTTCATCGCCAAAACCTTCAGACCTAGTCTTTTCATACATCTCAACTAAATCTTTTCCTTGTTTCGATCTATAACCATATTTCACACCATCATATCTAGCTAAATTTGATGAGGCTTCAGCTGGAGCAACTATATAATAAGTTGGTAAAGCATATTTTGTGTGAGGCAATGAAATATCAATTAATTGTGCCCCAAGATCTTTTAATATTTTTTTTCCTTTTTCCCAAAGCTCATCGATTTCATTTGGCATATTATCAACACGATACTCTTTTGGAATTCCAATTTTTAAACCTTTAATATTATCTTTTAAATTTTTTGAATATTTTTCTTTCTTTTTATTAATTGAAGTAGAATCTTTTTCATCAAATCCAGACATTGACTCCAACATAATTGCACAATCTTTAATTGTTTTTGTCATTGGGCCAGCTTGATCTAAAGAAGAAGCAAAAGCTACGATACCCCATCTAGAGCATAATCCATAAGTTGGTTTTAAGCCTACTGTGCCAGTAAAAGAAGCTGGTTGTCTAATTGATCCACCTGTGTCAGTTCCAATAGTAGCCGGAGTTAAGTTTGCAGCTAAAGCAGATGATGATCCTCCAGATGAACCTCCAGGGACTAATTGATCTCCCACGGGATTAATAACATTTCCATAATGACTTGTCTCATTGGAAGAACCCATTGCAAATTCATCACAATTTAATTTTCCTAATAGAAATGATCCGTTATTCCATAAATTTTTTGTTACAGTTGACTCATAAGATGGAATAAAATTATTTAAAATATTGCTTCCAGCAGTTGTTTTTGTATTTTCTGTGCAAAATAAATCTTTCACAGCCAAAGGTATTCCAGGGAGTAATTGATCAAAATTTGGTCTGTTATCAAATTGTTTTGCTTTATCTATAGCTTGATCAAACGTAGTAGTAACAAATGCATTTAATTTTTTTGCACTCTCAATATTTTTAATATATGCTTTTGTTAATTCCATAGATGAGACTTTTTTCGTTTTGACGTTTTCTATGATTTCATTTAAACTTTGATTTGTAATATCAGTCATTACTCTACCACCTTAGGTACTACAAAAAACTCTTCATTTTTTTTGGGAGAATTTTTCAAGATCTTTTCTCTTATTTTGCCATCATTGACTTCATCTTTTCTAGATCTTAATGATTGATTAAGTATTGATGTTAACGGTTCAACTTTATCTGTATCTAGCTCATTTAATTGCTCTATGAACTTAAATATAGAGTTTAAATCTTTCGTAAGGCTCTCAACTTTAGCCTCATCGACTGAAATTCGAGCTAATCTTGCAACATGTTTAATTTTTTCTTTATCTAAGGACATTTGTGAAATAAGTTAGTTAAATGTGTTTTATCATAAATTAGGTAAATTTCATGCTCGATATTGATGTATTTATTCGAAAAATTAAGAAAATATCAAGATTATTAGGTATTGACCCTGGTGGCAAAAGAATAGGAATAGCTATATCTGATGAAAATAAAATTGTAGCGACTCCTTATACTACGATTATTAAAGAAGATTACGCTGGCTTTATTTTTCAATTAAATAAAATTGTAGCGGAATATAATATAGATGGAATAGTAGTAGGAAATCCAATTAATATGGATGGATCTGAAGGTCCATCTTCTCAGTCCGCTAAAGATTTGGCTAAAAATCTTTCAAAAGATATTACAGAAAATATCACCTTATGGGATGAGAGACTATCAAGCCAAGGAGCCTTTAATTTATCCAATGATTTGGCTATAAATTCATCTAAAAAAGTGAAGAAATTAGATGAGAACTCCGCTCAGTTTATCTTGCAAGGGGTATTAGATTATTATCATAAAAAAAATACTTGATATAATATGGTAAAAGGCCTATAGAGTTGATTTTAATGGCAACTATAAAAAAAGTTTCAGCTATTAAAAACTCTCCAAAACATCTATTAGGTATTCAAAATTTGTCAGTTCAAGAGGCAAAAAGTATATTAAATGAAGCAAAATCTTTTATTAAATTAAATAGAAGTAGTTCTAAAAAATTAGATCTTCTTAGAGGAAAAACTCAAATTAATTTATTTTTTGAACCTTCAACTAGAACACAAAGTTCATTCGACTTAGCTGGAAAAAGATTGGGTGCTGACGTAATGACAATGAATATGGGTAACTCTGCACTAAAAAAAGGTGAAACATTGATCGATACAGCAATGACACTAAATGCAATGCATCCAGATATAATTGTTTTAAGACATCAAGACTCTGGTGCACCTAACCTTCTTTCACAGAAAGTTAATTGTACTGTGATAAATGCTGGTGATGGAAGAAGAGAACACCCTACTCAAGCTCTTTTAGATGCTTTAACAATAATTAATAGAAAAGGAAATATTGAAGGATTAAAGATTGCTATTTGTGGTGATATTTTACATTCAAGAGTAGCTAGATCAAATATTTACCTAATGAACATGTTAGGAGCGGAAGTTAATGTAATATCTCCAAAAACTTTAATGCCACATGATATTGAAAAACTAGGAGTAAAGGCTTTCACAGATATGAGAAAAGGATTAGATGGGTGTGATATAGTGATGATGCTGAGATTACAAAATGAAAGAATGCAGGGATCGTTTCTTCCTTCAAAAAGAGAATACTATGAATTTTTTGGATTAACTCCAGAAAAACTTAAATTTGCAAACAAAGATGCCTTGCTTATGCATCCGGGTCCAATGAATAGAGGTGTTGAGATTGATACTAAATTAGCTGATGACATTAATGTAAGTCTAATTAAGGAGCAAGTTGAATTGGGAGTGGCAGTAAGAATGGCTTGCCTAAAATTATATTGCAACTAAATGAAAGAAAAAATTTTAACTAACGTAAGAATCATAGATCCATCACAAAAAATGGATGAGATAGGCAATATAATTATAAATGATAAAGGAAAAATTAAATCTATTGGAAAAAGCACAAAAAGTTCTGAGGCTTCTAAAACTGCGGAAAAAATTGATTTAAAAGGAAATATAGCAATTCCAGGTATAGTTGATATGAAAGCTTTTGTTGGTGAACCTGGCTTTGAATATAAAGAAAATTTTAGAACACTTAGTCAAGCTGCATTAGCTGGGGGCGTAACATCAATTGTTACAATGCCAAATACAAAGCCAATTATAGATAATGTATCTATGGTGGACTTTATAATCAGGAGAGGAAGAGATAAAGCAAATGTAAATCTGTTTCCTTGCGCGTCTATTACTAGACAATTAGAAGGTAATCAAATGACAGAATTCGGTTTATTAAAAGCAAGAGGAATAATCGGTTTTAGCGATGTAAATAAAACTATTCAAAACACAGAATTAATGTCTAGGATAATGAATTATGCGTCTGATTTAGATGTATTAATCATGCAACATGCTCAAGATTACGAATTATCTAAAAATTCATGTATAAATCAAAGTGAGGTTGCAACAAGATTAGGATTACAAGGAGTTTCAGATATAGCTGAGAAAATTATTATTGAAAGAGATCTATCTCTATTAAGTAAATATCCTTGCAGGTATCATATTAATCAAATCTCCTCAAAAAATTCTTTAAAAGTAATTAAAACAAATAAATCAAACGGAATTAAATTTAGTACTGGTGTATCAATAAATAATTTATCCCTAAATCAAAATGATATTGGAGAATTTAGAACTTTTTTAAAACTATCTCCTCCTCTTAGAAGTGAAGAAGATAGGCTTTCATTAATAGATGGTGTAAAGAATGATCTGATAGATGTAATTGTATCAGACCATATTCCTGAAGATGAAGAAAGCAAGAGACTCCCTTTCGCTCAGGCTGCTACTGGATCAATCGGCATAGAAACATTGCTATCACTAGCATTAGAACTTTTTCATAATGAATCTTTGCCTTTAGAGAAAATAATTAAATGTTTGACAATTAACCCCGCTAAAATTCTAAAAATTAATAAAGGAACTTTAAAAAAAGGTTCAGACGCGGATCTTTGTGTATTCGATTTAGAAAAACCTTGGGTAGTCAAAGCTGAAAATTTAAAATCAAAATCAAAAAATACTGCAATTGAAAATAGAAAGCTTCAAGGTAAAGTAAAGATGACCTTGTTAAATGGTGAGGTGGTATACTCAAATTAATGGATATAAATTTAATATTTATAGCTTTTTATTCTTATTTTTTAGGATCTATACCTTTTGGATTAATCTTAACAAAAATCTTTCTTAAAAAAGATATAAGACAAGTTGGTTCTGGCAATATTGGAACTACAAATGTTCTTAGGACTGGAAATAAACTTCTTGCAATATTAACTTTAGTTCTTGATATGTTAAAAGGATTTATTTCAGTTTACTTAACGATGTCCTTTTATGAAAACTTAACATCTTATTCAGCACTAATTTGTTTTATTGGACATATTTTTCCAGTTTGGTTAAAATTTAAAGGAGGTAAAGGTGTGGCGACATATATAGGAGTAATTTTAGCTCTCTCATATAAATTTTTTTTAATTTTTGGGGCTAGTTGGATTATTTTATCTTTGCTATTTAGGTTTGCATCGTTGTCATCAATACTTTCCTCTATGATAGTTTTTCTTTATGGATATTTTTTTCAACTTAATAGTTTTTCGTTGCTACTTTTTATTTTTTTTGTAATCATTCTTTATACTCATAGAGCAAATATTGTTAGACTCAAAAATTTAAAAGAAAATAAAATTAAGTTATAAGTACTGTCTTTTCTAGTTTTTCAATAATAAATTTGACAAACTCCTTTTATTTTGAAAATAAACAATTAATGAACTTAGTAATTGTTGAAAGTCCAGCTAAAGCAAAAACAATAAATAAATATTTAGGAAAAGATTATTTAGTTTTAGCTAGTTATGGACATATAAGAGATTTGCCTTCTAAAAATGGATCAGTAGATCCAGATAATAAATTTCAAATGGAATGGGAAATCGATTCATTTTCAAAAAAATATTTAAAAGAAATTACAAATGCTGCTGAAGACTCTGATAAAATTATATTAGCAACTGATCCAGACCGAGAAGGAGAAGCAATAGCTTGGCATGTAAAAGAAGTTTTGGAAAAAAAGAAACTTCTTAAAGACAAAAATTTAGAGCGGGTTGTCTTCAATGAAATAACAAAAAAAGCAATCCTTGATGCAATAGAAAAACCTAGAAAAATACACCTACCTTTAGTCGAAGCTTATCTAGCAAGAAGAGCACTAGATTATCTTGTTGGATTTAATATTTCTCCTATACTTTGGACAAAACTCCCAGGATCCAAATCTGCAGGCAGAGTTCAATCAGTAGCCTTGAAACTTATTACTGAAAGAGAAAAAGAAATAGAATTGTTTAAACCCGAGGAGTATTGGACTCTTACCTCTGATTTCACAAACAAAAATAATAAAAATATTTTTTCAAAGTTAAGTTTGTTTAATGGTGAAAAAATTGAAAGATTTTCTTTTAAAAATAAAGAAGAAATTCAAAAAGCTATGGATACAATTAATAAAACCAAATTTAAAATTTCAGACGTAAATACTAAAATATACAGAAGAAACCCTTTAGCTCCATTTACTACTTCAACTTTACAACAAACTGCTTCAGGACGATTTGGGTTTGGTGCTTCTAGAACTATGCAGATTGCTCAACGTCTTTATCAAGGAGTAGATATAGAGGGAGAAACAACTGGTTTAATCACCTACATGAGAACAGATGGTACAAATATTTCAAAAGAAGCAATAGAAGATTTTAGAAAATTTATAACTGAAGGTTACGGTAATAAATATTTACCAGACTTACCAAATAGTTACACGGGCAAAAAAGCAAAAAATGCACAAGAAGCACATGAGGCAATCAGACCAACAAATATTAAAAGAAAACCCTCTGATATAAAAAAATATGTAAATACTGATCAACTCAAACTCTATGAGCTAATATGGAGTAGAGCCCTTTCATCTCAAATGACTCCAGCTGAATTTGATAGAAATACAATTATAATTTCTTCAAAAAATAATAATATAAATTTTAGAGCTAGTGGATCTGTAATTAAGTTTGATGGTTTTTTAAAAGTTTACCAAGTTCAAGAAACTGATGAAGATGCCAAAAATATTTTACCTGAGGTAAAAGTTGGAGAGGAAATAAATATTCTAAAATTAAATGATGAACAACATTTTACAGATCCACCGCCGAGATATTCTGAAGCCAGTTTAGTCAAAAAAATGGAGGAATTGGGCATAGGTAGACCATCAACATACGCGAGTATAATATCGGTATTATCAACAAGAAATTACGTTGAATTAATTAACAAAAGGTTTCATCCAACAGATAGAGGCAAGCTTATTTCTGCTTTTCTAGAAAAACTATTCTCTAAATACGTTGATTATAACTTTACAGCTGATCTTGAAAATCAACTTGATGAAATTACTAGTGGAAAGATTGAGTGGGTTCAGGTCTTAAATAATTTTTGGAAGGATTTTTACGAAAATGTAGGAAAAGTAAAAGAAAAAAGAACACGTGAAGTTTTGGATTTACTTAATGAAAGTTTAGGAGCCCTTATATTTGATAGAGACTCTGATGACACAATAGATCGGAAATGCAAATTATGTTCTAACGGTGAATTGAGTCTTAAAAATAGCTTTAGAGGTGGAGCTTTTATAGGATGTTCTAATTATCCTGAGTGTAAATTTACAAGACCTTTATCAAAAGCTAAAGCAGCTGCCCAATATAATTTAGCTGAGCCAAAATTATTAGGACAAAATGATCATGGTAAAGACATTTATTTAAAAAATGGAAGATTTGGCCCCTATCTGCAATATGAAAAAAAGTTGGAAAATGTCGAAGAGACTCCAAAGAAAGGAAGAAAAAAGAAAAAGAAAGAAAATGATCATCTTAAAAACGTCTCAATTCCTAAAGGCATTGATATAGATAGTGTTAACTTAGAACAAGCTAAATTTCTTTGTTCACTTCCAAAAGTTTTAGGACAAAATCCAGAAACTGGAAAAGATATAATTTTAAATTCTGGTAGATTTGGTCCTTACTTAAAATGTGAAAATAAATCTGCTAGAATAGAAAATGTTGAAGAACTTTTTACTATTGGCATTAACCGAGCTATCACTATGATTGCAGAGGCAAAACCAGGAAGAGTATCCTCTTCAATGATAAAAGATCTTGGTGAACATCCAGAAGATAAAAAACCCGTTAGAGTTATGAAAGGACAGTTCGGACCTTATATTAAATACAAATCATTAAACGCAACTATTCCTGAAGAAAAAGATCCAAATGAACTAACAATGGAAGATGCTTTAATTTTAATTGAGAAAAGAAGAGAATACGATAAAAATAAGAAAAAAGGACGAAAAAAATAAATGTCAATTGAAGAAAATTTAAAGAAAAACAATATTAAGTTGCCAGATCCAAAAGATCCTGTAGGTGCGTATGTTGCAAGTAAAATAATTGGAAAATTACTTTTTATATCTGGTCAAATTTCAACTGATGAAAAAGGTAATCTTATAAAAGGTAAAGTTGGTAAAGATTTAAATACAGATCAAGGTTATGAAGCTGCAAAGAGATGTGGCTTAGCTATAATTTCACAAGTTAAAAAAGCATGTGATAACGATCTATCAAAAGTAAAATCATGTATAAAACTGACAGGATATGTCAACTCTACGGATAATTTTATAGATCAACCCAAAGTTATAAATGGAGCATCTGAAATTATTTCAAAAATTTTTGAAAATAAAGGTTTTCATACAAGGGCTGCTATCAGTTCTAATAGCTTACCATTAGGTGTGGCTGTTGAAGTTGATGCGATATTTGAAATTAATTAATATCAGGTCTTCCTACAGAATAATATTTTACCTTTTTATCTTTCATTTGATCTAAATCATATAAATTTCTCAGATCATAAATTTTCAAATTTTTATTTTTATTAATCTTTTTAAAATCTATTGCTTTAAATTCGTCCCACTCAGTGAGTAAAACTATTAAGTCCGCATTTTTACAGTTACTTTTTATATTGTTTTCATATTTACAATTTTTAATTTTTGAAAACTCATTTTTCTTACCTGAAGGATCATAATAGGAAACTTTTGCTCCTTTTTTACAAAGATAAGGTATCATTTTTAGACTTGTTGAGTCCCTCATATCATCTGTATTTGGTTTAAAAGTGACTCCCAAAAAGGCTATCTTTTTATTTCTGACATTAGAACCAATTATTTTATGAATTCTTTTAGTAAGTAAATCTACTCTGTTTTGATTAGATTTAATAACTGATTTAACAATTGAAAGATCTATTTTACTTTTATCAGCAATTGAAACTAAACCTTTTGTATCTTTTGGAAAACAAGATCCTCCATAAGCTGGACCAGCTCGTAAAAATCTACTTCCTATTCTATTATCAGAGCCTATACCTAAAGAAATATCTTCAACATTAACTCCTGTTTTTTCACATAAGTTTGATATTTCATTAATAAATGTAATTTTTGTAGCGAGAAAAGCGTTTGATGCGTATTTAATTAATTCAGCTCCTCTTCTAGATGTTGTAAAAAACTTTGCACCCTTACTTATTAAAGGAGTATAGAGAGTTTTCATTTTTTTAAATATCTTTTTATTATTTGAGCCAATAACTATTCTATCAGGATATCTAAAATCTCTAATCGCTTCGCCTTCTCTTAAAAATTCAGGATTAGAAATTACTTCAAAATTTTTCTTTTTTTGTTTCTTAATCATTTTTTCAATTTCATCGCCTGTTCCAATAGGAACAGTTGATTTTGTCACAATAATTTTTTTGTTTTTTGTTGAAGAAATGATTTCTTTAATCGATTTATAAACGTAAGATAAATCTACTTTAAGAGAGCCTTTTTTAGTTGGAGTACCAACACAAATAAAAATTATATCAGAAGAATGAACAGCTTTTTTTAAGTCTGTGGTAAAAATTAATCTTTTAGATGTATAATTTTTTTTAATTAACTCATTTAAACCAGGCTCATAGATAGGTGAAATACCTAAATTTAATTTGTTTATCTTTGAAGCATCTTTGTCAACACAATATACTAGGTTTCCTATGTCAGCAAAACAAGTTCCGCTCACCAAACCAACATAGCCTGTTCCTATCATACATAATTTCATAATATAATTATAATTTTGAAATTACTAAGTTTGATTTAATGTAACTCTCAAGAGTTCCAGAGTCCAAATATTTTCCTCTAAAGATATTTCCATAAAATTTTTCGCCTCTTTTGATTAAGGTTTTGATTGCATCAGTGATATGTATCTCTCCACCTTTTCCTTTTTTTTGATTTTTTAAAACAGAAAGAATTTTTTTAGGTAAAATATATCTTCCAATTATGGCATAATTTGATGGTGCCTCTTTCAATTTAGGCTTTTCAATTACTTCATTAATTGAAAATGAATGCTTTTTTTTATCTTTAACCCCTAAGATTCCCCATCTGGAGACTGTTCTTCTTTCTACTTTTCTAGTTGCAATTATAGATCCCTTTGTTTTTTTATGTAAAGAAATCATTTCTTTTGAACAATTTTTTTTAACAATTAAATCATCTGCAAGAAGCATTAAAAAATGTTTATCTTTTAGATATTTTTTACATTTCAATACGGCAGCTCCTGTTCCATCAGGTTTATTTTGATATACAAATTTTATCATCTTTTGATACTTCTTAATCCTTTTGAAAATCTCTTTTAATTTTTTATCTTTTTTTTTTTTCTTTATTAATTTTTTATAAAAAACATCATTAAAAAAATAATTTCTTATAGTAGGTCTATTCTTAGGAACTATAAAAATGAACTGTTTAATTCCAGCTTCAACACATTCTTCCATTATGTACTCTAAATTAGGCTTACCGTTTAATGGTAATAATTCTTTTTGAATTACACTAGTTAATGGCAACAATCTTGTTCCTAAACCTGCTAGTGGAATAATTGCTTGTTTTATCATATGATTCTTTTAATACTTAATATCATTACAGTAAATAAATGAAAATATTTAAAAGTAAACATAAATTAAAAGAAGAGATTTCAAATATCAAAAATATATCTTTTGTGCCTACAATGGGCGGTTTACATAAAGGTCATATATCTTTAATTAAAAAATCACAAAATTTTAAAGGTAAAACATTGGTTTCAATCTTCGTCAATCCTAAGCAATTTAATGAAAAAAAAGATTTTCTCAACTATCCACGTGATTTAAAAAAAGATTTAAAAATATTAAAGCATTTAAAGGTTGATTTGATTTATCTCCCAAGTCTAAAAGATATCTTTTCTTTTAAAGTTAAGAATAAGATTTTTTTAGATAAGTTTTCTAAGAAACTTTGTGGTAGATCAAGAAAAGGTCATTTTAAAGGGGTTCTTAATATTGTAAATAGATTTTTAGAATTAATAAAACCTAAATATATTTTTTTGGGTATTAAAGATTTTCAACAGTCACATCTGATTAGTAAACACATTTTAAAAAGAAAAATTAATACAAAAGTAATCATTTGTAACACGATAAGGGAAAAAAATGGTGTAGCCTATTCTACTAGAAATAATAATTTAAATAACAATCAATTTAAAATAGCTTCAAAAGTTATAAAATATTTAAAAAATAAAAAAAGACTAGTTAAAAATAAAATTTCAAATTTAAATTTATATGATTTTAAAAAAGATTTAATGAATTTAGGAGTAACTAAAATTGACTATATAGAATTTTATAATTTGAAAACTCTAAAACGACCTAAAAGTAAAAAAGAAAATTTTAAAATTTTTATTGCATTCTATCTTAATAAAACCAGATTAATTGATAATATCTAATTAAGAAAATAATAAGATCCTAAACCTAGAAAAGATAGAAAACCTATTACATCAGTTATAGTGGTTACAAATACACTAGAAGCTAAAGCAGGATCAATATTCATCTTTTTCAAAGATACTGGAACCAGTATTCCAAATAAGCCTGCTACGATCATGTTCAAAATCATTGATACACCTATTAATAAAGACAAACTTAATTCTTTAAACCATAAGTGAACGATAATAGCTGTAATAATTGCAAATATAACTCCATTTAAAATTCCTATAATAAATTCTTTTCCTACAACACGATTAAAATTACTCGTTGATAATTCTTTTTTTGCTATTGCTCTTATAGTAACAGCTAATGTTTGCATGCCAGCATTTCCACCCATTGAAGCAACGATTGGCATTAAAAAAGCTAAAGCAACCATTTGTTCGATAGAAGCACCAAAATTACTTATTACCCATGTTGCAAGTAATGCTGTAAATAAATTTAATAATAACCAATTAAACCTCCTTTTTGTTTTAATAATAACACTATCTGTTATCTCTTCATCGCCTACACCTGCCAACCTCAAAGCATCTTCCTCGGCTTCTTCTTGAACTACTGTAACAACATCATCAGCTGTAATCATACCAACTAACTTGTTATCTTTATTAACTACTCCAGCGGAAACCAGATTATAACTCTCAAAAGTGTGTCCTACTTCTTCTTTGTCCATGTGAACTGAAATTAAGACTGGCATTTCAGCCATAATGGAATTCATTTTAGACTCTCTAGGAGTACGTAACACTCTTGATGAAGGAACTGTACCTATTGGTTTGAATTCATTATCAACAATAAAAATTTCTAAAAACTCTTTTGGAAGGTCTTTATTTTCTCTAAGATAATCAATGGTTTGACCAACACTCCAATTACTTGGAACCGCAGTGAACTCTCTTTGCATAATCCTAGCTGCTGAATCCTCTGGATAACTTAAACCTTCTTCTAAAAGAAATTTATCTTTAGGTGGTAGTTTTTCTAAAACTGATTCTTTTTTACTTTTTTCTAAATTTTCTAATATTTTAATTGAGTCATCTGACTCAAGTCTTTTAACGATATTAATTATTGACTCAGTTGATAAAAGTTGAAGGACTTCTCCTTGAACTGACTCATTTAGTTCAATAAAAATATCAGGACTAATATTAAATTCTTCTAACTCAATTAGTTTTACTCTTGTTTCGTTAGATAAGTTTTCTATTAAATTTGCTACATCAGCCTCATGTAGATCTTTAAGAGTTTGATTAATAAATTGTATATCCGAAGATTGAATTTTTTCAGAAAATGTATTGACAAATTCTTTATTAAAATCGAGATTGACCTTTTTATTGCCTGTTGATTTAACTAAAGTCATAAACACCTCTGATTGTTTTGTGAGACTAATAGTCCATAAAATGATAAATTTCAAACTAAATGAGCATAGAAGTAAAAATAAGTAAAAGACGTATTTCCTATAAAATTGCTATGAAATTTCTAAATAATCGTGTTGAAAATCTTCAAGCAAAAAAAGGGAGAGAGTTATTATGGATTTTAGAACATCCTATAACTTATACAGCAGGGATAAGGTTTGATCATAAAGAAATATTAGATAAAAATATTAAAGTTATAAAAACAAATAGAGGAGGAAAAATAACATTACACAATCCAGGTCAAAAAATAATCTATTTTGTTTTAAATTTAAATAAAAGAAAAAAGGACATTAGAAAACTAATTAGTTGCGTAGAAAAAAGTATTATTGAAATTTTGAAATTATACAAAATTAATGGAAAAGTAGATAAAAAAAATATTGGAATTTGGGTTAATAATAAAAAGATAGCTGCTATAGGTTTAAGAGTTTCAAAATGGATTGCTTACCACGGATTCTCAATAAATATAAATAATAATCTAAATCAATATCTAAAGATTATGCCATGTGGTCTTGATAATAGAAAAATAACTTCTGTATATAATGAAAAAGGCACAAAGGTTAAAGATATAGATAAAAAAATAAAAAAAATATTAATAAATAATATAGATAAAATTTAAAAATTTTTTTTTAAAAATTTCTCAAAGTCCTCATTATATTTAGCTCTAAAATTATATTGAATATTATTTATAATAAATTTAATCTTAAAAGCATGTAACATAAGGTTTTTACTTTTTAACAAGTTTTTATTAATTTTTTTATTTATAAAATATTTGTTATCTCCAACAATAGGATTTCCAATATTATAAAGTTGTTTTCTTAACTGATGTTTTCTTCCAGTTATTGGATTTAACTCAACATAAGAATAATCACTAGATGATTTTAAAACTTTTAAATGAGTAATTGCCTTTTGAACTATTTTTTTATTATTTTCGTAAGAGACCAAATTGTCTTTTAATGTGCCTTTAGATTTAGAAATTTTTCCATGGATTAGAGCAATGTACGTTTTGTGTATTTTTCTTATTCTAAAAAGTGAGGTAAATAGTTGGGCATATTCTCTTGTCTTCGCTACAATTAAAATACCTGAAGTTTCTTTATCTAATCTATGAACTATATATGGCTTGTGGTTTTCAAAATATCTTGTGCCTTTTAATACATCAATGATATTTTTAAATGATTTTGTTCCGGATTGAACCGGAATACCAGCGGGTTTGTTTATTACTATAAAGTTCTCGTTATCTTCAATGACATAGTCATCGTAAATATTAACTTCTTCTCTAGTTGGTTTATATTTTGATAATCTAATTCTATTATTTTCTTTAAATTTTGAAATATTGTAGACTTCTACAATATCTCCTGATTGCACTCTGTATGAAGATTTCACTTTTTTTCTGTTAATTTTTACTCTATTTAATCTAATGATTTTTTCTATTAGTGATTGAGGTAAGTTCATGATTTTTGCTTTGAACCATTTATCAAAACGAGCGTTTTGATAATCTTTTTCAACAGTATAGATTTTTGACATGTAGAGCTGAAACTATTTGCTAGCTACTTTTTGATCCGTTCTTTTTTCGTTATCTTTTTTTTCAACTTTTTTTGGCTTATCGACTTTTTTTGCTTCAGGATTTCTATCAACTAATTCAATAACAGCCATAGGGGCATCATCTCCAGTTCTGAAGCCAGCTCTTAATACTCTTGAGTATCCACCCTTTCTCGAACTGTATCTTTTAGATAATTCTTCAAACACCTTCGAAACTGATTTTTTATTTTGGAGTTTAGAAAAAAGTTTTTTTTTATTACTCAAAATATTTTTTTTTCCTATTGTAATTACTTTATCAATTTGTGGTTTTAATTCTTTAGCCTTAGGCAATGTTGTAACTATTTGCTCGTATTTAATTAAAGAATTGAGCATATTTTTAAATAAAGCTTTTCTATGTTCACCTGTCTTATTTAATTTTCTGTAACCAATTCCATGTCTCATTAGTAATTATTATCCTCAAGTTTTTTAGATAATTCAGCTATATTGTCAGGCGGCCAATTAGGTATTTCCATCCCTAAATATAAAGACATTGTGTTTAAAACTTCTTTAATTTCATTAAGTGATTTTCTACCAAAATTAGGAGTTCTTAACATTTCAGGTTCTGTTTTTTGAACTAAATCACCTATATAAATTATATTATCGTTTTTAAGACAATTCATGGATCTAACAGATAATTCCAACTCTTCGACTCTTTTTAATAAATTTCTATTAAATTCAGGCTCAGTTGTTTTAACTTCTTTAACTACCTCTTGAGGGTCTTCAAAATTAACAAACATTGACAATTGATCTTGAAATATTCTAGCTGAATAAGCTATCGCATCTTCTGCCGCAACAGTACCATTTGTTTCCACAGTCATTACTAGTTTATCGTAATCCAGAGCGCTACCTGCTCTCGTATTTTCTATCGCAAAAGAAACTTTTTTAACTGGACTAAATAAAGAGTCTACTGAGATTAATCCAAGTGGACTATCTTCATTTTTATTTTTTGGAGCAGCAACATACCCTTTTCCTGTGCTAATTATTAATTCCATATGAAAGTTAGTTTTTTCATCCAAGTTACAAATAGTTTGTTCTGGATTTAAAATTTCTATTTCTGGCACAAGAGTAATATCTTTTGCTTTTACTTCTTTCGGTCCTTTGATATCTAAAATAATCTTTTTGGGACTTGCAGAGGATGATTTAATTGCTAAATTTTTTACATTTAAAACGATATCTGTAACATCTTCTCTAACACCTTTTATTGATGAAAATTCATGAAGAACACCATCTATTTGGATAGCAGACACTGCAGCTCCTTGAATTGATGATAATAAAATTCTTCTTAATGAGTTACCAATAGTTTGGCCAAATCCTTTTTCTAAAGGTTCAGCAACAACTTCTGCTATTGTTTTGTCTTCATTGCTCTTAATCTCCAATTTATTTGGTTTTATTAAAGCTTTCCAATTTTTATTTATAATATTTGATGTAGTTTGCATTAAACTCTCCTTCTTTTTGGTGGTCTTGCGCCGTTGTGAGGCATTGGTGTTGTATCTCTTATTGATAATATTTTAAATCCTCTTGATTGTAATGATCTCAAAGCTGTTTCTCTTCCAGATCCTGGACCTTTTACTTGAACAGTTAATGTTCTTAATCCTTGTTCATAAGCTTTTGAACCAGCATCATCTGCCGCTACTTGTGCAGCATATGGAGTAGATTTTCTAGATCCTTTAAAACCTTTTGAACCAGCAGATGACCATGAAACAACGTTTCCACCTTCATCAGCAATAGAAATTATCGTATTATTAAAAGTTGAATAAACATAGGCAATTCCCGATGTTATATTTTTTTTAATTTTTTTCTTTTTTTTAAAAGAACTATCTTTTTTAATTAATTCAGGTTTTTTTTCACCAGCTTTTTTTTCTACTTTTTCAACTTTTTTATTCATTAATAATTACAAACTTATTTTTTTAATGGTGTTAATTTTTTTCCTGCAATAGCAATTGCTTTACCTTTTCTTGTTCTAGCATTACATTGAGTTCTTTGACCTCGTACAGGTAATTTTTTTTTATGTCTCGTGCCTCTATAACATGCTAAATCTACTAAACGTTTTATATTTACAGAAACTTCTCTTCTAAGATCCCCTTCAACTTTGTGATTTGCGTCTATAAATTCTCTAATTTTTAATATCTGTTCTTCTGTTAGTTCATTAACTCTTTTTGATGAAGGAATTTCTAGTTTTTCACAAATTTTCTTAGATGAAAATGGACCAATCCCATGAATATAGGTCAATGCTATGCTTACAACTTTATTTTGTGGAATATTTATTCCTGCTATACGAGCCATATTAAAATGAGTTAAAGTTCCAAATGCGTATTTATATTGCCTAATTATTTAAAGTCAACTCTATATAAGGCTAATAATATCGCCAATTTCTGTATTTATTTGATCAATTGACCTCTCTCCGTCGATCACCTTTAATAAATTCAATTTTTTATAATATTCAATTACAGGTTCAGTAGTTTTTTCATAAGTTTTATATCTTTTGATGGCTATTTCTTCACTGTCATCAGCTCTCTTTTCTTGGATTCTTCTTTCTAGAATTCTTTTTTTAATTGTTTCCAATGATACCGATAATTGTAAAACTAAATCAATTTTTTGATTATATTTGCTGAGTAATTCTTTTAAAGTTTTAGCTTGGTTTAAATTTCTAGGATATCCATCAAAAATTAATCTATTTTCATACTTTTTATCAGAAATAAATACCTCAACTGCTTTCTTAACTATATCGTCAGAAACTAATGACCCTCCATTAATTGCCGAAAAAATTTTGGTACCCAATTCTGTTTTTTTTTTAATTTCATTTCTAAGAATTTCACCTGTTGATAATTGATATAAATTATATTTTTTTACTATAAAATCTGCTTGTGTGCCTTTTCCAGCTCCAGGAGGTCCAAATATAATTAGATTCATAAAACTAATTATTTTCCAAATTTTGTCTTTCTAATTAATGATTCATATTGTGAACTCATTAATCTAGTTTGAACTTGAGTTACTGTATCCATGGCAACTACTACTACAATCAAAATTGAGGTACCCCCTAAATAAAAAGGTATCGGATACTTGGCAATTAAAAATTCAGGCATTAAACAAACAAAAGTAAGATATAAAGACCCAACTGTTGTTAATCTAATCAATATGCTTTCAATATATTCAGCGGTTCTTTCACCTGGTCTTATTCCTGGAATATATCCACCATATTTTCTCAAATTTTCAGATGTCTCTTTTGGATTAAATACTATTGACGTATAGAAGAATGCAAAAAAAATAATTCCTGAAGCATACAATAACATATATAGAGGTTGGCCTTGAGTAAACATTGAAGAAATTTTAATAGAAAGATCTGACTCTGCGAACCCAAAGTTAGTTAACGTAATCGGTAACAATAATAAAGCAGAAGCAAATATAGCTGGTATTACACCAGCTGTATTTATCTTTAATGGCAAGTAAGAAGAGTCTCCTCCATATATTTTATTGCCAACTTGTCTTTTGGGATAATTGACCAGAATTTTTCTCATTGCTCTTTCAAAAAAAACAATAAATAATACTGTGAATATAACTAATATAAATATTCCTACTATCATTACTGCTGATAAGGCTCCTGTTCTACCTAATTCAAATGTTGAAGCTAAAGCTCTTGGTATTTCTGCCACTATCCCTGAAAAAATTATTAATGAAATACCATTCCCAACACCTCTTAAAGTTATTTGTTCTCCTAACCACATTAAGAATGTTGTTCCGGCAACTAAAGATATTGTAGTTATAATTCTAAATCCCATGCCTGGTTCTATCACTAGATTTCCTGCATTTTCTAAACCAACTGAAACCCCGTAACCTTGTAAACATGCAATTAAAACTGTTCCATATCTTGTAATTTGAGTAATTTTTTTTCTACCTATTTCACCCTGTTCTTTTAAGCTTTTAAAATAATCAGATGTTCCAGTTAATAGTTGAACTATAATTGCAGAAGAAATGTATGGCATGATTCCAAGAGCAAATATAGCCATCCTAGTAACAGCGCCTCCTGAAAACATATTAAACATTCCTAATAAACCTTTTTGGCTAGTAGCCATTATTTCTTTCAAAGCAGATGGATCGACTCCTGATAAAGGAACATAGGTTCCTAGCCTATAAACGATTAAAAGCAAAACAGTAAATAAAATTCTATTCTTAAGGTCTTTAGCCTGACTAAATGCACCTGATGTATTTAGAGTTTCACTAGACATAATATTTTACTTTTTTAAAATGTTTAGTTTTCCGCCTACTTTTTCAACTTTTTCTTTAGCTTGTTTTGACGCATGATGAGCTGTGATATCTATTTTAATTTTTAATTCGCCTGTTCCTAAAATCTTTAATTGCGAATATTTCTTATTGATAAATCTTTTATCTTTGAGTGATTTTAAATCTAAAGAAGTACTCAATTTATCTTTGTTTTTTTCATAGATACTTTGAATTTTAGATAGATTTAATATTGCTGTGTTTTTTTTATTTATAGTCTTAAAACCTCTTTTGGGTAAACGTCTATATAAAGGCATTTGACCTCCTTCAAAACTCTTGATAGCAACGCCAGATCTAGATTTCTGACCTTTATGCCCTCTCGAAGAAGTTTTGCCTCTTCCAGATCCAATACCTCTTCCAACTCTTATTTTTTTTTTGTTATTTTTTACTAAGTTATTTAATTCCATTATTTCGTCTCTCTTTTTAAAACAATGTCTGATATTTTTTTTCCTCTAATTGCAGACAATATTTTTGGTGAGTTTTGAGATTTTAAACCATTTACACAAGCTTTTAAAACATTGTGCGGATTTGCAGATCCAAGTGATTTAGCTACTACATCTTGAATTCCTAAAACCTCACAAACTGATCTTATTGGACCACCAGCAATTATTCCTGTTCCAGCTGGAGCTGATCTCATAAAAACTTTACCAGATCCATTTTTGCCTTTTACATCATGATGTAAAGTTCTGCCGTCTTTTAAAGGTATCCGAATTAGGCTTTTTTTTGCAACTTCAGTTGCTTTTTTAATTGCGTCCGGAACTTGTTTAGATTTACCTTGACCAATACCAACAGAGCCTTTTTGATTACCTAC
>CACDES010000004.1 GCA_902551865.1 uncultured Pelagibacteraceae bacterium
AATAGAATATTCCATAAATATGAAAAAATAAAATTTATTGATTTATCAGCTGATTTTAGAATTACTGATCCAGCTAAATACAGAAAAAATTATAAAAAAAAACATAAGGCAGTAAAACTTATAAAAAATTCTATTTATGCTATATCAGAATTTGTTAAAAAAGAAATTTATAGATATAGAATTATTGCCAACCCAGGATGTTATCCAACTTCAATTCAAATTCCTTTGATTCCTTTAATTAAAAAAAAATTAATTAAGCTTGATAATTTAACGATAGATTCCAAATCGGGTTATTCTGGAGCTGGGAAGAATTTAGAAAATAAATTTAATCATAAAAATTTATACCATTCAACTTTTGCATATAGCACAAAAAACCATAGACATATTTCTGAAATTGATCAGGAATTTAAAAAATATACAAAAAAAGAAATTAGATATACATTTAATCCTCATTTACTTCCCACATTTAGAGGAATTTTAACATCCATCTATGTAGATTTAAAAAAAAGTTCTTCATCAAGTAAAATAAGAAATGAGCTAATCAAATTTTATAAAAAAGACAGATTTATAAAAATATTAAAACTAAATTCAGAGCTTGGTTCTGGTAATGTTTTGAATACAAACAATTGCGAAATATCAATTTGTGATACAAGAGTTAAAAACAAAATTGTTATTTTTTCAGCGATTGACAATCTTATTAAAGGTGCCTCTGGACAAGCTATTCAAAACATGAATCTAATATATAAACTTCCAGCTTATTTAGGTTTAAAATGAAAAAATTAGTTCTTTTATTAATTATGTTAAATATTTATGGTTGTAACAAACCTAAAACTGTTCTGATTTGTGGAGATCATGTTTGTATCAATAAAGCAGAAGCTGAACAATATTTTGAAGATAATTTGACTTTAGAAGTAAAAGTTATTGACAAAAAATCAAAAAATGAAATTGATCTTGTTGAATTAAATTTAAAGTCTAATCCAGGAGAAGAAAAAGAAATTACTATGTTAAATAAAGAAAGTACAAAAAAACCAATTAAGATTTTATCTAATGATGAAATCGAAAAGAAAAAAATTGAATTAAAAAAAAGAAAAAAATTTAAAAATAAAGAAATAAAACAAAAAGATAAAATAAAACAAACAAAAAAAGAAAAAATTAAAGCAAAAAAGAAATTCAAAAAAGTTACAAAAAAAACTAACAAAATTGTTAACATTTCAAATAAAAAGACCACAGATATTTGTACTATACTCGAAAAATGTAGTATTGATGAAATATCTAAGTTTTTAGTTAAACAGGGTAAAGAAAAAAAATTTCCTGATATTACTATAAGAGAAAATAAATGAAAAAAAAACTTAATATAGCTATTGTTGGCTTAGGTAACATTGGAAGTTATTTATATAAATATTTACAAAGTAATAAACAAATATTATCTAAAAAAAATAATTGT
Organism: uncultured Pelagibacteraceae bacterium; assembly: GCA_902551865.1. Classification (GTDB taxonomy): domain Bacteria; phylum Pseudomonadota; class Alphaproteobacteria; order Pelagibacterales; family Pelagibacteraceae; genus Pelagilacustribacter. The sequence goes on from CACDES010000004.1 coordinate 1,445, forward strand.
ATTCCTAATATAATTTATGTTTCTGCAAGAAATATTAATAAAAAAAGAAATATTAAAATAAATAAAAAAAAATGGCTTAAGAATTATTTAGATTCTACCAAATCAAACAAAGTTGATATGATTGTAGAATTAATTGGAGGCGCAGAAGGTCCAGCGAAAAAATTAGTTTTCAATGCATTAAAAAATAAAAAACACGTTGTAACTGCAAATAAAGCCTTAATAGCTAAATATGGTGATCAATTGTCTAAAATTGCAGAAGAGAATAATGTTAATTTAGAATTTGAAGCAGCTGTATGTGGAGGCGTTCCAATTATTAGATCTTTAAAAGAAGGTTTGATAGCTAATAAAATCAGTAGAGTTTATGGTATTTTCAATGGAACATCCAATTATATTCTTTCTACTATGGATAAAGAAAATAAAAACTTTAAAGAAGTTTTAATTAATGCTCAAAAATTAGGTTATGCTGAGGCTAATCCTTTGTCAGATCTAAATGGTGATGATGTTGCAGCAAAATTAAAAATACTATCGTCTTTATGTTTTAATTCATTAATTAATAACAATATCCACGTAGAGGGAATTAATTTTATTGACAAATTAGATATAGTTAATGCTAACAAGCTTGGATATAAAATAAAATTGTTAGGTGTATCTGAAATTGTTAAGAATAAAATTTATCAGCGTGTACACCCAACCATGATTAAAAAAAGTTCTTATATCGCCAGTATTGATGGGGTTTTAAATGCTGTTATAGTTGATGGAAAACCTGTTGGTGAAAATGTTATTCAAGGTGAGGGTGCCGGTCCGGAAGCTACTACATCTGCATTAATATCAGATATTTCTTCTATCTTAAGAGGAAATGTTAAATTTCCTTTTTCTATATCTAATAAAGAAAGAAAAAAATTAAGTTATAAAGATATATCTGAGAGATTCTTTTCTGCGTATTTAAGATTTGAAGTATTAGATAAACCAGGTGTTTTATCAAATATAACAAATATATTTTCTAAGAATAAAGTTTCAATAAAAAGATTAATTCAAAATCCAAGTAAATCTAAAAAAATTTCTTCTATAATAATTATTACTCATAATTCTAAGGATAAATCTCTAAATAAAGTTATAAAGCAAACTGAAAAAAAATCTTATATAATTAAAAAACCTAAGTTGATTAGAATTGGTACTAATTAATGTCTATTAAACCTGAATATTTGAAATTATTTGTAAATGCAACTGAGAAAGCTGCTTATGGTGCATCTAAATTCATTGGAAAAAATGATAAAATTGGAGCTGATCAAGCAGCAGTTGATAATATGAGAAATGAATTTAACAAAATTAATATGGACGGTAAAATTGTTATTGGTGAAGGTGAAATGGATGAAGCTCCAATGCTTTTTATTGGTGAGGAAGTTGGTACAAAAAAAGGCCAAAAACTAGATTTGGCTGTTGACCCATTAGAAGGAACTAACTTTGTTGCAAAGAATTTACCTAATTCATTTTCTGTACTGGCTGCTACAGAAAAAAATAATTTATTTTTTGCACCAGACACTTATATGGAAAAGATTGCTATAGGATCAAATTTACCTAAAAATTTAGTTGACCTAGATAATAGTGTTGAAAAAAATATATCTCTTTTAGCAGATGCTAAAAAAACAACTCCAGATAAGCTAACTGTTTGTATTTTGGAAAGACCTAGACATGATAAAATAATATCTTCCTTAAAAAAAATGAATGTTAATTTAAAATTGATTAGTGATGGTGATGTATCAGGAGTAATTTATATAGTTGATCAAAACTCTCCGGTTGACATGTATATGGGTATTGGTGGAGGGCCAGAAGGAGTCTTAGCTGCTGCAGCATTAAGTTGTTATGGTGGTCAAATACAGACTAGACTAGTTTTAGACTCTGATGAATCTATTAGAGCAAAAAAAATGGGAATAACTGATTTGAAAAAGAAATATAATATTGAAGATATGATAAAAGGAGATGTTATGTTTTGTGCTACGGCTATAACTAGTGGTGATTTAGCAAATGGTATTAAGGATGAAGATGAATTTTTCGAGGCAAATACAATAGCCTTACATAAAGATACTAAAATTAATACTTTATTTAGAAATAAACACAAAAAATGAATTCAGTATCAGTTACTGGAAAAAATTGGATTTTAAAGAAATTTGATCAAGAAAAAATAGTTTATTTAAAAGATAATTTTTCTTTAGACGAAATTACGGCTAAATTACTTTCTTTAAGAAATATCAAAAAGGAGGATATTAATAGTTTTTTAAATCCTTCAATTAAAAATTTTTTACCAAATCCTAATGATTTATTAGATATGGAAAAATCATCCTTAAGAATGTTGAAGGTAATTCAAAATAATGAAAAAATAGGAGTTTTTGGTGATTATGACGTTGATGGAGCTACATCAACAGCTTTACTTGGAAAATATTTTGACGAATTAAAATTAGATTATGAAATATATATTCCTGATAGAAAAACTGAAGGTTATGGCCCTTCAATAAAAGGTTTTAAAGATTTAATTGAAAAAAATGTTAAAATTATTTTTACCGTTGATTGCGGAACGCTATCATTTGAGGCTATCGATTACGCCAAAAATAAAAATATTGACGTAATTGTTTTAGACCATCATCAATCTGAAATTGATTTACCAAAAGCTCATTCGATCATTAACCCCAACAGATTAGATGATAAATCTGATTTGAAATATTTATGTGCAGCAGGTGTTTCATTTATTTTTTTAGTTTCAATAAATAGAGAACTTAGATTAATTGATTGGTTTAAAAAAAATTCAATAAGTGAACCAAACTTAATTAATTATTTAGATTTAGTATCTTTAGGAACTGTTTGTGATGTTGTGCCTCTAATTGGTTTGAATAGAGCTATTGTTAAACAAGGACTAAAAATTTTAAAAGCAAAAAAAAATCTTGGCTTAAAAACCTTGTTGGATATATGTAAAATTGAGACAAATCCATCAAGTTATCATTTAGGATATATTTTAGGTCCTCGAATAAATGCAGGAGGAAGGGTTGGTAAATGCTCACACGGAGCAAATTTATTATTAAATTCAAATCCAAAAGAAGCATTTAAATTAGCTACTGAACTAGATCACTATAATAAAGAAAGACAAATTTTAGAAAAAGATCTTATAAAAAAAATTTTAATTGAATCAAAAAGTAAATTTAATGATCCTGTTTTAATTCTACAAGGTTCAAATTGGCACGAGGGAATTATTGGAATTGTAGCAGCAAGGTTAAAAGATAAGTTTAATAAACCAGCGATTATAATTTCAATAAATGGTAATATAGGAAAAGCATCCGCAAGATCAATTATTGGTTTTGATATCGGATCTGTTATTATAGCAGCTACTCAAAAAAAAATTCTATTAAAAGGAGGTGGTCATAAAATGGCAGGAGGTTTTTCAATAAATATATCAAATATAGAAAAATTTAAAGAATTTATATTTCGTAAATTTAAAATTATTAATGAAAACATAACTCAACAAAAACCACTCTTCCTTGATAGTAAAATTTCTCCATCCGCAATTAACCTAGAATTTTATGAGAAGGTTAATATTTTATCTCCTTTTGGTTCAGGAAACCCAGAGCCAAAATTTATTGTAGAAGATTTAAAACCTGTAAATAGCAAAATAGTCGGGGATAAGCATATTAAATCTATTTTGATTGGGGGGGAAGGTACTAGCGTCAGAACAATAGCTTTTAATGCTGTAGATAATGAATTAGGAGCTTATTTGCTTAAAAAAAATAATAATACATTTAATATAGCTGGAAAATTGTCTCTAAATGAATGGAGGGGTGAAAAAAATGTAGAGTTTATTATCGACGATATTTCTGTTAATAAGAACTTAAAAAATCAGGTCCCATCGTCTAACGGTTAGGACAGGTGGTTTTCAATCACCTAATCGGGGTTCGATTCCCCGTGGGACCGCCATTAAATATGTACGAAAATTTTGGACAATTTATCAATGGTAAGTGGCAAAAATCTTCAAGTGGAGAAACATACGATGTTATAAATCCTGCTACTGAAGAAATCATTGGTAAAGCTTCCAAAGCAAACAAAGAAGATATTCAAAAAGCTCTTAGATCTGCTGAACAAGGTTTTGAAGTCTGGAAAAATACTTCACCCTGGGAAAGATCTAAAATAATAAGAAAAATTTCAGATTTAATTAGAAAAAGAAATAGTGTTTTATCTAAATGGCTTACATTAGAAGTAGGAAAGCCTCTTTCAGAAGGAGCTGGAGAGTCAAGTGGAGCTGCAGATATATTTGAATGGAGCTCTGAAGAAGCTAAAAGGATTTATGGTGAAACTTTACAGGGTAGATCTCCTGAAACTAAAATACATGTTTACTACCAACCTGTAGGAGTAGTAGCTGCTCTAGTTCCATGGAACTTTCCAATAACACTTGCTTCTAGAAAAATTTCTACAGCTCTATCCGCAGGATGTTCAGTAATAGTAAAACCAGACGTTATCACGCCAGGCTGTGTTATGGAATTAGTTGATATCTGTCGTGAAGCTGGTGTTCCGCCGGGTGTTGTAAATCTTCTATCAGGTGATCCAGCATACATTTCAGATCAATTATTATCTTCCGATATAGTTAAAAAAGTTTCAATAACTGGTTCAACACGTGTTGGAAAATTAATTTTAAAAAAAGCAGCTGAAAAAGTTCAAAGAGTAACAATGGAATTAAGCGGTCATTCTCCTTTTATAGTCTTTGACGATGTTGATTTAAATAAAGTTACTGATATGGCGATTTTTGCAAAATTTAGAAATAATGGTCAAGTTTGTATTTCACCTAGTCGATTTTATATTCATGAAAGTAAAAAAAATGAATTTACAAAATTAATGGTTGAAAAAACAAAAAAATTAAAAATAGGAAATGGTATGGAAAAAGATACAATTTTAGGTCCTTTAACAACAAAAAAAAGATTGGATGAAGTAGAAGCTTTGGTTGAGACTACAAAAAAAGAAGGAGCAAAAATTCTCTGTGGTGGAAAAAAACCAGCTGGTTTTAATAAAGGTTATTTTTATGAACCTACAATATTTGATAATATTAAAGATGATTTTACTATCATGAATCAAGAACCTTTTGGACCTTTGGTTCCTATTCTCTCATTTAAAGATTTTGATGAAGTCATAAAAAGAGCAAATAATAATGATCTTGGCTTAGCTAGCTATCTCTATACTAACAATTTAAAGAAAGCTCATAAAGCTTCAGAGTTAATGGAGACAGGTACAGTAGCAGTAAATACAGCTGTTGTAGCCCTTCCTGAGGCCCCATTTGGCGGAATTAAACAAACTGGATACGGCAGAGAAGGTGGCTCTATGGCTATCAAAGATTATCTCAATATTAAGTATACTCATTTAGGCATACACTAAAATTGATGAGCTATTATGTTTATATGCTCAAATCCCAGGGGGGTAAACCAGTTACTTACGTTGGATATACTAAAAATATTAAAGAAAGACTACTTCTACACAATTCTGGGAAAGGTGCTAAATTTACCAGAGGAAGAACATGGAAATTGATTTATAAAGAGTCCTTTAGATCAAAAAATAAAGCAATTTCTAGAGAATATTATATAAAGAAAAATAGAACATTAAGAAATAAAATTAAAAAAAACAATATATGAAAATTTCTATTTTACTTCCATACAAAGAAAATTTTTCACCAACGTACCCTGGTGCTGTTTCTTTGTTTGTTTATGAAACTAGTAAAAAGAGTGCTTTTAAAAAAAATATTACAGTATATGGAAGCACTAATTTAAAAAAAAAATTTCCAATAAAATATAAGAATATATCATTAGTAAATATCCCATTAACAAGTCAAACTAAGAATTATGTTAATAAATTCATTAAATTAGAGAAAAAAAGAAATTCATCGATAATTGAAATACATAATAGACCTAGTTATGTAAAAATTATTTCCTCCAAAGATAGTAAAAAAATAATATCTTTATACTTTCATAATGACCCTCTTTCAATGGATGGATCAAAATCGATTAATGATAGAAAATTACTTCTTAAACAATGTTATAAAATAATTTTTAATAGTAATTGGTCAAAGAAAAGATTTTTACAAGGTTTAGAAAATAAATTTGTTAATAGTAATAAATTAGCTGTTTTTTATCAATCTGCGGAAAAAGGCTCAACAAAGTTAATTCAAAATAAAAAAAAATGGATAACATTTGTAGGAAAGCTAAATAAAGCAAAAGGTTATGATGTATTTTCAAAAGCAATTGTTAGAGTATTAAATAAAAATACTGAATGGAAAGCTAAAATAATTGGTGATGAAAAAAGGGAAAAAATTAAACTTTCACATAAAAATGCTGACATACTTGGTTTTAAAAAACATGAGGAAGTAATAAACATTTTTAAAAAAACTAGTATTGCAGTTGCCTGTTCCAGATGGGAAGAGCCATTTGGAAGAACTAGTTTAGAGGCTTCTGCAAATGGTTGTGCAGTAATAATTACAAACAGAGGGGGATTACCAGAAACTGTAACTAATGCAAAAATTTTAAAAAATTTAAACGTAAAAAATTTAGAAAAATCTCTAAATGAATTAATTAACAAAGATAATTTAAGAAAAAAATTTCAGTATCTTTCTATAAAAAATTTTTACTTAACTCATAAATTTATCTCAAATTTAATAGATAACTATAGGTCTGAGAAAATAAACAAAATTCCTTATTTTAACACTAAGAAAAAAGTAAATAGTTTAAGAATCCTTCATATAACTAATTTTAATGAAAGATTAGATGGTAGACTTTTTTTTAACACTGGACGTAGAATTAACAATGGGTTTATAAGACTAGGGCATAGTGTTTTGGGATTCAGTGATAGAGATATTCAAAAATATTATAAATCGTTTCAAGATTTTAAAGGCGCTAAAACATTAAACGATAAACTAAAAAAAACATGCTACAACTATAAACCTGATATTATCATGCTTGGGCACGCCGATTTAATATCCTCTGAACAGATAAATGAATTAAGAAGTGATTATCCAAACGTGAGAATAGGTCAATGGTTTCTAGACCCATTAAACAAAAAAGGCCCAGATTTTGAAAGAAATAAAGATCGTATTTTAAATAAAATTAATAGTGTTGATGCTACCTTTTTAACAACAAGTCCTTCTGCTCTCAATTTTATTCCAAAAGATAAATGTTTTTATATACCTAATCCTGCAGATAAATCTTTTGAAACATTAAACAATTTTAACAAGTCATGTAATGTTGATGTTTTTTTTGCTTTAAGTCATGGAGTTCATAGAGGAGTTCTAAAATCTGGTAAAACTGATGATAGAGTTAATTTTGTTAACAAGTTAATAAACCTTACTCCAAACGCCAAATTTGACGTTTATGGCATAAATAATATTCAACCTATCTGGGCAGATCATTATTTTAAAACAATTGCAAATGCAAAAATGGGATTAAACTTAAGTAGGGGAGATGCAATAAAATATTATAGCAGTGACAGAATTACTCAAATAGTAGGAAATGGTTTAGCTTGTTTAATAGATGAAAAAACTCAGTACAGAGATTTTTTTAATGATAAGGAAATGGTGTTTTATAGAAATATTAATGATCTTTCAGAAAAAATTATAAGAATTTCAAACGATGAAAAATTAAGGAAAACTTTAGGAAAAAATGGCAAAGAAAAATATATGAAATATTTTAATTCAACTTTAGTTGCTGAATTTATTATTAACAAAACCTTAAATGTTAATAATCAAAAAAAATTTTTATGGAGTAAATAGAATGAAAATTTATTATGGTAAAGCAGTTTATGATAAAAAAGAAATTCAAGCTTCTTTAAAAGTTCTTAAGAATAAATCCCTTACTTTAATTGATGGTCCAGCAGTTAAAAATCTTGAAAATAAGATATCCAAATTATTTGGAAAGAAATACGGTCTTATGGTAAATTCTGGTTCATCAGCAAATCTCTTAGCTCTTGCTTCTTTAAACTTGAAAAAAGGAAGTGAAATTGTAACCACAACTTTAACTTTTTCAACAACTGTAGCTCCCATTTACCAATTAGGTTTGATACCTCATTTTATTGATGTTGATAAAAATACTTTTGTAGCAAATTTAGATCAAATTAAAAAAGCAATAAATAAAAAAACTAAAGCAATTATGATTCCAAATTTATTAGGGAATGTTCCTGACTGGAAAAAGATTTTTTTGTTTGCAAAAAAAAATAAACTTAAAATTATAGAAGACTCAGCTGATACCATTGGTTACAAATTGAATAAAAAAAACTTAGGTAATTATTCTGATATTACTACTAATAGTATGTATGCTTCACATATAATTACTGGTGCTGGATTTGGTGGAATGGTTTGTTTTAACGACAAAAAAATATACGATAAAGCAAAATTACTTAGGGGGTGGGGAAGATCATCAGCCGTTTTTAATGAGTCTGAAGGAATTAAAAAAAGATTCAGTATCAAAGTGGATGGTATACCTTATGATGGCAAGTATATTTTTCATGACGTAGGCTATAATTTTTTACCCTCGGAAATTTCTGCTGCATTTGCATTAGAACAATTAAAAAAATTACCAAAAAACATTAAAAATAGGGTCTCTAATTTTGAAAACTTAAAATCTTTTTTTTCAAGATTTCCTGATTTATTTGAACTGCCTATTCAATTAAAAAACTTGGTAACACCTTGGTTAGCCTATCCTGTAATAATTAAATCAACATCTAATATAAATAGACAAAAACTACAAATTTTTCTTGAAAAAAAAGGCATTCAAACCAGAACTATTTTTACTGGTAATATTTTAAGACAACCAATAATGAAAAAAAGAAAATATAAAAAGGTCAAAAGTGCAGAAATAAATAGCAATAATATAATGAAAAATGGAATTTTAATAGGTTGTCATCATGGATTAAAAAATAAAGATTTAGAATACATTAAAAAAAATTTTTTAAATTTTATAAAAAATTTATCAAGATAAAATATTATTTTAAAGTATAATTTTTATGAATTATCTTTTTTTTAGGACAGATCGAATAGGAGATTTTTTAATAACATCATCTTTAATAAAAGCAATAAAGAGAAATGATGAAAAATCAAAAATATATCTAGTTGCTTCAAGTAATAATGAACAATTTATAAAGAGGTTTGGTTTAGTAGATAAAGTTTTTTTATTAAAATCAAAAAAAATAATAGATAGAATAAATCTTTTTTCTGAATTAAGGAAACATAAATTTGATAATATTATAATTTCTGACAAAAAAAATCGATCTATTTTTTTTGGTATTTTATTAAAATCCAAAAATAAAATATTTAATGTATCAAAAATCATTCAAAAAAAAATATTAAATATTTTTTATCAAAATGTTTTTTTAGACAATGATAATTTAAAAAAACAAACAATTAAAAGTGTTTTATCCGATAATTGTAAATCTTTAAATTTTAATTTAAAAGATGAAGATTTTCATTATTTAAAATCTAATCAGTTTGAAAATCAGTTTCTTCATGATAATTTAATAAATTTAAAAAATTTAGATTTCTTATTATTTCATTATGATGAAAAGTGGGAAATTGAAAATTATAAAAAATTGTTCAAAAAGGCATCGACTTTAACAAATATAGATACTGATAAAAAAGATTTGATAAATTTTCTCTCAAACTTATCAAAAAAAACATCTAAAAGAATAATAATTACAACAGGAACAATAGATACTAAGATCATTAATAAGCTTAAAAGTTCTTCAAAAAAAATAAACGAATTTTTATATGAAATAGATCTAAATACTACAAAAGGATATTTGTTCACAAACGAAAATTTTTTTTCCATATCTCATTTAATATCTAAAAGTTCTTTATTTATTTCCTGTCATGGTGCATTTACACATATTGCTTCAAATTATAAGATTAAAATATTAGATATTATAGAAGAAACTAAAAGTGTTCATTACAGCAAAATCACCAGTCATATGAAAAATTATAAACATTTATATCGAGACAATTTTTATAAATTATCTTTAGACATAATTAATAATTCATGAGTTTACTGGTATCTTTTCTAATCTCATAGACGATTTTTTGTTTAAAATAGAGCTTATTAAAGCATCCCATCTGCAATAATACTTTATAAATTTATTACTTTTGATCAATTTATAAATAAACATTCTAAATATAATCCTTATTAAAATTGGAGAAAAATAAACTAAAGATAAAGTCTTTCCATAATGCTTATTAAAATAATAAAATTTTGACCATATAAAATGCCATGTGTAAAGATTTTCTAATTTTCGTAAATCCTTAAGATTGCTTGTTTTAACAGCTTTGCCTTTTTCATGTTTAACCTTGACTATATTTAGTTGATATGCCTTATAGCCATTTCTTCTAGCTCTTTTACTATAATCTGTTTCTTCCCAGTATAAAAAAATATTCTTATCAAAACCCTTATTTTTATTAAATATTTTTTTGTTAAAAAACATGGTTGACCCATGAACATTATGAATCTCTTTTATTTTGTATCTCAAACTTGTTTGGTAATGACCTCTTTTAGAAGCATTTAGAAAATGGGGGCCGATAACTGAAAATTTATCTTTAATTTTTTTTGCGTATTTATAGAATTTTATTAAAGAACTCTTTCTTATTCCGCTAACATCAGGTTGTACAACTAAGAAATAAGGTGTTTTAATTTTTTTTGATGCAAAATTTATTGATGATCCATAACCGTCGTTTTTCTTAAAATAAATTTTTACATTTTTTTTGTTTCTAAATATTTTTTTCAAGGAAAAATCTTTAGAATTATCAATAATGTAAATCTTTGTTTCTTTTGGTATCTTTTGTACAAATTTTTTTAATTTAAATGAACTATTATAACAAACTAAAACTATTGAAATTTTTTTTAATATTTTTCTCATAGTTTAATTTTATTTAATGCATTATTTTTAAATAGATTTGCTTCTTTGATATATCTTCTTACCATTTCAGTAGACTTGTGCCCTGTCATTGCCATTATACTTCTTTCTTCTGCACCAGACTCAGCAGCTGACGTTGCAAAACCCGACCTTAAACTATGGCCAGAATAGTTTTTGCTATCAATTCCAGCTATACTTAAATAGTTTTTAATCAATAGAGCTACTGTTTGATCTGTTAACCTGTAACTTGTTAATTTTGATCCTTTTGAAAATCTTCTAAATAGTGGTCCTTTACTAATTTTTGATATATTTAACCATCTTTGTAAAATTGTAACCGGGCAATATACGCTTTCCTCAAAGTAGGGTAGAGCCTTTATTGATCCTTCTCCGAATTGGTCTGTTTTAGACCTTTTTACTGTAATTTTAAGGCCTTCATGTACAAAATCTAAGTCTTCATAATCTAGAGAAACTATTTCGTTTCTTCTAAAGCCTCCTGAAAATCCTATTAGTATTATTGATTTATCTCTTAATTTTTTTATATCTTGAATATTTTGCTCATCAATAGCTTTAAGTATTTTTTTTAAATCATTGATTAATATAGGTTTTTTACCTTTTTGTACTGTCCCTTTTCTTCGTTTTATACCCATTAAGTTTTCTACGATTACTGGATGTTTGGTGTCTAAGTAATATCCTTTCATTTTATGGATCACTCCAATTGATACCAATCTACGTTTTATTGTGCTTAATTTGACTTCTTTTGTAGAAAGATGTGTTAAATACAAAGAAACTATTTTTGGATCTGAGGGTAGGTTTTTAAATGCATTCTTCACACAGAATAATCCAAAATCTCTAAAATCAGATTTATAAGCTCTAACTGTATTTAAGGCCTTGGAATTTTGTAAATTTTTTAATGTTTCTTCTTGCAAAGCTTTTATGTCAGTTACTAAATCTTTCATAATTTTCTATATATTGCTATTGATAACCATTAATTATCGTTAGTAATATAATAGATGATTTCTCGTGTCAAGTGTTTAAATTTAGAGCATGTTTAAGAATCGAAAAAGATTACTTTTGGATCGTGGACCTAGTTGGCCTGACTTCGACAAGGCTAAACCGTTCATGGTGAGATACTATCCGCTGTTTCGTAAAAGACCCAAGTGGTTCCCATTCAATATCTTGGTTCACAAGATTTTAAAAAGTGATTTAGGTGATTTACATGATCATTATTGGTCATATATAACTATAATCCTTAAAGGCGGGTACTGGGAAACCAATGAAAATGGCACTTTCTGGAGGGGTCCAGGCTATATAGGCTTTAGAAAAGCCTCAGATAGGCATAGTTTGAAGATTCCAGACGGAAAATCAGCATGGACCTTACTATTTGTGGGTCCAAATAAGGGTTCCAAACAGTTTGCTAAATACTCGAAATGAAGCTAAATCGCCCGTCAAATAACAATTTTAGAGGTACTAAATTTCAAAAAAAGGTATGGAATTATCTTAAGACCATAAGAAAAGGCACCGTAAAGACCTATAAACAGGTTGCTATAGCTATAAATAGGCCTAAATCAGCAAGAGCTGTAGCTAATGCTATAGGAAAGAACCCTTTTGCGCCAAAAATACCTTGTCATAGAGTGATTAGATCAGATGGTTCATTAGGAGGATATTCAGGCAGAGGTGGTGTTAAAACTAAGAAATTACTACTAAAAAGAGAGGGTGTAATCGTCTAGAATTGTTATTTGACGGGCGATTTAGTCCAACTACCCCACTACACTTGCTGTTTTATTAGATTCTACGGTCAGTTGTACTATGTATATAAGAATATCAAAAAATTAGCCCTCTATGGCCGTTTAAACGCTATATTCCTGTATTGCAAAGCTCCTAGAATTGTTACTATTTGTGGCTTTTAAGTCGACTAAAACAGTTGGTATTGTTGAATTTTTTTAGTTTCATTCCCTTATATTTCTTGTTTTTAAAGATTTTTTAAAATAATTAATTTTTTTTTTTTATTTCAATTCTTTAAAAATGCTTAAATAAGCCCTTGTTTTCAATGTTTTTTTAATTATTTTCTATTATAAGTAAGTAATACTTACTAATATATTAATAATAAACTTTAATAACTTTATCTAACTCATTGTATTTATTGAAAAAACTTTAAGCTATAAAAAACTACAATTGGAATTGTAATAAATGACATTAGAGTCGAAGAAACTATAACGCTTGCAATGTTGTCGACAACCTTTCTCTCTGAGTACATTGATCCTACTAAATAAGTCAAAACAGCGCTTGGCATAGCAGATTGAATTAATAAAACACCAGCGAAGAAACCATTTAAATTTAAAAACTTTATCAAACCAAATCCAATAATAGGTCCGATTATAACTCTTACAGCTCCAAGGATTGAAGCATGTGTCCAGGAAACTACTTTTAGCCTTGATAGAGCTATTCCTAAAGACATCAATACCAAAAAGATGGTTGTGTAAGTTAAAAGAAAAGTTGTGTTTTCAATATATCCTGGCACATCCCATTTAAAATACAAAAAGGCAATAGATGCTAAAATTGCATAAATTGGACCATTTTTAATAAGGATTTCGAGTGAAAAACTTTTTTTAGCCAGTAATACACCTAAGGTAAAATGGAGAAGTATTATCACTGAAGCAATAGCTGAGGCCACCCCTAACCCAGCTGTTCCATAAGCAAAAAGACATATTGGGATACCCATGTTTCCAGTGTTAGGTAATATCAAAGGTGGGAGTTCGCTAATGACGTCTTTTTTAAGTATAAACAAAAAAAGTAATCCTGCTAAAGAAAAACCTCCGATTATGACTAAAGCATAAATGAAATATTCAATAAATATATCGAGTGTTATTCCAGTAGTTGTGATTGTATAAAAAATCATTGATGGTGTACCAATATTTCCAGCAAAATTAGTTATGAATTTAGTATCAAAATTTGGATCTTTTTTTCCAAGATAGTATCCAATGCCAATGACAAAAAAAACAGGAAATAGTACGTCGATAAGTTTGAGATAGAGCTCCATTAAGCTCTTACATCAGATTTTCTTGGTTTTCTCAACTTTTTTTTAAAATTAATAGCAGTCTCAAATTCCATAAGACGTCTATAAATAGATCTTAATTCTGTAATTCTGGTCCAATTATATAAGAATACAGAAAAAGCATCTTTTACTTCACCGAAGGCATTTACCACTTGCATCATGATACCGAGTGTAAAAGCTGCTGTGAATAATCCTGGTGCCATAATCAAGAAAGGCACTATAACAAATAATTGTCGATACCATATCGCCCAAAGATCAAAATATCCATAGTGCAAAAATAGTTTATGATAATTATATTTTATTCCTGTGAATAGTTGTAAAATTGTAGGAGCTTGAACATAATTCTTTCTATCATCTTCTCCATAAACTAATTCTTTTCTAAAAGCTGCTTCAACTTTTTGATTATTATATTCTAATCCTGGAAGCTTAATTCCAACAAACCAACTTATTAAAATACCTCCGATACTTAAAACTAAAGCAACCCAAACTAACGACCCTGAAACATTGTTAAGAAAAGGAACAGTTACGTTAGATGATAAAGCCCATAATATAGGTATAAATGCAATTAATGTCATTATTGCTTTCACTACTTGCAATCCAATAGACTCGACTATTTTTGCGAATGCCATACAATCCTCTTGTATTCTTTGAGATGATCCTTCTACTTTAGCCTCTGTAGCTCTCCAATAAGGCATGTAAGAAAAAGTCATTGCTTCGCGCCACCTAAAAGCCCAAAGTCTTGTAAACCAGTTTGTAAAAGCGAATAATGTTACATATGGTAAAGCTATATAAAGGAATTTTTTAATTGAGTCCCAAAATTCTGATATATCTCTTTTTTCTGCTGTTTGAAGAATATCATAAAAATCTTTATACCAGCTATTAAATAGAACATCCAAATAAGTTTGGCTTACTAATAAAAGTAAAATAAAAAAACCACCACCGTATGACCAATAAAACCATTTTTTATCATTAAAAAAACTACGCCACATAATTAATTTTTAAGAAAGTTATCAGCATATGACTTAATAACAAATTCTTTTTTTTTAGGTTCTATTATTGTATAAGAAATTTTGTTTGCTTTCGCATATTCAATTGCTTTTTCTTTAGAAGAAAATTTTAAAATAACTTCATCAAGAGTATCTATAGAGCTTTCCCAGCCCATTAAAGGATTAATCGAAGTATCTTTAGTTACAAATTCTAAAACCCATTTTTTTAACTTACCCCTACCCGATTGCATGGCTGTTTTTGTTGGGATATAAATCTTTGCCTTTTTCATAATTATACTATAGGTAAATTGCAAATTTCTCCAGAAATTGAATTATTATTTAATTCTATTTTAAATTTTTCTGAAATATTGCAAAAATCTTTTTTAACCATTGCTATACCAACTACTTTATTAAATTTTGGTGAGAAAGCAGCAGATCTGAGTTGACCTATTTGCTTGTTTTTAAGATCTTTCATAATAATACCTTTAGAAACATCAACTGATTTTGCATCAATTTTTACTCCCATTAGTTTTCTTGTTATTCCTTTTTTTTTTATATTTTTTAAACTTTCTTTTCCAAAAAAAACTATATCATCGTTTAAATCAACATATTTATCAAATCCACATTCAAAAGGATTGTCAGAAAGATCCATATCATTTCCGTAAGATAACAATCCACCTTCTATTCTTTCGGGATGATTAGGTGTTCCTGGTTTTAGATTAAATTCATTTCCAATTTTAAAAAAATAATCATAAAGTTCTAAAGCTGCTTTAATTTCGTCAGTATGTATCTCAAATCCTCCTTGTTTAGAAAATCCTGATCGAGAAATTAAAAATTTTTTATTATTAAAATTAAAAAAATCAAATTTAAAAAATTTTAAATTATTAATATCTTTTCCAAAAACTTTTTCCATTAATTTAGTAGATTTAGGTCCTTGGATGGCTAAGGTATCAACTTTAGCCTCAAAAATATCAACATCTAAATTTTTTGCTGATGATATGCCTTTTGCAAATAACAGTACATCTGAATCAGCTATGCAAACCCTCCATCTATTTTCATCTAATTTATAAATTAAGGGATCGTTTATTATACCACCGTTAATATCCACTAAAGGAGCATAATAACAATTTCCTACTTTTGATTTAGAAAGATCTCTACATGTCATTAATTGCACTAGTTGATGTGCATCTTTACCAGAAATTTCTATCTCTCTTTGTACCGAAACATCCCAAAGTTGAACATCTTTTTTTAAATGCAAATATTCCTCATCTACATTGGAAAAAGTGGTTGGCAATAACATATGGTTATAAACCGTATAGCTTTTGACGCCCTGCTCTTCTATTCTTTTTGTAAAAGGTGTAGACCTTACTCTTCGTGATTTACTAATATAAAAATTCTTCATTTATTTAAAAATTCTAAAATTTTTTCTCTCATTTCAAAAGCATTTTCTAAAATTATCATATGACCACAATTTTTAATTATATGAACTTTAGACTTGTTAATCATTTTTGCAAATTTTTCTCCTGATTCTAATTTAATCATCTTATCAATTTCACCAAAAATAAAAAACGTTGGGCATGTTATGCTTTTTACCGCATCTGCACCATTTTTGTAATTATTACAAGCAATCAAGTCTACAGCCAGAACCTCTCTTACCTCTCTAGAAGAATTAAGTATTTTTTGTAATGGATTGCCTCCAATAAACTGTTTTGAAGACCCATATCCCCATTTCATCATTAAATTTAGAGCTTCCATATCACCAGACAAAGCAAGATCAATTAAACTTTTGTTAACAGGTATAGAATAGGATCCTGCAATAAAAACTATTTTTTCAACTTTTTTTGGAAAGTTCTTCGCAAACTCAAGGGCCTCTAAACATCCTTGAGAGTGAGCAACGAATATAGATTTTTCGATACCAACATGGTCAACAAAATCATTTATCCAATTTGATATTTCTTCTATTGATTTTAAACAAGGTCCTTCGGAATTACCATGTCCTGGAAGATCTAAGGTAAACACATTAAAACCTTTGTCAGCTAAAAATTGATCAGTTAAGGACCAAACAACATGAGATTGGCCACTGCCATGTAATAAAATGATAGTCGGTTTTTCTTTATCGAAAGGATGCCCAACATCATTTGAAAATATTTTTTTCTTTTTAATTTCTGTAATCAATTTAAAACCTTTATTTAAAAATTATTTATCTTTCCAGTTAGGTTCTCTTTTATCAATAAAAGCATCGATGCCCTCTTTTGCATCCAATTTAAGCATATTTTGAACCATTACCTTTGAGGCATAATCATAAGCATCGGAAAGTTTCATATCTAATTGCTTATAAAAAGCTTCTTTACCGATTTTTAAAGTTACTGAGGATTTTTTTGAAATTTTTTGAGCTTTATCTAATACAAAATCTTTAAGTTTATTTATTTCAATAACATCATTGATTAAACCAATTTTAGCAGCTTTATCTGATGAAATTAATTCTCCAGTTAAAAGCATTTCCATAGAATGTTTATTGGATAAGTTTCTCGAAATTGCGACCATGGGTGTAGAACAAAATAAACCTATATTTACCCCAGGAGTTGCAAATTTAGCTGAACTACTTGCGTATGCTAAATCACAACTTGCAACTAATTGACACCCAGCGGCTGTAGCTGTCCCTTCTACTTCTGCAATTATTGGTTTTGGACATTTAATTATTGTTTGCATCATCTTTGAGCATTTTTTCATTATCTTTAAAAAATATTTTTTTCCTTTATCTGCACCTTTTCTTGCAGCTTTCAACTCTTTTAAGTCATGTCCAGATGAAAATGTTGATCCCTCTCCTGAAATTATTATTACTCTTACATGTTTATTAAGACTTGCTTTGTCCAAAGCATTTTGCATTAAATCCATCATATTTTCAGAAAGAGCATTTAAATTCTCTGGACTATTTAAGTTAAAACGCATTACTCCATTGTCGTTTAAATAAGTTTCTAAAACTTTGCTATTTTTTCTATAATTCATAGGTTAATTAATCTTTACTTTTACTTCATCTGACAAAGAGTTAGCTATAAAGCAATATCGATGAGCTCTCTCTTGTACCTCTTTCATTTTGTTTTCATCTACAGAAAATTCTTTTGAAAATTCTACCTTTGGATTTAATTCAATATTGGTTACTGACATTTTACCTTTGGAATTTTTTCCTAACGTAGCTATTGCGTTATCTGTATATGCTGATACTGGCCAATTCATTTTGGCGGCAAGTGCTAAAAAAGTCATCATATGACAGCTGCTTAAAGCTGCTGCTAGTGCTTGTTCTGGATTACTATTTTGTTTGTTTCCGTTCCAGTCTGGAGCTGCATCACCATTTATAACAATCTCATCGTTAAATTCTATTTGATGTTTATTTGAATATTTACCAGGTAATAATTCCCCATCATTAAGACTCCATTTAAGATTAATTGCAATTTTTGCCATTATTATTAAATTATTTCAATTCTTTAGCTTTTTTTCTTAACTCAAATTTTTGTATCTTTCCTGTAGAGGTTTTTGGTAGATCGCAAAATTCCACTTTTTTTGGAACTTTGAATCCTGCTAAAGTTTCTTTGCAAAAAGAGATTAGTTCTTTTTCTGTGACCGGTTTATCTTTTACCATTTCTATAAATGCGCATGGCACCTCACCCCACTTATCATCAGGTTTTGCAACAACAGCCGCGATAGATACGGATGGATGTTTTGCTAAAGTATTTTCAATTTCTATAGACGAAATATTTTCACCTCCAGAAATAATTATATCTTTCGATCTATCTTGAATTTTTACATAACCATCAGGATGCATTACCGCTAAATCTCCAGTATGGAACCAACCACCCTTCATAGCTTTATCAGTTGCGTTTTTATCCTTAAAATATCCTTTCATTACTACATTACCTTTGATCATTATCTCACCAATAGTTTTACCATCTTTAGGTACTTCTTTCATAGTTTCAGGATCCATTATGGCAACACCTTCAGTGTTTGGATATCGAACTCCTTGTCTAGCTTTAATTTCATTTTGTTTTTCTTCATTAAGTTCATCCCAAGACTCGTTCCAAGCACATTGTGTTACGTGACCGTATGTTTCTGTTAATCCATAAACATGCATAACTTCAAAACCTAGACTCTTCATTTTTTTAAAAATAATACTTGGAGGTGGAGCACCAGCAGTTAAAACAAAAACTTTTTGTTTTAATTTTTTCCTGTCTTTTTCAGGAGCGCCCGTTATCATATTTAAAACTATAGGAGCACCCCCAAAGTGGGTAACATTGTATTTGTCTATTAACTCAAAAATTTTTTTAACATCAATATTTCTCAAACAAATAGTTCGACCTATTAACATCGGCACAGTCCATGGATAACCCCATCCATTACAATGAAACATAGGCACAATTGTTAAAAAATTTAACCTATTGGGCATATTCCATGCAGTAGCACTACCAGTAGACATTAAATAAGACCCTCTATGGTGATATACTACTCCTTTAGGATTTCCTGTCGTACCAGAAGTATAACTCAGTGAAAGAGCTTGCCATTCATCTTCGGGCATTTTCCATCGAAAATTCTCATCACCAGTCTTTAAAAATTCTTCATATTCTCTATCACCAATCTTTTCACATTTTGACTTATCTGCAAACTTATCGTTAATATCGATAATGATAATCTTTCTCTTTATGGTGCTTAAAGCTTTTTTTACCTCTACATGAAGCTGGCGGTCTACAACTAATACTTTTGCCTCCCCATGTTCCAAAATATATGAAATCGTTTTTGCATCTAAACGAATATTAATAGTATTAAGCACCGCTCCTGTCATGGGCACAGAATAATGTGCTTCAAAAATTTCAGGAGTATTAAAAGCCAAAAAAGAGACTGTATCCCCTTTTTTAATACCAATCTTTGAAAGTGCACTGGCAAATTTCACACATCTTTTATAGACCTCTGACCATGTGTAATTTCTATCCTCATAAATTACTGCTTCATAATTTGGGTAGATTTCTTTTGCTCTAACTAAAAAAGTGAGTGGTGATAAGGGAACGAAATTAGCTTTATTTTTCTCTAAATTTTTTTCGTATACACTCATTTTCAGTTAAATTTAGCTTTCATCAAGCTTTCACTACCAGCTATTGCTGAATGATAGTGACTGTCTATTCTAGGTAGAATCTTATCAAAAAAGTATTTCGCAGTATTAATCTTTTCTTCATAAAAGTTTTTATTTTTACTTGAATTGTCAAAGCTTACTTTAGTCATTTTAAGCCAAGAAAAACCTAAAGCAACATAACCAAGAACTTTTAAAAAGTCATTGCATGCCGCACTAACATCATCTTTTTGATTTTTTAATTTATCGTCTAACCATTTTGAAAAGTCTAATAAAAGTTTTATCTTTTCTTTAAGAATGTAGGATAGTCTCTTTAATTCAAGATTATCATTATAATCCTTAATTTCATTTTGAAGCATGGATATAAATTTTTCCAACGTTCGATTAGTAAGTACTTTTCTGAATACTAAATCAATAGCTTGCACAGAATTAGTTCCCTCATAAATTGGTGTAATTCTATTATCTCTGTATAATTGCTCTATTCCTTGATCTCTTGTGTAGCCATAACCACCAAAAATTTGTATTGCTTCATTTGTTATCTCCATACCCATATCTGAAAAAAAAGATTTTACTACAGGAGTCATTAGAGAGACCATATCATCTGCTTCTTTTCTAACATTTTGATTTGAATGATTTAAACTTACATCAACTTGTTGAGACAACCAGAATGCTAGAGATCTTTGACCTTCAATAATTGATTTCATGTTCATTAGGCTTCTTCTGATATCTGCATGTTTAATTATTAAATCTGTTTCACCATTTTTGTTATCATTAGATTTACCTTGTTTTCTCTCTCTAGTATAAGCAAGTGAATTTTGATAGGCCGTTTCTGCAATCCCTAATCCTTGTATACCAACTATGATTCTCTCTAAATTCATCATTGTAAACATTGAACTCAATCCTTTATTTTCTTTACCTATTAAAAAGCCCTTAGCATTATCAAAGTTAAGAACACAAGTTGGTGAACCTTTTATTCCCATTTTAGTTTCAATAGATAAAGTGCTAACGCCATTTCTAGATCCAACTGATCCATTTTCATCAACATTAAACTTTGGAACTAAAAAAAGACTTATTCCTTTAGTTCCTGCGGGTGCACCTGGTATTTTTGCTAAAACTAAATGTATGATATTTTCTGTTAAGTCGTGATCACCAGATGTAATAAATATTTTTTGTCCAGTTAAAGAAAATGATCCATCTGCATTTTTGATCGCTTTTGTTTTAATTAAACCTAAATCAGTTCCACATTGAGACTCTGTTAAACACATGGTTCCACTCCATTTTCCTTCGACTATTTTTGGAAGAAATTTATCTTTAATTTTTTCATCAGCATGATGAAGTATGCAGTTATAAGCTCCAATACTTAACTCGCTATACAATTTAAAAGATAAACTTGCTGATGATAACATTTCTTCAAAAAAAGTACTGACTGTCTTTGGCATACCTTGTCCACCATACTTTGGATCGCAAGATAAAGATGTCCATCCATCATTAATAAATTTTGTGTAAGCTTCTTTGTATCCAGGTGGTGATCTGACAATTCCATTTTCATATATACATGGATTTTCATCACCAATCTTAGCTAATGGGTGGACAATTTCTTGATTTATTTTTGCAGCCTGATCTAAAATATCTTTAACTAAATCTGAATTAATTTCTTTAAATTTTTCTATTTCATTATAGTTTTTATTATCCTTAAGATTATTAAATAAAAACATCATTTCTTCAACTGGTGCATTATATGTAGTCATCTAATTTACTAATGGCTTTCCTGTTTTTAAAGTGTGCATAATTCTTTTTTGAGTTTTTTCTGTATCAATTAATTTCATAAAACCATCTAATTCTAGTTTATACATCTGATCTTCGCTTATTTCTTTATTTAAATCAGTGTCTCCTCCACTTAGAACATATGCTAATTCTTTACCAACTTCCATACCGTGATCTAAGATTTTTTTACTATTATATAAGTCTTCAAGAATTTTTCTCATTTTTTTTCTCACTTGTTCACCTGATAATTTAAATTTGCATTTTTCTGGAGAAGTTAAATTTTTATTATTTTTGATAAAAGTTTTTGCAGCCGATAAAAGGTTATTTCTGTTGATTATAACTTCATGATTGGAATCTAAAAACAACAAGGGCTTTGCCTCCTGTGGCGATGAAGCTGTTTTAGCGTAACCAATTATATCAAAAACTTTTAATGGAGCAAAATCAGGATCATTTTTAGCTTGATCGCTCTGTGTCCATCTCCACAAAAGCTCTTTACATCCACCTCCTGCTGGGACTAATCCAACTATTGTTTCTACTAGACCCATAACGATATTAGTATGAGATACAACATAATTGCTTTGCAACAAAACTTCCTCTCCTCCACCTAATGCTAATCCTGAAGGCGCTGATATAACTGGATTTTTACAATATTTTAAATGCTTACATGTTTCTTGAAAATATTTGATAAATTTTTCAACTGATTTTAAATCTTTCTTTTGAATAAACTCCATAACATAGTTCAAATTCACACCAGCAGAAAACTGCATGCTTTCATTGATAATAATTAATGGCTTGTCTGTGGCTTTCATTAATGCATCCATTGAATTATAGTCCAAAGCATTCGCTTTAGTATTAAATTCAACTATATTGAAATCATTAAATCTAAAAATTTCAGCTGAATCATTTTTGTCTATTTTAACCACTGATTTTTTTATTTTAGCTAATGTCTCAATGTTTGTATATTTTTGTCTCTCATCATAAAACTTCTTTGCACTATTCTTTTTTAAATTTTCTAAAAAAGGATTGCCATCTATGTTTCCAATTTTAGAGAAAAAATTATCAAGGCCTATAGACTCAAGCATTTCAAAAGGACCCATAGACCAATTAAATCCAAGTCTTAAAGCCTCGTCTATATCATTATATTCTTTAGTTATTTGTGGAACTAAAGATGAAGAATATAAGATTATTTTTGAAATTACAGACCAAGCATACTTACCATATTTATCATTTCTATTAATCAATTCTAAAAGGTTGATTTTTTTTATTTGCAGATCAATTTTTTTTGAAGGAAAATATTCATTCTTATTTAAATCAAAAGCCTCTAAAATTTTTTTACCGTCTGATTTATTAATTCTATAAAATCCTCCTTTACCTTTTCTGCCTGTGTAACCACTTTGAATTAATTTTTGTATTAATGGAGTTTCTTCAGCTACTTTTTGAAATGCATCATTGTCGGACAATTCTTTTCTAAAACTTTTTAATACATCGGACATTAAATCTATGCCGATCAAATCATATAAAGCAAAAACTCCTGTTTTTGGTATACCCATTGGTCTTCCAAAAACTGCATCTGCTTCTTCTACTGACAAATTCATTTTTATTGCCTCGGTCATAGCAATTTGCATTGCGTAAACTCCTACTCTATTACCTAAAAATCCAGGTGTATCTCCGCATATGATTACACCTTTGCCTAGTTTGCTTTCACAAAAATTTTTTAATAAATCAATTTTATTCTTATCATTTATTTCTTCTCTGACGATTTCAAGTAATCCCATGTATCGAACTGGATTAAAAAAATGTGTTATACAGAAATCTTTTTTATCTGAATCCAATAGTTTTTGAGAAAGAACTTTTAAAGGTATTGTTGATGTATTTGAAGAAACTATGGAATCTTTTTTTCTTTTTTTAAATATTTGATCGTAAATATTATGTTTAATATCAATTCTTTCTACAACTGCTTCAATAATCCAATCTGCATCTGAAACATTCTCAAAATCGTCTGAAATGTTTCCGGTTTTTAAACTATTTATTTTAGATTGTTCAAATAATAAAGGTGGGCGTGATTTTAATATTCTTTCTTTTGCTTTTTCAGCAATCTCTGTTTTTAAATCAAGTAATACTACCGGAATATTAGCATTACATAAATGAGCAGCTATCCCGCTACCCATTGTTCCAGAACCTATTACAACCACTTTATTAATATTCATAATGAATGGTCGGGGCGGCAGGATTTGAACTTATAACCTGAAACTCCGATTAAGTAAGTGTTTACAACAATTAAACTTGAAATAGAATTAGAAAAATTGACATAAATGCAAGAAAATAAATGTTGATTTTCTTTAGAAGAGACTAGTTGGCTTCTCTCCTACTCTCCATTTCACTCTCCACTTTTAAGGTCGCAGGTTGCTATCTTGAGACCCTAATAAATTGACTATCTGTTTACAATTTTCACACTCTTTTTTTTAAGAGATAATTTATTGTGTTTTAAGAATAGGTTGAAAGCATGATCCTCATTGCAATCTGTATGAGTAAATCTGTATCCATCTTCATTATCATCAGTATAAGGTGGATGAAATTGTCCAAAAGATCTATCTATAAAATACCTATAATCGCTCTCTGTTAATTCTTTCTTTTTATCAAATTTTTTTGAAAGTTTTTTTTCCTCTAATTGAAGATCTTTATGATTAACTATAGATTTAGCAAAATCTTGTACTAGATATTTAAAAACTTTATTTAAATTATAGATATGATTTCCAGGATTATAATCAGTATTAT
Source organism: uncultured Pelagibacteraceae bacterium (assembly GCA_902551865.1). GTDB lineage: Bacteria > Pseudomonadota > Alphaproteobacteria > Pelagibacterales > Pelagibacteraceae > Pelagilacustribacter. The sequence goes on from CACDES010000004.1 coordinate 26,043, forward strand.
ATTGATCTTTCCATTTATAATGACGCTCTTTTTGTTCAACCATCACTGAACCACCAAAATTAAAAAAATCGATATTAATAGCTCCCCAATCTGATTTATATGGAGTATTAAATTTATCGTGGTGTAGAGATGATTTTTTTATTTCCTCTTTATCATTGGGTGAAAAAACTACTTCACATCTTGAAGCACCATCTTCCTCTGCCAAATGAAAATGTATAAATGGATATTTTTTTAAAGTTTTTTTTAACTTATCAATATTTGTTTTATAAATTTTCTTTTGAGCATTAGAAAATCTATTTTTGTAGTCACCTATTCTTTCAGCATCTTCATCAATAGTATTTTTTTCATTTATAGTCTTTTCAATTGACTCTTTTAACATACTATCCATATCAATATCAGAAGAAATAAATTCTTTTTCTAATTTATTTTTATTGTCTTGTATCTTTTTAACTGTTTTCTTGTCTAATTCTGTAATTATATTTTTTTTTAAACAATCGTTACCTATAAGTTCATCAACTTTAATAAGAAGTTCAGTATAATTGG
>CACDES010000005.1 GCA_902551865.1 uncultured Pelagibacteraceae bacterium
GGTGAATTTGTTTACCACATCATAAATTTTTTAGTAATTAATCTCAATAAATTTTTAAATAAAAAAAATATCAAAGTTAAAGGAAAACAATTTGATAATTTATTCCTTAAAATAACTAAAAATAATCACAGACTTTTAAAAAATTTTAAAACATTGAAAGAAAGAAAGAAAAACAAAGATTTAGTATATGACCCAAATATTCTTAATTTGGCTTCAAATTTCATAAAAAATTTTGATAATTATCTTGAAAAGATTAAAAATGAATATCTCGAAATCAATTTTGTAAGACATGCTAAAACTTCTTTGAATAATAAAAAATTATTTTTAGGATCTCGAGTTGACCCAAAAATAGTAAATATCAAAAGAAAGAAAATTAATAATATTAAATATAATTATATCATTACTAGTAATCTTCTCAGAGCAAAGATGACAAGAAGTCTTTTTTCAGCCAAAAAGATTTTAAATAATAAATTAATTAATGAAATCGATTATGGAAAAGTAGATGGTTTAGATATTAAGGAAACAAAAAAAAAATATCCATATTTATTCAAATCTTGGAAAAAAGGTATTGATGTCAAATTTCCTCTAGGTGAAAATGCTCGTGATGTGAAAAAAAGGGCTGAAAAATTTCTATATTATTTAAATAATTTTAAAAGAGGTTCAAAAATATTAATCATTTCTCATAGTTTTTTTTTAAGAGTTCTTTTTTCTCTAATTTTGAAAATGAATTTGAAAAAAGCTTATAAAATAAAAATTGATCATCTAAAAATTTTTCAATTTTTAAAAAAAGGTAATAATTATATTTCTAATTTAAATAGAGTTGATTATTATAAAATATTAAGAAAAAATCATGATTAAAATAGGTTTATTTATTCTTCCTAATTATCCAACAAAACAAATAGTTCAAAATTTAAAAAAAAAAGTAAAAAAGCAATTCGGCAATCAAACATATTTAAAACATTTACCTCATTGTTCGGTATATGTTTTTAATACTAAGAGGAAAAATTTAGATGAAATAAAAAAAATTAAACATATACCAATGTCTAAAAGAAAATCATTTAAACTAGAAAAAACTGATATCTTTTTTGATGACCCAATAACAAGAAAAAATACATATTTTTTAAAAATAAAAAAAAATGAATTTTTAAAAAAACTTCAAAAATCTGTTTTGAAAACTTTTAATAAATACTCTTATAAAAAAAAGATAAAATTCGGTGACAAAATAATGAATAAAAACTATAGATACTTTGGATACCCTTTTATAAATACGAATTGGAAACCTCATTTCACAATTGCTTCGATATCTTTAAAAAAAGATCAGTTTAGATTTATTCGATATTTTAAAAAAATTTCAATAAGTAAGAAGCTAACTTTGAAAAACATCTATCTTTATGAAATCAAAAGAAATAAACACAGATTTATATGCAAAATAAAAATATAAAAAATTTTGTTTGCGTAATGCCAATGGCTGGTGAAGGCCTAAGATTTAGGAAATATGGTTACAAAACTTTCAAACCTTTAATCATTATTAATAAAGTTCCAATGTTTATAAAAGCAACTAAATCTTTTCCTAAAACTTTTAAATGGATATTTATAACTAAAAATATGATTAATTTAAAAGGAAATATTAAAAAATTCATAAAATTTATTAAAAAAAAAAAATTGCTTCTCTTAAATAAAAAAACTAAAGGTCAAGCATCTACCGTATATAAGTCTTTGAAATATCTAAATAAAGATGAAGTAATAATAGTTCATTCTTGTGATTTATCTTTTAAAATAAACTTAAGTTTATTTAAGAAAAAAATTAGTAAAAATGACCTTTTAGTTTTTACAGCTCAAGGATCAAATTATCATTTTAAAAACCATAAAGACTTTAGTTGGGTAAAAAAAATTAAAAAAAAATATAAAATATCTTTAAAAAAAAATTTTAAAAATAATAAAAATGCAAAAGTTTTGATTGGAACATTTGCATTTAAAAATAAAAAAATTATGAAACATTTATTAGAATATACTTTTAAAAATAAAATTAAAATTAACAATGAGTACTATATGGATACGCTAATATTTATTGCTCAAAGGATGGGATACAAATTAAGTGATTTAGAAGTAAAAAAATACCACAGTTGGGGTTCTCATCCTGAGCTTTTAAATTATAAAAATTAATATGATTAGCTTAATAATTCCATGTTTTAATGAGGAAAAGAACTTAGAAAAATTATTAGAAAAACTGAATTTACTATTAAATGAATTTTCAGATGAAAAAATAGAAATAGTAATGGTTGATAACGGGTCAACTGATAATTCAAATAATTTAATAAGGAATCATCATTTATTTTTAGATAAAAAAATTTCTCTTTTGAATATAAAAAAGAATATTGGTTATGGGGATGGTCTAAGCCAAGGAATAAATTTTTCTAAAGGAGATGTAATTTGTTGGTTTCATGCAGATTTACAGTTTGACCCCCTAGACTCAATTAAGATTTACAAGAAATTTAAAAACGTTTTATCTAAAGAAGAAATATTTATTAAAGGAAAAAGAATAAATAGAAGTTTATTTGATAATTTTTTTACTTTAGGAATGTCCATATTAACATTCTTACTATTTAAGAAAAAGATAAATGATATTAATGCTCAACCTAAAATATTTAAAAGATCCTTTTTAAAATTTGTAAATAATCCTCCTATTGATTTCTCATTTGATATTTATTTTTTGCTTATTGCGTCAAAAAATAATATTAAGATTATAGAGTCACCTGTTAATTGGTATGATAGAAATGCAGGAATAGCAAAAGGAGGAGGTTCATTTAAGCTAAAAATGAAACTTACTTTAAGGACTATAAAATTTATGTTTGATCTTAAAAAAAAATTATAATGGAAATAATTGTTCATAGAATAAATAAAATTAGTAAGCTTAAAAATCTTCCCAAAAAATTTGGAGCAGAGATAGATCTAAGATCGTTTGGATCAAAAATTATTTTAAATCACGATCCATATAAATCAGGTGAAAACCTTGAAGATTACTTGTCGAATTACAACCATGGCACATTAATAATAAATATCAAAGAGTCCGGAATAGAAATGGATGCGATAAGATTAGCAAAAAAATATAATATAAAAAATTTTTTTTTACTTGATGTTGAAATGCCATTTATTTGTGTGAATAAAAAAATGATTAATCAATATATGTCAGTAAGATTTTCAGAATTTGAGTCAATTGATACAATTTTACATTTTAGAAATAATGTAGGATGGATTTGGATTGACACTTTTAAAAATCTACCAGTTAATAAAGATATTGTTAAAAGATTAATAAAATTTAAAACGTGTCTAGTGTGCCCAGAAAGATGGGGGAGACCTTCAGATATAAAAATTTATTTTGAAAAATTAAGAAAATTGAATTTTTTACCCAATTGCGTCATGACAAACCTTAAATATGCAAAAGTTTGGGATAATTTAATTCAAAATTTTTAGAATTTTAAAATTTTTTGTTTCTTTAAATATTTCATAATTATTCATGATATAGGTATTGACCTCAGTCAATCTTTTTGACATTGAAATATCATCTACTTTAAAATATTTGGACTCATAAAGAATATAAGATGGCTTGGTCTTTTTAATTGCTGAAATATATTCTTTTTGTAAAGATTTAGGACTTGCTAACCAACTAGCCACAAATTTTGAGCAGCTAGGCTTATTCAATAGATAAAGAAGAATTAAATCATCTGTAAAATTTTGAAAACATTCATCAGTTTTTGTCAAAATCTTGTAGTCCATTATAAAATTGTATTTATCATGATCTATAAAATGCTCGTCAGGAAGAGATATAAGTTCACTATAATTACTTTTTACAGAAGTTAAATTTTTATAATCAATTTTTTGTATGTAAGTTAATGAAAACAATAAAATTGCAAAGTATATAGCTGTCATGTGATTTAATCGGAGTTTAATTTTTTCTTCAAAAAATTTTAAAAAGAAATTTAATAAGAAAAAAACATTGATAAGTATCGGTAGATCATTTGACATCCTAATATGGTAAGAGTCTGATCTACCCAAAGCATTTTTATACATTATAAAACTTAAAAAAAATAAAAATATAAAAAAAATCTTTGAATTTTTTGAATAACTTTTAGAGTTTATTAAAAAATGATACACAACAAATAATCCTGCTGTTACTTGTAATAGCAGGCCTCTAGTAGCTCTCATGCCGTTTTTGTTATCGATGATAGAAGTGAAAGGATCTGGGTACGCTATACCATGCAAGTAATCCATTGATAGTATTATTGTAATTGCATTTTGTAAGAAATTTAGAATTTCATTGAAACCAAGAATAGAAAGTAAAAGTGACCATGAAAAGAAAATAGAAAGTAAAATAATTAAAACTTCATTTATTTTTTTGTTTATTAATAAAAAGAAAATATGCAAGATAAGAAGCATGTATAAAAAAGTCCCGGTATCAATGTGCATCAGCAGTGCTATTGAAGGAACAACACCTATAAGAATATTTAAAACTATACTGGAGCCATTCAGTAGATAGATTTTTGAGAAAAAAATTAAAAATAAAATTATGAATATATCTCTGTAAGAAAAATATGAAAAATTCATTGGAACTCTATATTCACTTAGAGATATTAAAATTAATGATAAAATTATAAAGAATATTTCTTTATTCCTTACCGATGAAAATTTCGTTAATTGATAGCTAAGGATAATAGTCAAAAATTTAAGTAAAAAAATTATAAAGAAAAAAAATAACCTTCCAGCTCCAATACTTTCCTGATTAAAAATTTTCCAAAACAGAAAGGGATAGAATATATCAGAAAAACCATGAATAGTGTAAGTATCTATAAAAAAGCTTTTCCTTAAAATAGCATTCTTGGTGACCGAAAAAAGCTCTCCATCATGAAAAGTATCAATTTGATGAGATGGCAATTGAAGAGAAAAAAATTCAACAATTAAAAAAAATAAAAAAATTATAAAAAAAAAAAATACTTTTATGTTTATTTTAATTGAATCCTCTGGAAATTTGATTAATTCATTAAACTTTCTTAAATTTGTTTTTTCAAAATAGATAAGACTTATAAGCAGAGTGAAAAGGGGAAGTGATATAAATACAATATATCTTATAGTATCAGAATCTGTTGAATAACCTTGATTAGTAATAGCACCAGTTGACTGAGTAAAATTAGAAAAATTTAAGTTTAAGATTGGCCATATAATTGTAGCTATTATTATAGATAATATTACAAATGAGACTATTAAAATATTATTAAAAGATATTTTATTCATAATGTATAAATACACATTTTCATAAAATTAAAAATTTATGTAGAATATTATTGTAATTTATTAATTATATGAAATAAATTAAAAAATATTAATGGGCAAGTGGCGGAATTGGTATACGCGCTGGTCTTAGAAACCAGTGCCGCAAGGCTTAAGAGTTCGAGTCTCTTCTTGCCCACCAAGATAAATATATGAAGGTAGAAGTACAGTCGAAAAAAGGTCTAAGAACAATTTTATCAGTAGTAGTTGATAAAAAAACAATCCAAAACAAAATGGATGAGAGACTTAATGAATTACAAAAAGAAGTTTCATTAAAAGGTTTTAGAGCAGGTAAAGTTCCTACTTCAGTAATTAAAAGTCAATTTGGAAAATCTATTTATGGAGAAGTAATAGATAAGATTTTAAGAGAAACTTCAACAAAAGCTATTGAAGAAAAAAAAATAAAAACTGCTGGACAGCCAAAGATAGACTTAAAAACATTTGGAGAAGGCAAAGATTTAAACTATGAATTACAAATAGATTCTTTACCAGATATCAAACTCAAATCTTTTGATAAATATAAAGCCACAGAATACAAAATTAAAATTGATGATAAACTGATTAATGAAAAATTAAAAGAAATAGCAAATCAAAATAAGCAATTTGAAGATAAAAAAAATAATGAAATAGCAAAAATTGGTGATCAAGTTGTGTTTGATTACTCGGCCACAGTAGATGGAAATAAATTCGAAGGCAGCGAAGGAAAAGGTGTTCAATTAGAACTTGGAAAAGATTTATTTTTAAAAGGTTTTGACGAACAGTTGGTTGGTGTTAAAAAAAATGATGTAAAAAATTTAGATGCAGTATTACCAGCTAATCACCCTAAAAAAGAATTAGCAAATAAAAAAACAAAATTTGAATGTAAAATTTTAAATGTAAAACAGGCTAAAGAAAATAAAATTGATGATAACTTTGCTAAAATTATGGGTGCTAAAGATTTAAATGACTTAAAAAAATTAATCGAAAATCAAATTTCTAGTCAATATTCACAAGCACTTAATTCAATTACAAAAAAAGAAATATTAGATCAAATTGAAAAAAATCATATATTTGATCTTCCTAAAAATTTAATAGACCAAGAAATTTCAATAATGACACAAAGCCTAAAAAATGAGGAAAAAGAGAAACATAAGTCAAATAATGAAAAGATTGCTAAATCTAGAATTAAATTAGGTTTACTTCTTAATGAGTATGGAGAAAAAAATAATTTAAAAGTTTCTGACGAAGAAGTGAGAGCTGAAATTCAAAAACAGATTAAAGGAATGCCTGGACAAGAAAAAATGGTTCTAGATTATTATCAAAAAAATCCTAACGCATCTCAAAGTTTAAAAGGCTCAATATATGAAGAAAAAATTATTAGTTTAATTAAGTCAAAAATTAAACTTGAAATTAAAAATATTAATACAAAAGAAGCGGAGCAAATTATATTTAAATTTAATAAACCAGATCTGGATCAAGCAATTACTAAAAAAACCGAATCTCCTGATAAAAAGAAAGTTAAATCAAAAAAAATTAGTAAAAAGTAAGCAATAGTTGTATAAGTCGTCTTATGAGTCGCGATTTTAAAGAGCAAATGAATAACCTTATCCCTATGGTTGTTGAACAGACAAGCAAGGGAGAAAGAGCATATGATATTTACTCTAGACTTTTAAAAGAAAGAATAGTTTTTTTAGTAGGACCAGTTAACGATAATGTTGCGTCATTAGTAACAGCCCAACTTTTATTTTTAGAATCTGAAAACCCAAATAAAGAAATAAGCTTTTATATTAATAGCCCAGGCGGACTTGTTACCGCAGGTTTAGGCATATACGACACCATGCAATACATCAACTCTCCTGTTTCCACCCTGTGTATTGGTCAAGCCTCTTCAATGGGATCTTTTTTATTAGCAGCCGGTGAGAAAGGTAAAAGATATTCATTACCAAATTCAAGAATTATGGTGCATCAGCCATCTGCGGGATTTCAAGGTCAAGCCACAGATATACAAATTCATGCTAAAGAGATTCTATCCTTAAAAGAAAGACTTAATAAAATATATTCTAAACACACAGGTAAATCAGTTGATGAAATTTCAGAGGCTTTAGAACGAGATAATTTTATGACAGCAGATGACGCTAAAAAGTTTGGTTTAATTGACTCTGTTGTGGAAAAAAGAAAATAAAGCACAATATATAGTTTTCTTTACAACTTCAGCTTGATAAGAATAATTGAGACATTTATTATGTACATATTGATTCGTTATGACTGAAAAAAATAATAAAAATATTCTTTACTGTTCTTTCTGTGGAAAGAGCCAACATGAAGTAAGAAAACTTATTGCAGGTCCAACTGTTTTTATTTGTGATGAGTGTGTTGAGCTTTGTATGGATATTATTAAAGAGGAGAACAAAAGTTCTCTAGTTAAACATCAAGATGGTGTTCCTACTCCAAAAGAGATTTGTAATGTTCTGGATGATTATGTTATTGGGCAAAAATTAGCTAAAGAAATTTTATCTGTTGCTGTGCACAATCATTATAAAAGATTAAATCATGAAACAAAAAACAACAAAGATATAGAGTTATCAAAATCAAATATTCTTTTAGTAGGACCAACTGGATGTGGTAAAACATTATTAGCCCAAACTCTTGCAAGAATCTTAGATGTGCCATTTACAATGGCTGATGCAACCACTTTAACAGAAGCTGGTTATGTTGGAGAAGATGTAGAAAATATTATTTTAAAATTATTACAGGCAGCAGATTATAACGTTGAGAAAGCACAAAGAGGAATCGTTTACATTGATGAGGTAGACAAAATAAGTAGAAAAGCAGAGAATCCGTCAATTACTAGAGATGTTTCTGGCGAAGGAGTTCAACAAGCTTTGTTAAAAATCATGGAAGGGACTGTTGCTAGTGTTCCACCTCAAGGAGGAAGAAAACATCCTCAACAAGAATTTTTACAAGTTGATACAACAAACATATTATTTATTTGTGGGGGCGCATTTGCAGGACTTGATAAATTAATTGATAGAAGAGGAAAAGGAAGTTCCATTGGATTTGGCGCTAAAGTTAAAAGCTATAAAGAAAAAACATTATCAGAGATTATGAAACAATTAGAACCAGAAGATTTGATTAAATACGGATTAATCCCAGAATTTATAGGCAGGATGCCGATAATAGCTACACTTGATGATTTAGATGAAAAGTCATTAGTAAGAATTCTTAAAGAACCAAAAAATTCATTAATAAAACAGTACCAAAGGTTATTTGAGTTCGAAAATGTTGAGTTAAGCTTTCAAGATGATGCAATATCGGAAATAGCAAAAAAAGCTATTTCTAAAAAAACTGGCGCTAGAGGCTTAAGATCGATATTAGAAAACATTCTTTTAAAAACAATGTTTGAATTGCCAGATATGGAAGATGTTGCTAAAGTTACCATTGATAAGTCATCTGTAAGAGGCACTTCTGAACCTATCGTCACATACGGCAAAAAACAATCAACATCTGTTGCGTAAGTTTTGATTTGTTTCTTGAAATCAGTATATTAATTACCATATAAACGAATTATGAAGGCAACTTATATAAAACCTCTTTTACCATTACGAGATATCGTAATTTTTCCTTCAATGGTAATTCCATTATTTGTTGGCAGAGAAAAATCAATTAAAGCTTTACAAGAAGTAATGAAATCGGACAAATCTATAGTCTTAGTTACTCAAAAAAACTCTGAGATCGATGATCCAGAGTCAAAAGATCTTTATTCATATGGCTGCTTAAGTAAAGTTCTTCAACTTTTGAAACTACCTGATGGCACAGTAAAGGTATTAGTTGAGGGTGAGAAAAGGGTTAAAATTTTAAAATACAATGAAAGTGACGGCGAAAAGTTTTTAAAATGTGAAGTGGAAATTGCTGAGGATACGAATATTTCAAAGGATCTTGAGCTTTTTGCTTTAAGTTTAATAAAAAAATATGAAAAACTTTCAATTCTAAACAAAAAAGATTTTAATAACGAAGGATTGAAAAATTTAAAAAATCCTTCCCAAATAGCTAACAATCTGTCTTCAGATCTAGGTATACAAATTTTTGAAAAACAAGAATTGTTAGAAATGACCGATCTTAAAAAGAGACTAGAAAAAATTCATTCTTTGATTGAAAAAGAGACAAGTGTCGTATCAGTAGAAAAAAAAATCAGAGGTAGAGTTAAAAATCAGATGGAGAAGACACAACGTGAATATTACTTGAATGAGCAGTTAAAAGCTATTCAAAAAGAACTTGGTGAAATTGATGAGGGTAAAGATGAATTAACAAATCTTTCAAAAGCTATTGCTGACGCCAAAATGCCAAAATTAGCTAAGGAAAAATGTTTGTCTGAATTAAAGAAATTAAAATCTATGAGCCCAATGTCAGCCGAAGCTACAGTGGTTAGAAATTACTTAGATTGGATGACTGAATTGCCATGGTCTAATAAGTCAAAAATAAATACAGATTTAAAAAATGCTCAAAAAATATTGGATGAAGATCATTATGGTCTAGAAAAGGTTAAAGAAAGAATAATTGAATTTTTGGCAGTCCAAAAAAGAATTCAAAAAATGAAAGGCCCTATTTTATGCTTAGTAGGTCCGCCAGGTGTTGGAAAAACATCTTTAGGTAAATCAATAGCAAAAGCTACTAACAGAAAATTTATTAGGATTTCTCTAGGAGGAATTAGAGATGAAGCAGAAATTAGAGGACACAGAAGAACTTATATAGGTTCGTTGCCTGGAAAAATTATACAAATGATGAAAAAGGCAGGAACTAAAAACCCTCTTTTTTTATTAGATGAGATTGATAAAGTTGGAAATGATTATAGAGGGGATCCTTCTTCAGCATTATTAGAGGCACTTGATCCTGAACAAAATAAAGAATTTAATGACCATTATTTAGAAGTCGATTATGATTTGTCAGATGTCATGTTTGTTACAACTGCAAATACATTAAATATTTTACCGCCGTTACTTGATAGAATGGAAGTAATTAGACTATCCGGATATACGGAAGATGAAAAAGTAAAAATATCTCAAAAATTTTTAATTCCAAAACAAAGTGAAAATAATGGATTAAAGAAAGAAGAATGGAGTATTGATGAAAAAGTTAATCGAAAGATTATAAGAGATTATACTAGAGAGTCTGGTGTTAGAAATCTTGAAAGAGAAATATCAAAAATTGCAAGAAAATTAGTTAAAAAAATTGATAATGATGAAAAAATAAATAACCCCATAAAAGAAAAAGATATGAAAGATTTGTTGGGAGTGCAAAAATTTAATTACGGAGAAATTGAGGAGGAAAATAGAATAGGAGTAGTTACAGGTTTAGCTTGGACAGAAGTTGGAGGAGAAATTTTAAAAATTGAGTCAGCAATAATGCCAGGTAAAGGCAAGATGCAAATTACAGGAAAACTAGGTGATGTAATGCAAGAGTCTGTCAAAGCAGCAAAATCATACATTAGATCTAAAAGTTTAGAGTATGGGATTATACCTCCTGTATTTGATAAAAAAGATTTTCATATTCATGTTCCTGAAGGAGCTACGCCTAAAGATGGGCCTTCAGCTGGAATAGGAATGGTTACTTCTATAATTTCAGCAATCACAGAAATACCAGTAGATAAAAAAGTTGCAATGACTGGCGAAATTACTTTAAGAGGAATTGTTCTACCTATTGGAGGTTTGAAAGAAAAATTATTAGCTGCTCATAGAGCGGGAATTAAAAAAGTTTTAATACCAATGGAAAATAAAAAAGATTTGGTTGAAGTTCCTAAAACCATATTAGATACAATGGAAATCATTCCTGTGAAAAATGTAGATGAAGTTTTAAAAGTTGCTTTAACTAAGCCTCTTAAAAGAGTCGAGTGGGTTGAAGTTGACCAGATTTCAAAAAATGAAAAATCCAAAAAAGAAGAGCTTAGAACGAATTAAAATTTAATCTAACCACTCCTTATATTTAGTTAAATTAGAGAGAATGTAATCTGGTAAAATATTATTAGAAATTTTTTTTAACTTTTGATTACCAGTATATTTTTCTTTTTTTTGATCAGTTTTATGGTCATACAAAATTTTTTTTTCTTTTACCATCCTTTCCATGTCAGCAATATTTAAACCGCTTTCCTCATATTCTAAATGGTGCATAAAGTTTGATAATTTATAATGTATATCTTTAGGTTTCTTAATTGATGTGAAGTGCCATCCACCATCATTAACAAAATTTACGTTCATGTACTTTTTTTTTGAGAATATCGTATCTAGTCTCCAAACGGGATAAGATTTGCCTTTAATATTTCTTAACCATTGAGGTGAAACTAAATATTTTTTTTTACAAGCACGAGTCCCCATCCATTTATAATCTGGTTGAATCAAATTAAATTTATAATAAAAAACGTTTTGAATAAATAATGTAACTTTATCTTTATACTTAAAATTTTTAAGATTAGGAATTTCATCTAAATCACTTAAAAGCACCAAATCATTATCATTAGCATTTTTTAATCCTTCAGCCTGCATATTTCTTTGATTATTTTCTCTTTTTAAAGAGTTATCTAATATCTTTTTATTTTTAATTTCAATATTATCTTCGTCTTTGATTTTTTCTATACCTTTTGGAGGTTCATCAACAACAATATATTCAATTTTATCTTTGAATTGACTAAAGTTTTTAATATCAAAATTTAATTTTTTTTTATTTCCGCTATGAAGATACGTTGACTCTGTAATAACAAATTTTTTGACATATTTATTGAGAATATTAAGCCTAAGATCAAGTAGCATGTCTTCATCAAAATACATGAAGCAATCGTAGATATTCATGATGATTGAGTTATAATAAAATTTACTATAAGTAAATGCAAATAGACGATCATATGAAAAAAAAAATCATTATTACTGGAGGTCTAGGGTATATAGGGACAGAGCTTTGTAAAATATATTCGGGAGTCAGTTGGTATCATGAAGTAATAGTAATTGATAACAGATTTATATCTGAACGAGTTAATCAAATCAGAAATTGGAATATGGAATTTGTCCATGGAGATATTTTAGACAAAGATCTCGTCAACAGATATTTTAAAGACAGTGATATTGTTCATCATTTAGCAGGAATAACTGAAGTGCCCAGAATTAAAAGTGAGTCACATGCTGATGTAGATGAAAAGATTAAACTTGTTGGTGAAAAAGGTACTCAAAATATTTTAGACGCTATCAGTAAAGAATGTAAAATAATTTTTCCTTCTACCCATGTAGTTTATGAAGGAATTGAAAAAGTTAAAAATGATATTAAAGAAGACGAAGAAACTAAACCAGTATTATCTTATTCATCTTCTAAAGCAAAAAATGAAAAACAACTTAGAGAGTCTGGAAAAAATTATGTGATTTTAAGGCTAGGTTCAGTATACGGATATTCAACTGATACAACTCGTATCGATATTATGCCTAATTTGTTTTCAAAAATTGCATCACAAAATGGCACGCTTAAACTTTTTTCTGGAGGAAGACAGATAAAAAGCTTAGTTCCTTTAATTGATGTAGCAAGATGTTTTAAATTTATGGAAGAGAGAGAAGATCTATCTTCTCAAACATTTAATTTAACTAAAGACACTTTAACAGTAAAACAAGTTGCAGAAATTTGTAAAAAACATAATCCTAAAATAACATTAAGAGAAACAAATGATGAAATTCCTAATTTAGGATTTTCTTTATCCAATGAAAAAATTCTAAAAACCGGATTTAAATTTTTATATGGTTTAGATGAAAGCATAAAGGAAATGATTATAAAATGGTCTAAACAAAATTTAATTAAAGATTTGGAACATGTCAGAGATGGAGACGATTTATTTATTGATAAGAGAGGAAAAATTAGTAATCATGAATTAACAGAACCAATTAATTTAATTGGTTTAATAGATTCAAAAAAAGGAACAATCCGCGCTAATCATTATCATCCTCAACAAGAACAAAAATGTTTATTTACTAAAGGCCAAATTATTGAAATTTTTCAAGATATAATTAATCCAAACTCACCAAAAATTACACAAGTGGTTAATGAAGGACAGCTTTCTATAATCAAACCCAATGTAGCGCATACAATGGTTTTCACCAAAGATACTACTTTTTTGAATTTAGTTAGAGGTGAAAGAGATCATGATAATTATGGAATAACTCATACAATAAAACATGTATTTGTTGATGAAAAAGAAAAGAATTTATTACTCAAGTATTACAAATTTGATTGCAGATCATGCGGTAATACTAATTTGAAAAGAGTAGTTTCATTAGGATATCAACCTTTGGCAAATAATTTAATTAACAAACCAGATGAGAATTGCGAATTATATCCTTTGGAAGTTAATTATTGTGACAAATGTTATAACTGTCAACTTTCAGTTGCAGTTGATCCAAAAAAAATGTTTTCTAACTATCTTTATACATCGTCAACCTCTAAATCATTTAGAGATCACTTTGTTAATGCAACAAAAAAATATGTAAAAGATTTAAAATTAAATAAAAAAAAATCATTAATTATCGATATAGGAAGTAATGATGGAGTAGCTTTAAAACCATTTTTAGACTTAGGGTATAAAAATATTCTTGGTATCGAACCAGCTAAAAATTTAGCTAAACTTGCAAATAAAAATAAAATTAAAACCTTTAATGGTTTTTTAGAAAAGAAAAACTTAAAAAAACTTAAAAAAAATGCAGATTTAATTTTAGCATCTAATGTTTTTGCGCATTCTGATAAATTAAAAGAAATGGCTGAATGTATGCTTAAATTATTAAGTAATAAAGGAACTATCATTATAGAAATTCAATATTTATTAAACACATTAAAAGATTTAACTTTTGATAATATTTATCATGAACATTACAATTATTGGTCTTTAACTTCTTTGGTAAACTTTTTTAATCAATTCGATGCAAAAATATTTAGATCAGAATTGGTAAGTACTCATGGAGGATCTTTGAGAGTATACATCAAGAAAGATAAAAAAGTTAAAATTGAACAGAGTGTGAAAAAAATGCTTAAAGATGAAGAAACATTTGGAATTAAAAAATTCAAAACTTATGAGGATTTTGGAAAAAAAGTTTACAAGATAAGAGAAAATGTTTTGAAAAACCTTAAAAAATTAAAGGAAAACAACAACTTAGTTATTGGCTATGGGGCGCCAGCAAAAGCTACTACCGCATTAAATTTTTTTGGAGTCACAAAAGAGATTGATTTTATTGTGGAAGATAATAGACTTAAACATAATAAATTTGTTCCAGGTGTGAAAATTCCAATTAAAAAAAAGTCTGTAATTAAAGATAAAAAAAATACAATTGTAGTTTTAGCTTGGAATTTTTTTAATGATATCAAAAAAAATAATTCAGATTTATCTAATAATTTTATAAATATTAAAAACCTAGAGTAGTATTTAGTACTTTGAAAAGAAGTTTTGAATAATATCTTTCATATTTATAATGGATTCAAATAAGTAATCTATATAAATTTCTGAAATTGGAATTTTTTCTACAATAATATCTTGTGTAAAATAAAGTAATCTCAGAAGAAATATTGCAATTATAATTGAAATTATTAAAGAGTAATAAAATCCAAAACCTATTTTCGTTGTTACCTTGGTTATTTTGCTTTTAATAGGTGGCTTAGAATCAATCTTGATACCATGTTTTTTTGCTAGATATTCTGGTGAGTATAAGTCTGGTCCAGTTTTTTTTCTAATTTTTTTCTTAGCCGTTTTAGTGGACCTTTTTGTTTTTTTGGGTGTTGATTTGACCTGTAATGGTTTTTCCTTTAATTCAACTTCCTTTTTAATTGGAAACTGTTTCCATTGATTACCGCATGAACTACATTGAACTAATCTTCCATTAGCGCCAATAGCAT
Organism: uncultured Pelagibacteraceae bacterium; assembly: GCA_902551865.1. GTDB lineage: Bacteria > Pseudomonadota > Alphaproteobacteria > Pelagibacterales > Pelagibacteraceae > Pelagilacustribacter. The sequence continues at coordinate 15,205 of CACDES010000005.1, forward strand.
TGTCAGGCACGACAAATTTTTTTTCGCATGAATTACAGCTTAAAATCATAATTTCTCAATATTACCGGTATTTATGTAAAATTAAATACTTTTTTACTTTATAAACTATTTACGGTATATGTCGATTTTGTTTATAAGGGCGGTTAGCTCAGTTGGTAGAGCATCTCGTTTACACCGAGAGGGTCATAGGTTCGAGTCCTTTACCGCCCACCACTAATGTGGGGGTGTAGCTCAGTTTGGTTAGAGCGCCTGCCTGTCACGCAGGAGGTCGCGGGTTCGAGTCCCGTCACTCCCGCCACCACATGATAATCATTTTCATCTAAGATAAGAAAGAATGCGTCTATTGTTCTCTGTACACTTTCATTTTTAGTGTTATAAGTTAATTAACAATTAATATAAGAATCCTCAAACTAAATGTATTGAGGTAGGTATTGATTAAACATGATTTATAATTTTTTATCAGACTATCTTTCAATAATAATTTTTCTATTTATTGCTTTATTTTTAAGCATTGGTTTTATTATCATTAATTTTTTAGCATCCCCATCTAACCCTGATCCTGAAAAATTATCTGCTTATGAGTGTGGTTTTGAAGCTTTTGATGACTCTAGAATGGAGTTCGATGTAAGATTTTATTTAGTAGCAATTTTATTTATCATATTTGATTTAGAAATAGCATTCCTTTTTCCATGGGCAGTATCTCTAGGAAACCTAGGTGCTCTTGGTTTTTGGTCAATGATGATTTTTTTGGCCATCTTAACAGTTGGATTTATTTATGAATGGAAAAAAGGAGCCTTGGAATGGGAGTAGGATTTGATTCATTTTCTAAAAAAGAAAAGGAAATACCAGAAGAGTTTAAAGATCTAGCAAAAGATTTTGCAGAAAAAGGTTTTATAACAACATCATCTGAAAATTTAATTAACTGGGCGAGAACAGGCTCTTTGCATTGGATGACATTTGGTCTTGCTTGTTGTGCAGTAGAAATGATGCAAACTTCTATGCCAAGATATGATCTTGAAAGGTTTGGTGCAGCTCCAAGAGCATCACCTAGACAATCAGATGTTATGATTGTTGCTGGAACATTAACAAACAAAATGGCCCCAGCTCTTAGAAAAGTTTATGATCAGATGCCAGAACCAAGGTATGTTGTTTCCATGGGAAGCTGTGCGAATGGTGGAGGTTATTATCACTACTCTTACTCAGTAGTAAGAGGCTGTGATAAAATAGTTCCTGTAGATATTTATATACCTGGATGCCCACCATCAGCAGAAGCTCTTCTCTATGGCATCTTGCAGCTTCAAAAGAAAATAAGAAGAGAAGGAACTTTACAAAGGTAATGATGATAGAAAGTTTAAAAAAACTTGAAAAATTTGTAAATTCAGAATTAGCTAGCAAAATTCAAAAATCAATCATTGAACAAAATGAATTTTTAATTGAAATTAATGAGTCTGACTTAATCGATGTTGTTCAATTTTTAAAATCAAATGAAAAATGTAAATTTAGACAACTAGTTGACATTGTAGGAGTTGATTATCCAGAGGAAGAAAAACGATTTCAGCTAGTTTATCTTTTTTTATCTCATGAAAATAATAATAGAATAAAACTGTCAGTTAGATTTCAAATAGATCAAACAATAAGTTCAATTACTAAAATTTTTCCTTCTGCTAATTGGATGGAAAGAGAAGTTTTTGATATGTACGGAATAAAATTTAAAAATCATCCAGATCTAAGAAGAATTTTGACTGATTACGGTTTTAAAGGACATCCTTTGAGAAAAGATTTTCCTTTAACAGGCTTTAATGAGGTTAGGTATAGTGAAAAAGAAAAAAAAGTAATTTATGAACCTGTAAAACTAGAACAAAATTATAGAAATTTTGATTTTGAAAGCCCGTGGGAGGGAACTAGTTATATTAAAGAAATAAAAGATTTAAAAAAAGATGGTAAAAAAAACTAAATCATTAAATTTAAATTTTGGGCCTCAACATCCAGCCGCTCACGGTGTTTTAAGATTAATATTAGAATTAGATGGAGAGGTAGTAGAAAAAGCTGACCCCCATATTGGATTGCTTCACAGGGGAACAGAAAAACTTATTGAGCACAAAACATACACCCAAGCTTTACCTTATTTTGACAGATTAGATTATGTAGCCCCTATGAACCAAGAACATGCTTTCGCTCTAGCTGCGGAAAAATTGTTAAATGTGGAAGTCCCAATTCGGGCAAAATATATTAGAGTAATTTTTTGTGAAATTGGAAGAATCTTAAGCCATATTTTAAATGTTACCACTCAAGCATTGGATGTTGGAGCGTTAACACCATCTTTATGGGGATTTGAAGAAAGAGAAACTTTGATGACTTTTTATGAAAGAGCCTCAGGATCGAGATTACACGCAAATTATTTTAGAACTGGAGGTGTTAATCAAGATATACCTTTAAGATTAATAGACGATATTGAAAAATTTTGTAAATCTTTTCCAAAAATTATAGATGATTTAGAAGGTCTTTTAACTGACAATCGTATTTTTAAACAAAGAAATGTTGAAATTGGAATAGTATCTAAAAGAGAAGCCTTAGATCATAGTTTTTCAGGGGTAATGCTAAGAGGATCAGGTGTTCCTTGGGATTTAAGAAGATCACAGCCTTATGAAATATATAAAGATTTAGATTTTAAAATTCCTATAGGAAAAAATGGTGATTGCTATGATCGTTATCTTTGTAGAATTCAGGAAATGAGAGAAAGTGTAAAAATTATTTTACAATGTGTGGAAAAAATTCCTAAAGGACCAATTAAATCAATTGACGGAAAAATATCTCCTCCAAATAGAGATGATATAAAACAATCTATGGAAGCTCTAATACATCATTTCAAACTATTTACAGAGGGTTACAGGGTTCCTAAAGGCAATGTTTACACAGCTGTTGAAGCACCTAAAGGAGAGTTTGGCGTTTATTTAATATCTGATGGAAGCAATAAACCGTATAGGTGTAAAATTAGAGCACCAGGTTTTTCTCATTTGCAAGCAATGGACTATTTAATACGTGGACATATGTTAGCGGATGTACCAGCTGTCCTTGGTTCTTTAGACATAGTTTTTGGTGAGGTCGATCGATGAGTTTAAAACAAGTACATTCTGAGCAACCAAAAGAATTTAAATTTTCAAACGAAAATTTAAAAAAAGCTGAAGAAATACTAAAAAGGTATCCTAAAAAAAATAAAAAGAGTGCTGTGATGCCTTTTCTTTATCTGGCGCAAAAACAAAATAATAATTGGATCCCATTAGCAGCTTTAAAGTACATAGCTAAATATCTTTCAATGCCTTACATTTCTGTTTACGAAATAGCAACATTTTACACCATGTACAATCTAGCTCCTGTAGGCAAACATTTTATACAAGTTTGCACAACAACACCTTGTCTAATTCGTGGAGCAGATAAAATTGTAAGATTATGTAAAGAAAAGATTTCACCTAATGAAAATAAACTCTCAAAAGACGGCACTTGTTCTTGGATGGAAGTAGAGTGTTTAGGAGCATGTGTTAGTGCACCAATGATACAAATTAATGATGATTACTACGAAGATCTGGATGAAAAAAGTACGATTGAGATTTTAGACTCTTTAATTAAAGATAAGCCTTTAAAGCCAGGTTCTTATAGAGGGCGTAAAAGTACTGCTCCAGAAAGAAAACAATTAAAAAATGGAGAAAATTATGCTTAAGCCAGAGGATAAAATTTTTAAAAATCTTTATAATGAGTTTGGTTGGGAAATTGATAACGCAATTAAAAGAAATGATTGGAAAGACACTAAAAATATAATTTCTAAAGGAAGAGAATGGATTATTAATGAGGTAAAAACTTCTGAACTTAGAGGTAGAGGAGGAGCAGGTTTTTCTACTGGTCTCAAGTGGTCGTTTGCTCCTAAAGCGGTTGGTTCAAGACCACATTACTTAGTCATTAATGCAGATGAGTCAGAGCCAGGAACATGTAAAGATAGAGATATATTAAGGTTTGAACCTCAGAAATTAATCGAAGGCTGTTTAATCGCTGGTTATGCAGTGAACGCTCATGTTTGCTACATTTATATAAGAGGTGAGTATGTAAATGAAGGAAGAAGATTACAAGACGCTATAAATCAAGCATATAAAAAAAACTTTTTAGGAAAAAATGCGTGTGGATCAGGATGGGATTTTGACATCTATATTCATTATGGAGCAGGTGCTTATATTTGTGGGGAAGAAACTGCTTTACTAGAGAGCATGGAAGGTAATAAAGGGCAACCAAGATTAAAACCTCCTTTTCCAGCATTAGTGGGTTTATATGGATGCCCAACAATTGTTAATAATGTAGAGACAATAGCTGTAGTGCCAACAATTCTTAGAAGAGGAGGCAAATGGTTCGCTTCGATTGGTAAACCAAAAAATACTGGAACAAAAATATTTTGTATTTCTGGAAACGTAAATTCACCATGTAATGTAGAAGAAGAAATGGGTATTTCACTTAAAGAATTAATTGAGAAATATGCAGGAGGTGTTGTAGGAGGCTGGGAAAACCTTCAGGCAGTAATTCCTGGTGGCTCGTCAATGCCTTTATTATCAAAAAAAATATGTGATAAGATTACGATGGATTTTGACTCTTTAATTGAAAACAAAAGTGGATTAGGTACAGCAGGAATAGTTGTAATAAACAAAGACCAAGACATCATTTCTTGTATGACAAGAATAGCAAGATTTTATAAACACGAAAGCTGCGGTCAGTGTACACCTTGCAGAGAGGGATCAGGTTGGATGTGGAGGATTCTTGATAGAGTAGCTAAAAGAAAAGCAACGTTCAGCGATATAGATTTATTATCCGATGTAACAAATCAAATTGAAGGACACACAATATGTGCATTTGGCGAAGGTTCCGCTTGGCCAGTTCAAGGTTTATTAAGACATTTTAGAAAAGAAATAGAAAGTCGGTGCAGAGAAGAGCCTTTAATAAAGAAAAAAATAGATAATCCGTATTTGGTTGATCAACATTTGTTGGAGAAAAAAAATGCCTAAAATTACTATTAATGGAAAAGAGATTGAATTTGAAAAAGGCATGACAGTTTTACAAGCCTGTGAACTTGCTCATGTAGAAATACCAAGGTTTTGTTATCATGAAAAATTATCTATAGCAGGTAATTGTAGAATGTGTTTGGTTGAAATGGAAAATTCTAATAAACCAATTGCTTCTTGTGCTATGCCAGCTGCAGAAGGTATGAATATTAAAACTAATACTACCTTTGTTGAAAAAGCTAGAAAAGGAGTAATGGAATTTTTATTAGCTAATCACCCTTTAGATTGTCCTGTTTGTGATCAGGGAGGAGAATGCGATTTGCAAGATCAATCAATGTTTTATGGAATAGATAAATCTAGATTTGTTGAAAATAAAAGACAAGTTAAAGAAAAATATATGGGTCCTTTAATAAAAACACAAATGACTCGCTGTATTCATTGTACAAGATGCGTGAGATTTGCAACCGAAGTAGCGGGAGTTCCTGAAATTGGAGCTATAGGAAGAGGCGAGAATATGGAGATCACTACTTATTTAGAAAAGGCTATGGAGTCTGAGCTTTCAGCAAATGTAATAGATTTATGCCCAGTAGGAGCCTTAACATCAAAACCATATGCTTTTGAAGCAAGACCTTGGGAACTAAAAAAAACTGAAAGCATAGATGTAATGGATGCTGTTGGGTCAAATATAAGAGTGGATACCTATAACTGGGAAGTAAAAAGAATACTTCCAAGACTTAACAATGAAATTAACGAAGAGTGGATCTCAGACAAGACAAGATACTCTTGTGATGGTCTTTTAAAGCAGAGACTCGATTCTCCATATATTAAAAAAAATAATAGATTACAAAAATCAAGCTGGGATGAATCAATTGATCTCATATTAAATAAAATTAATGGTATTAATCCAAATGAAATAGGGGGCCACATTGGTGACATGGTTAATTTAGAAAACGCTTTAGCTTTTAAAAAATTATTTAAAATTTTAAATAGTAGCAATTTAGAATTTCGAGAAAAAAAAATTTATTTAAATAGTTCGGAAAAAATTAATTATTTATTTAACTCTTCAATTAGAGGTATAGATGACTCTGATCTAATTCTTTTAATTGGAACCAATCCAAGACATGAAGCTACTATGGTAAATGCCAGAATAAGAAAAGCATATGTGCAAAAAAAAACACCCATATTTTCTATAGGTAATCCAGGAGATCTTACTTATGATTATACTATTTTAGGAAACAAGTCAGATGACATAAAAAAGATATTAAACAAAGAAGTTGAATTTTCAAAAAAATTGTTGTCTGCAAAAAAACCAATAATAATAATTGGAGAGTCTGCTTTAGGTCTTAAAAGTGGAAAATATATTTTTGAAGAAATCAAAAGGTTTTTAAATAATAATAATTTTATAAATAAAGATTGGAATGCATTGAACTTTTTACCTCAAAATGCTTCAACGGTTGGATTGATAGATTTAAAAATTTTGTCAGAGGAAAATGAAAAACAATTTTCTTTCTTTGATAAATTAAAAAATAACAAATTTAAATTACTATACCTTTTAGGATCAGATAACTTAGAATTTAAAAAAAATAATGAATTTATTATTTATCAAGGAAGCCATGGTGATAGGGGCGCAGAAATTGCTGATGTTGTTCTTCCTAGTCCAGCATATACAGAACAAAGTGGTTTGTTTGAAAATTTAGAGGGAAGGGTACAAGAATGTAAAAAAGCTTCTTATCCTATTGGAGAAGCTTTAGAAGATTGGAAAATTTTTAATTTAATTATAAAAAAGTTAAATAAGTCTCAAGATTTATCAAATTTTAATTTACTAAGAAAAGAAGTACTAAATTTTATACCTAATTTTTCGAAAATGAACGAACTTCCTTTTTATAAAGATAATTTAGATATAAAAAATGAAACAATCTTTATAAGTGAAGATATTTCAATTAAAGAACTAGACTATTTTTATACTAACTCTATTTCTCGAGCATCTAAAACGATGAGTGAATGTCGTCAAATTAATCTTAACTCTAAAAAAACAGGGACTGATAATTAATGCTAGAATATATTCAAATTTTAGGTCAGGAAATTTATAGAATTCTTTTTTTGCTTGTACCGATACTCGTTTCCGTAGCAATGATTGTTTGGTTAGATAGAAGGGTGTGGGGATTAGTTCAAAAACGAAGAGGCCCTAATGTTGTTGGTCCATTTGGTCTTTTTCAAACTCTAGCTGACGCCTTAAAATATATTTTTAAAGAAATTATTATACCTGCTAGTGCAAATAAAGTTGTTTTTATTCTTGCTCCAATCATCACAATGACATTAGCACTCGTGGCTTGGGCTGTTATTCCAATGAGCGAGGAATTAGTATTGTCAGATATTAATGTAGGTATTTTGTATTTATTTGCTGTTTCATCATTGGGTGTTTATGGAATAATTATGGGTGGGTGGGCCTCTAATTCAAAATATCCTTTTTTAGGAGCTATTAGGTCTGCTGCACAGATGGTTTCCTACGAAGTTTCGATTGGTATAATTATAATAAATGTTCTTTTATGCGTTGGTTCTTTAAATTTAAAAGATATTGTTATAGCTCAAAATGATTTATGGTTTGTAATACCTCTTTTTCCAATGTTTGTTGTTTTTTTTATATCTGCTCTCGCAGAAACAAATAGACCACCTTTCGATTTACCAGAGGCCGAAGCGGAATTAGTTGCTGGATATCAAACTGAATACTCAGGCATGATGTATGCTATGTTTTGGCTAGGAGAATACGCAAATATTCTTTTAATGTGTGCAATGGGATCTATCCTTTTTTTAGGAGGCTGGCTACCTATTATAGATATTTATCCGCTTAATTTAGTCCCATCTCCAATTTGGATGATTCTTAAAATTTTATTTTTATTTTTCTTATTTGCATTAATAAAAGCTATTGTTCCTAGATATAGATACGATCAATTAATGAAGTTAGGTTGGAAAATTTTCTTACCTTTTTCTTTAATTTATTTAGTTTTGACAGCAAGTTTTCTTTTTTATTTTGATAAACTACCCAAAGGAAATTTTTAATGAATTTTAATAGAATTTTTAAAACCATATTTCTTGTAGAATTTATTTTGGGATTATATTTAGCAATTAGAGAATTATTCAGAAAATCTAAAACTATTAATTATCCTTTTGAAAAGGGATCAATAAGCCCTCGAATGAGAGGAGAACATGCTTTAAGAAGATATCCAAATGGAGAAGAGAGATGTATAGCTTGCAAACTATGTGAAGCAGTCTGTCCAGCTCAAGCAATTACCATCGAATCTACCGAAAGAGCTGATGGAAGCAGAAAAACAACAAAGTATGACATTGACATGCTTAAATGTATTTATTGCGGTTTATGCCAAGAGTCTTGTCCCGTGGATGCTATAGTACAAGGACCAAATTTTGAGTTTGCGACTGAAACAAGGGAAGAGCTCTACTATAACAAAGAAAAACTTTTGGCTAACGGTGATAGATGGGAATCAGTTTTAGCGAAAAATATCAAACTAGATAAACCTTATAGATAAATGATAATTCATTCAATTTTCTTTTATTTTTTTTCAATTATAGCAATATTTTCTTCTTTAATGGTAATTACTTCTAGAAACACCATTAATTCAGTTTTTTTCTTAATTTTAGATTTCATATCAGTTGGCTGTTTATTCATCATGGTAGGCGCAGAGTTTTTAGGTATGATCATATTAATTGTTTATGTTGGAGCGGTAGCAGTATTGTTTTTATTTGTGGTTATGATGTTAAATGTTGCTGAACAAAAAAATTCTTGGTTTACAGGAAAAGAAACTAAACACATACATTCAGGTCTTATAGTAGGAAATTTAGTTTTACTTGAATTGTTAGTAGTAGTTGGAGGATGGAAGTATAAAGATGATTTAATGTCTAGTAGTACATTAGTTTTGTCTAATACATCCAATACTCATCAATTAGGCTTAGTAATGTATACAGATTATATTTTATATTTTCAATTAGCAGGGATAATTTTACTCTTATCAATGATAGGAGCCATCCTTCTTACTTTTAGAGAAAGAGTAGGTGTGAAGAGGCAAAGTTATATAAATCAGATTTCAAGAAATCCCTCATCAGCGATTGAGCTCAAAGATGTTGAGTCAAATAAAGGAGTTAAGATAGATGACTGAAATTGGTTTAGGACATTATTTATCTCTAGGAGCAATAATTTTCTTTTTGGGAATACTTGGTATTTTTTTAAATAGAAAAAATGTCATTGTCATTTTAATGTCAATTGAACTAATCTTATTAGCAGTAAACATAAACTTAATTTCATTTTCTATTTTTTCTGGGGACATAGTCGGACAAATATTTACGATGCTAATTCTAACTATAGCCGCCGCAGAAGCTGCAATCGGTCTTGCTATTATTCTCATCTATTACAGAAATAGAGGCTCAATAAGAGTAGAAGACATTCACGGAATGAAAGGATAAATGGAGTACGCAATTGTTTTTCTTCCATTAATCGGGTCTATATTTGGTTATTTAGGTAGATCTATTAATAAATTTTTTTCAGAAGTATTTACTAGTTTACTTGTAAGCATTTCAGGAATTTTATCTATAATTGTTTTTTGGAAGGGTATCCAAAATAACAGCTACAATAATTATCAAATATTTGAATGGCTAAGCTCTGGAGACTTTGTAGCAAACTGGTCAATTAATTTAGATCCTTTAAGTTCAGTTATGTTGGTAGTTGTTACTTTTGTTTCAGCTCTAGTGCACATTTATTCGATTGGATATATGAGTCACGACCCACACAAACCTAGATTTATGTCTTATTTGTCACTTTTTACTTTTTCAATGTTGGTTTTAGTAGTTTCTGACAATTTTTTACAATTGTTTTTTGGTTGGGAAGGAGTTGGTTTATGTTCTTACTTGTTAATCGGTTTTTGGTATAAAAGAGAAACAGCTAACGATGCAGCAATTAAAGCATTCATAGTTAATAGAATTGGTGATTTTGGGCTTGCAATTGGAATTTTTCTAATCTTTTTCTTTTTCGGAAGTATCAATTTTGAAGAAGTTTTTCAAGTTGCACCAGAATTTATTGAAAGAAAATTATTATTCTTTGGATTTGAGATAAGTTTAATTACTCTAATTTGTTTATTTTTATTTATTGGAGCGATGGGAAAATCTGCTCAATTTTTACTACATACTTGGTTACCTGACGCAATGGAGGGCCCTACTCCTGTTTCAGCATTAATTCATGCCGCCACTATGGTAACAGCAGGTGTATTTCTCGTGGTAAGATGCTCGCCATTATTTGAATTTTCCCAAGTTGCACTAAATACAGTTGCTATAGTAGGTATGATCACTGCAATTTTTGCTGCATCAGTGGCTTTAGTACAAAATGATATTAAAAAAATTGTAGCTTACTCTACTTGTAGTCAATTAGGTTACATGTTTTTTGCTGCAGGTATTGGCGCATATCATGTGGCAATTTTTCATTTATTTACACACGCATTCTTTAAAGCCTTATTATTTTTAGGCTCTGGGTCTGTAATCCATGCTTTTAATGATGAGC
>CACDES010000006.1 GCA_902551865.1 uncultured Pelagibacteraceae bacterium
AGAAAAAACTGATCCAGTGCCCATGAGCATATCAGCACCAGTTTTATCAAGTGGAGCAGACCCAGCTTTAGCTAAGAAGGATTATGATAAGATTTAACTTTAAAAGATTAATTATTGTAATTTTATCAACACTAATCTTTACCAAGCCTTTACTCAGCGCAGAAACTATTGACCCAATAAAAGTTAATTGGAGCTTTAAAGAATTAACTGGTAAATTTGATAGAGCTTCATTGCAAAGAGGATTTCAAGTTTATAAAGAAGTTTGTGCATCTTGTCATTCGATGCAATATTTGAGTTATAGAAATTTAGGTGAGCCCGGTGGCCCAGAATTTACTCAAGAAGAGGTAAAAGCAATTGCTGCTAGTGTTGAAATTGAGGATGGCCCAGATAGTCAAGGGGAGATGTTTACAAGGTCTGGTAAACCATCAGATAAATTTAAGAGTCCATATCCAAGTGTTGAGGCCTCAACAGCTGCTAATGGTGGAGCTTACCCACCTGATATGTCAGTACTTGTGAAAGCACGACCAGGCGGAGCAGACTATATGTATTCAGTGTTAATGGGATATGAAGACCCACCTGCAGGCATGAAGCTAGATGATGGTGTTTATTATAATAAATATATGATCGGTCAAAAAATAAAGATGGCATCACCACTTGCCGATGGCATTGTAGAGTATTCTGACGGCACAAAGGCAACAATGGATCAAATGGCAAAAGATGTTACTACGTTTTTAGCATGGGCAGCTGAACCAGAATTAGAGGAGAGACACAGAGTTGGATTTAAAGTTATCATATATTTGATACTTTTAACTATTTTAGTTTATTTAAGTATGAAGAAGATTTGGTCAAGGATTGACTCTGAAATATAATACATCTCCATCTTTAACAATATAATCTTTACCTTCTATTCTTAACTTTCCATTTTCTTTACATTTTTCTGCACTACCAAATTTTATAAAATCTTCACAAGATACAGCTTCTGCTCGTATAAAATTTTTCTCAAAATCAGTGTGGATTACACTTGCTGCTTTAGGTGCTAATGTATTTTTTTTAACTGTCCAAGCTCTACTTTCCTCAGGGCCTGAAGTAAAAAAGGTATCTAATTTTAAAAGATCATATCCCTGTTTTATCAATTGGTTAAGACCAGTTTTATTTAGACCAATTTCCTTCATAAATGCTTCTTTCTCATTCTTACTTAAACCCATGATTTGATCTTCTATATCTGCACAAATATTTACAATTTTTTCGTTAGGATAGATTGATTTAATTTTTTCTGTATATTTGTTTCCTTTAGTTAAACTTAGTTCATCAACATTACAAACAATTATTTTAGGTTTGATGCTTAGTAAACCAGTAGTAGATAAAAGTTTGTTTTCATCTTCATTATCAATTGTTGCATCTTTATTTTGATTTAATTGTTCTAATTTTTTCTCTAATATTTCTATTTCTTTTTCGTTAAGAAGTTTTTTTTTCCCTTTCTCTAATTTTTTTTGTATTAAATCAATATCTGATAGTACTATTTCTGTCTTAATTGTTTCCAAGTCATTTGAAGGATTTATTTCTGAATTTACATGAGTAATTTTATCAGACTCAAAACATCTTACTAAGTGTATAATGGCGTCCACCTCCCTGATATGAGATAGAAATTTATTTCCTAAACCCTCTCCTTTTGAGGCACCTTTTACTAATCCCGCTATATCAACGAAGGTGATATTAGTGTAAATTTTTTTTTTAGATTTAGATAAATTTGATAAAAGGTCTAATCTTTCATCAATTACATCTACCACACCAATATTTGGGTCAATTGTGCAAAAAGGAAAATTTGCAGCTTCAGCATTTTTAGAGGCAGTAAGCGCATTGAATAGAGTAGATTTTCCAACGTTAGGAAGTCCAACAATTCCGCATTTAAATCCCATTAAGATTTTGATTTACTTTGCTTGAGAATAGATCCATTTTTTTCTCAATAAGTGTAGGTATTAATTTTACAATATTTTCTGCTATTTCTTTTATTTTTTCTTCTTCATCATCTTTAAAATCTTCTAAAACATGATTATTGACTTTATTTTTTTGTTTAGGATGACCTATTCCAATTCGAATTCTTGAATAGTCTTTTCCTATAAATTTATCTATCGAGTTGATCCCGTTATGACCAGCGCTACTACCACCAAATTTAGCTTTAATCTTTCCAAAATCAATATCCATGTCATCATGAAAAACGAAAACATCTTTTGCATCAATTTTAAAGTAGTCAATTAATTCCTTAATTGCTGTTCCTGAATTATTCATAAAAGTCAAAGGTTTGATAGCGTAAATTTTTTTAGATTCTATATTTCCTGTTGTTAGCAGTCCTTTGAATTTCGGTTTTTGTTTTGAGAGTTTGAAATGTGCATTGACTGCATCAATAATTTTAAAACCGATATTGTGTCTGTTATTAACACTGTTAGAACCAGGATTTCCTAATCCGACAAATAAAAGCATATTAATTATTTTTTTTCAGGAGGTTTTTTTTCAGCAGGTTTTTTATCACCAGCAGCCTTTTTATCACCAGCAGCCTTTTTATCACCAGCAGCCTTTTTATCACCTGCGGCGGCTTCTTTTCCTTTTTCATCTTTTTTAGCTGGCTCTCCATCTTTAGCCACTGCTTCTTCACCCTCAGCAGGAGCTTCTCCTTCTGCACCTTCAACAGCTTCACCTTCTGCAGGCTTCTCAGGTTCTTTAATTACTGTTGGAGCCGCAACTGTTGCAATTACAAAATCTCTATCAGTTATTGTAGGTGTAATGTTATCTCCTAATTTCACTGTGGAAATTTTTAAACTTGTTCCAATATCAGTACCTGTCAAATCAATAGTGATATCGTTGGGTATACTTTCAGCTGGGCATTTTAGTTCTACTGTTCTTCTAACTATATTTAAAACTCCACCTCTCTTTAATCCTGGCGAGTCTGGGTGATTAATAAATTTAACTGGTATTTCTAAAACAATCTTTTTACCAGATACAATTCTCATAAAATCAATATGAATAGGTTCTTCTGAAACCACATGATATGCAACATCTCGAGGTAAAACTTTTTCTTTTTTACCTTCAATATCAAGCTCTAAAACTTTTGATAAAAAATTATCAGATTTAATGATGTCTCTAACTGATTTTTTTTCAATAGAAATTTTTTGATTAGGATCTTTTCCTCCATATAAAATTGCAGGAATAAATCCAGTGGCTCTCAATTTGTTAGTCGAGCTAGATGAAGTACTTTCTCTTTTTATTGCTTTTAAGTTGCTCATTTAATTTTTTGTTGGAGAAGCTATATAACTCAACTTATTTCATAAAACAAGTATTAATTGAATAAATCTGATACCGAATTGGAATTAGCTATTCTTTTAATAGCCTCAGACATCAGTGAAGATATAGATAAGACCTCTATTTTATTGTTATTTTTAATTTTTTCAGAGTTGTCAATTGTATCAGTAATTATTAGTTTTTTTATTTTTGAATTTTTAATTTTTTTTGCAGCATCTCCGCTTAAAACAGCGTGAGTTATAAAAACATAAACTTCGTTAGCGCCACTTTTCTTTAAAGCATCAACCGCATTTATAATAGTTCCACCGCTATCTATAATATCATCAACAATGATACATGTTTTGTTTTTTACATCTCCAATTATATTCATGACTTGAGATTTTCCTGGAGCTGGTCTTCTTTTATCAATAATTGCAAGATCTGCTTTAACTCTTGTAGCTAAAGCTCTAGTTCTTTGAACTCCACCAACGTCAGGTGAAACACAAATTAATTTTTTATTATTAAGTTTTTTTTTAATGTGCTTTGCAAAAAGAGGAGTAGTGAACAAGTTGTCTACTGGCATATCAAAAAAACCTTGAATTTGTCCTGCGTGCAAATCAACAGTAACAACTCTACTTGCACCTGCGTTAGTAATTAGATTGGCAACTACTTTTGCAGAGATAGAAGTTCTTGGAGCAACTTTTCTATCCTGTCTTGCATAACCAAAATATGGAATTACCGCAGTAACATTTTTTGCTGAAGATCTTCTTAATGCGTCAACAACAAGAAGAAGTTCCATTAAATTATCATTTGCGGGATTAGACGTAGATTGAATTACAAAAACGCTATTACCTCTAATATTTTCATTAACCTCTATATAAATTTCGCCGTCAGCGAATCTTCTGATATTAGTATTAACCAATTTTAATTTTAATTTTTTTGCAATATCCTTGCTTAACTTAAGGTTGCTAGTTCCAGATAAAATTTTCATGAAATATAGTTACTTATATAGTTATTTTTAAATCTTTTCAAACCAAATCCAAGTTATATGTTGTTGAAGTTTTTACGTTAAAGAGCTTTAACAATTATTAATATAATAATTAATTTTGTCTAAACTTTGACAGTTTTTTTGAATTATTTATCCTTTAAGACTTATTAAAGAAATACACCTACCGTAATCTTTTTCTTGTAGTTTTTGAGACCTTCTATAACTAAAAAATCTGCTCTTTTCTCTAAAAGTATCATGGTTTACATGATCAACTTTCACATTAAGTTTTATAAGTTTGTCATTAACGTATTTTCTGAGATTAAATAATTTCTTCTTCTTATTTTTTTTTGAAAAATATGCCGAATTTTTTTTTGATTTTAATATAAATTTTTTATAAAAATCTAAATCAACTTCGTAACTTGTTTTTCCAATACACGGTCCTATGCTTGCAAAAATTTTATTTTTTGAACTAATTTTATTAAATTTTTTAACAGTATTTTCTATTATTCCAGTTGAAGCTCCTTTCCATCCAGCGTGAATACATCCAATTATTTGATTTTTAATGTCATAAAGAATAATCGGAACACAATCTGCCGTTACAACTCCCAAAGCAACTCCTTTCATTTTAGTAATTATTGCATCTGAGTTAAATCTTCTAGAATTTTTATTTTTTTTATTGATGATGATTACTTTGTTACTATGTGTCTGGTGCATCAGCGAAAGTCTTTTGAGATTTATTTTCATTTTTTTTGACACCAAAGATAAGTTCCTATTAACATTTATTTTATTGTCTTTTGATCCTTTGCCGCAGTTGAGGCTTTGGTAAATTCCTTTTGAAAATCCTCCTCTTCTAGAAAAGAAACAATGTTTTATATTATTAAATTTTTTAAATTTTTTGGAGTAAAACATTATTCAAATCCTAAAAAATTATCTTTGCTGGATTTATAGGCAAAAATAACTTTAAACAAATTGCCCATCAACTTTGTATCTAATAATCTTTTTAATCTCAAATATAAATTAGATTGCTCTTTGAAACTCATTTTTTTACTTAAGTTATTAGCTCTCTCAATAATCCCCATTTTTTCTAAAAAAAATTTTTGAGTTACAACTTTTTTTACTTTCAAATTATTCTTAATAAAATACTCATTTAAAAGATTAAAATTAACCAGAGAAGTTATGTCTGCTTTGCCTAAATTGTCTAGTAATTTATTTCTTTTGTGTTTTATGACCGATTGTAATGTGTTTTTATTTTTAGGAGTTAAATAACCATAATCAATTAGCAGAAGACCACCTTCAAGTTTTGACAATTTTTTGATTATTTTATTTAATTCATCAAAACCTAATTTTGGAAATTCAACAAATTTTAAATTTTTTAAGATTTTGAATTTTTTTATCTGAGAGACATATTTCTTAGAAGCCTTTTTATAAATTTCATCAATTTTATTTTTTTTATTCAATAAGTAATGTTTTTCCAACAAAAGTTTATTTTTACGAAAAAATTGTTTAATTGGTATTGCGTCAAAAAATTCATTACCAAAAAAAATAATCGGTCCTTTTCTTATACTAGTAAAATTTTTAATCCATTTTACTTTTAAATTTTTTATGTTTTTTTTTTGTAATTTTTTTAATAAATTGCTTTTTTCATATAAAAAAATATTAGTTGCTTGATTAAATGATGAAAATTTTTGAAAAGTTTTCAGTAAAATTTTCGTTAAAGTTCCATCTCCTGGGCCAAGTTCAACTATATTAAAATTCTTAGGTCTACCTAAAGTGTGCCAAGTTGATACAAGCCATATTCCAATTATTTCAGAAAATAAATTTGATATCCCTGGTGCAGTTAAAAAATCTCCTTTTTTACCAAAAGGTGTTTTTGATGAGTAATAACCAACTTTTTTGTTATAAAGAACATTCTCAATAAATTGATCAACTGGAATCACTTTTGAATTATTAAAAAAACTTTTATTTGATATCATCTTTTTTTAGAAAAATAATTATTCCAGCGAATATCATTAAAAAACTTAATATCATTCCCATACTTATTTGGTTGAATATATAACCAACTTGTAAATCTGGTTCTCTAAAGAACTCAGAAAATATTCTAAAAATACCATAAAAAATTAAAAATATATAAGAACAAGTTCCAGTTTTATAATTGCTTCTAAATAAGATTGAATTCATAATAATAAATAAAACTACACCTTCAAAAAAAGCCTCATATAATTGAGAAGGGTGTCTTATATTATTATCAAAGCCGGGAAAAATAACTCCCCAGAAAACATCAGTTGTTTTACCAACCAGTTCTCCATTAATAAAATTAGCTATACGTCCGAAAAATATCCCAATTGGAGCAACGAAGGAAACTATATCTAGCAAGAAAAAAGTTGGTATATTTTTTTTAATTGAAAACCAATAAGTACCAAGAATTATACCAATCAGCGCTCCATGAAAAGACATGCCACCTTCCCAAATTTTTAGAATATCAAATGGATTTGATAAATAATATCCAAAATTATAAAATAAGACATAACCAATTCTTCCTCCAAGCAGCATGGATATAATTATATAGGTGATTAAGTTATCAAATTCTTTGATATCGAAATTGAAATTAAGACTTTTGAATCTTTTTATGATGATTCTTTTACCTAGCCACCAACCGATTAAAATTCCAAAAATATAAGCAAGTGAATACCATCTGATAACTAAAAACCCAAAATCAAATAAAATAGGGTCTAAATTATGGGTATACATATTTTCTTATATCATATTTGAAATTAATTTTTCTATCAAATAAGATCAATTATGAGCAATTCTGAAAAATTATTTAAGACTTTATCTAGTTTACTTGAAAATGGAATTTTAACCTCAAAAGATATTAAAAAAGAAATATCTACTGATCTGAAATTTACAAGAGACAAGTTAATTAATAAATTTCAACTTGTTTCTAGAGAGGAATTTGAAATTTTAAAAAAATTGGTTCAAAAACAAGAACTTGCTATAAAGAAATTATCAAATAAAAAGAAAACTAAAAAGGCAAAGAAATCTTAACCTGCAGACCATTATACTGACTTTTCCCAAGTTGAATATTGCCCCCATGAGAATTAATTATATCTTCAACTATAGCCAAACCCAAACCAACTCCTGATTTATTGAGGCTTCTACTTTTATCTAACCTAAAAAAAGGTTTAAAAACATTCCTATACTGCTCCTCAGGTATACCAGGACCGTTATCTTCGATATTTATTATTATTCTATTAGAACTTTTATGTATGCTTACATATACTTTTTCTCCATAGATTAGCCCATTATTAATAACATTTTCAAAACACCTTTTTAATGAAGACGCTCTTCCTGTTAAAATAACTTCCTCTGAATTTTTTAAAATAAGATTTTCATTTTTTAAATCTTTATTAATTTCGTTAAATAAATCGGGCAAATTAATTTTAGAAGAGCTTTCTTTGGTTTGAGTTTTTGCGAATTGTAAATAATCATTAAGCATACCTTCCATTTCATCAATATCTCTAGTCATATTTGTAGAAATATCTTTTTGTTTTATCATTGCTAATTGTAATTTTAATCTGGTGAGTGGTGTCCTTAAGTCGTGACTTATTCCTGATAACATTTCAGATCTTTGATTTAGGTGACGATTAATTCTTTTAGCCATTCTATCAAATTCGTATGCAGCTTTTCTAATTTCAGCTGCTCCTGAAGGCCTAAAATCATTAACGTAATCTCCTTTGCCAAATCTTTCTGCAGCTTTTGCTAACTTGGCTAATGGTCTTGTTTGATTTTTTAGAAAGATTAATGCAATTAATATTAATACTATTGAAGGTAAAGTTGTCCATAAAATAAATAATCTAACAGAAGAAGTAGCTACCATTTCTTTAGGGACTAAGAACTCCATTACTTCATCTTCTGATTTTATTTTAATTTCTACAGCATTTTTAAATTTTGAAGTATTAAACCAATAATTATTATTTCCAAAAGATGATTTTAATTCTCGCCTTAGAGATCTGTCCATAGGACTAAATTTTCTTTCACCACTTGAGGATGGAAATGGATTGTTATTGATACTTATTTCAAAATTATAATTATTTTTATAACTATCGATAAAAAAGTCTAAATTGTCTTTATTGTTCAAATACGCATTTTGAATCGTTTTTAATTGTGAAACTAAAGATCGCGTTATACTTTTGTTAGCTTTTATCCATATACTGTCATAGAAAACAATGGTGATAATTAATTGCAATATAATCGTCGGAGCAGCAACTATTATAAGAGCTCTATAAAATAATCTTTTTGGTAAAATAATTTTTAAAAATTTATTCAATCCAGAGAACATAGCCTGACCCTCTTATAGTTTGTAGATATTTTGGATTTTTAGGATTATTTTCTATTTTTTGTCTCAGCCTAGTGATCATAACATCTATTGATCTTTCTTGGCTAATACCAGATATTTTACCAATCTCTTCTCGAGAATAAGTTTTTCCTGGATTTGAAAGCATTTCGACTAAAACTTTTTTTTCAGATAAATTTATTTTTTTATTTTTTTCTTCCAAAATTATATTCATCCTATTTAAATCTATTTCAGCATTGCCTACAAAGTGTTTGATCTTTAGATCAATCTTTTTATTCCTACTTGTTAAATTTTTTATTCTTAAAAGCAATTCTTTTGGTTCAAATGGCTTCCCAATATAATCGTCTGCTCCTAGCTCTAAGCCTTTAATTCTATTTTCTACTTCTCCTTTTGCAGTTAATAAAATTATAGGAACGTCCATGTTTTTTTTGATTTCCCTAGTAAGCTCATAACCATTTTGCCCCGGCATCATTACATCTAAAACAATTAGATCAAATTTAAATTGAGTAATTTTTATTTTAGCATTTTCTGCATTATTTGAAGTTGAAACTATATAATCTTTTTCAGTTAAATATTCTTTTAAAAGATCTCTAATTCGATTATCATCATCAACAACTAAAATATGTAATTTATTATTTTCCATCTATAATTTTTTTTAAAACTTCTTTAAACTTTATTACTGAGTCGGAACTTGAATTTTTTAAAGCGTTAAATATTCTTTTTCTTTGTGATTTATATACAGTATCAAAAAAAATTTTTCCTTCTTTATCAAGAAATAAATTCTTCTTTCTTGTGTCGCTTTCATCCTTAACCTGTTTTATCATTTTTGATCTGATTAAATCCCTCAATACTCTGTTTAAACTTTGTTTGGTAACTTTTAATTTAAATATTAATTCTCCAAGACTTATTCCAGGATGCCTTTCTATTAGATTTAGAGATCTCAAATGAGCTGGTCCAAAAAACTTTTTTGACAACACCTCTTTTGGATCTGCGAAAGTTTCTCGATAAGCATAAAATAGAAGCTGAATACAATCTTTAATTTGTTCGTCTTTAAGATAAAGTAAATCTTTCATAATGGTAAGTTATATTGACTTATCCTATTAAGAAATATACTTTTTTGTAAGTAAAAAATCTATATATTTACTTCTTAATGGAAAGCATACCGTACGATAAAAGATCTGGAAAAATTTGGTTTAACGGCAAAACTGTTAATTGGGCCGATGCAAATATTCATGTATTAAATCATGGACTTCATTATGCTAGTTGTGTTTTTGAAGGTGAACGTGTTTATGATGGTGAGATTTTTAAATTAGAAGAGCATACCGAAAGACTATTTTACTCTGCTAAGAGAATGGGAATAAAAGTTCCCTATAGTCAAAAAGAGATAAATGATGCTTGTAAAAATATTGTTAATATTCAAAAAGTTCAAAATGGTTATGTTAGACCAGTAATATGGAGAGGCAGCGAAATGATGGCTATCTCTGCTCAAAAAAATAAAATTCATGTAGCAATAGCAACTTGGGAATGGGGATCTTATTTTGATCCTAAATTAAAATCAAAAGGAATAAAATTAAATATTTCTTCGTGGAGAAGACCTAATCCAAATTCTGTTCCTTGGGATACTAAGGCCGCAGGGCTTTATATGATATGTACACTTTCTAAACACGAAGCAGAAAGCAGAGGATTTACAGATTCTTTAATGTTAGATCATGAAGGAAATATTGCAGAAGCGACAGGAGCAAATATATTTTTCAAAAATGAATTAGGTGAACTGCATACTCCTATACCAGACTCTTTTTTAGATGGAATTACTAGACGAGAAGTAATTAAAATTGCTAAATCCAAGGGAATTAAGTTAATAGAAAGAAAAATAAAACCAGAGGAAATGTCAGATTTTGTTGGTTGTTTTCTAACTGGTACTGCAGCAGAAGTTACACCAGTTTCAAAAATTGAAAACTATAATTTTAAAATCTGTGACATAATCACTAATCTTAATGAAAGCTATCAAGCTTTAGTAAGAAAAAAAACTGCTGCTTAATTTTTTTTAGCTACAATTAAAACTGACCAGGCAAATAATTGAAAAAATTTTAATTTAAATAAATATTGATCTATATTAGCTAACAATTTAAATAATTTTGATCGATCTGGAGATTTATAGAAAGGAAAAAATACTAAAGTTAAAAATCCATAATATTTTATTGTTGTTTTTGTGAACTTTTTATTAATATATTCAAGATCTTTATTTATTAGAGGATGTTCATCTTTAGATCTAGAGTTAGGAGTCAGCTTTCTATAGAGGTTTATAATTGGATTTGTTCCTAAAGGCTCGATAAAAACTAGAGCTCCATTAGATTTTAAAATTCTATTTATTTCATTTAAACATTTGTCTGTTTGCAGATGGTGTAAAATTCCAGACCCATATACAATATCAAAAGTATTATTCTCAAAACTGGTTTTTTCACAATTATCTACTCTAAAATCTACATCTATTTTAAGCTCTTCAGCTTTTTTCTTCGCTTTCTCAATTGAGATTTCTGAAATATCTATGCCAACAATTTTTTTTGGTGAATATTTAATTGTTTTTTCAATGCTTGAGCCTATGCCACAACCATAGTCTAATATTTCTGAGTTTTTTATATTATCTTTTAAATAAGCAAAAAAATCTTCCCCACTATTATAAATTGCTTTATAAAATATGTTTTCAAACCTACCTTTTTTTTGGGATTGAAGTTTATTATGAAATTTTTTTTCTCTTATATTTATATCAGTTAAACTCACTGGATATCTCTATTATTGTCTTCATTTATAGCATGATCGATCCCTTTTCTTACATAATCGTAGCCAGTATATAGCGTTAAAAATGCCGACAGCCAAAGAAGTATTATGCCAATAGTTTGAGCATTATAATCTTGAAAGTTGATTAATTTATTTCCACTTTCACCAGTTAATAATATTGCAATTGATAACATTTGTAGCAATGTTTTTAACTTTGTTAAACCTGTTACCTGTATTGACAAACTGGTTCTAGCTAAAAACTCCCTCAACCCAGAGATTAGAATTTCTCTTGTTAAGATTATAACAGCTGCAATAACCTCATAGTTTTTAATTGTGCCGTTCATCACTAATAATATTAATGCTGTAGCTACAAGTATTTTGTCAGCTATTGGGTCTAGCAGTTCACCTAATTTAGACTCTTCTTTAAATAAGCGCGCTAAAAGACCGTCCAAATAATCAGTAAAGCTAGCTAAAACGAACAAAAAGAATGGAATTAAATCTCCAAAGAATCCTGGAATAAAAAAGGTTAAAACGAATACGGGAACAATTATAATTCTTCCGATCGTTAAAATATTAGGTATTTTCATTTTATTCATGAAAATAATTATATATTTTCTTTGCAATACTGTCTTCTATTCCTTCTACAGACTTCAGATCATCAAAACTAGCTGATTCCACAGCTCTTGCAGAACCAAAATGATTTAAAAGAGCTCTTTTTCTTTGCCGGCCAATTCCTTCTATTTGATCAAGCAAAGACTTGCTTAAGTTTTTCTTCCTTTTTGCTCTATGAGTACTTATGGCAAATCTATGAGCTTCATCCCTTAATCTTTGAATGAAAAAAAGCAAGGGATCATTTTTATTTAAAATAAATTCTTTATTTTCAAAATAAATTTTTTCTTCACCAGCATTTCTTCTTTTACCTTTTGCTATAGCTAAAATAGGCAAATCATGTAAACCAAGTTCGTTTAACACCTCTCTAGAAACAGAGTACTGTCCTTTTCCACCATCGATCATAACTAAATCCGGTAAAGAAAGCGATCCAGATTTCTCTTTAATAGCTTTTGAAAATCTTCGAAATAAAACTTCTTTCATCATTCCATAATCATCACCTTTAATTTCATCGTTTTTGATATTGAATTTTCTATATCTTTTTTTTATAAAACCATCTATTCCAAAGCAAATTAAAGCTCCAATAGAGTCTGATCCTTGAATATGACTATTGTCATAAACTTCTATTAAATCAATATTGTTATTAAGCTTGAATTTTTTTGCTAAATTTTCAATTAAATCGTTATTTGTGTTTGACTGAATTAGTTTTTGAGTTAATGTCTGTTTTGCATTTTTTTCTGCAAGTTTTGAAATATTTAATTCATTTTTAGATTTTGCTAATTTTATAACAACTTGTTTGTTTTCTTTTTTTGAAAAAGTTTTTTCTAATAGCTTTCTTTCACTAACATCATAATTAGTTATTATAAGAACTGGTACTGTTTTATTTTCATAAAATTGAGATATGAATGAAGAAAGAATGTCTTTAATAGTATCGTCTGGATCATGCTTAGGGTAAAAAGCTTGATTTCCCCAATTTTGCTTTGATCTAAAAAAGAAGACTTGAATGCAAGTCTTGCCAGTTTCTTTATAAATACTTATAACATCTGCTTCATTTAAATTGGTTTGATTTATTTTTTGAGAAGTTTGTATTTGAGTCAAAGCCTTTATTCTATCTCTTGCTATTGCCGCTTTTTCATAATCAAGTTCTTTACTTGCTTTTTCCATTTCTTTAGATAAATTTTTTTGAATTCTTCTAGATTTACCAGAAATAAAATCAATAGCATCGTTTACTGTTGTTTTATATTCTTTCTCTGAAATGT
This sequence comes from uncultured Pelagibacteraceae bacterium, assembly GCA_902551865.1. GTDB lineage: Bacteria > Pseudomonadota > Alphaproteobacteria > Pelagibacterales > Pelagibacteraceae > Pelagilacustribacter. The sequence continues at coordinate 13,259 of CACDES010000006.1, forward strand.
GTTGAACGCAAGGAGCTGAACATCTTTTAATTTGATAAAGAATGCAGGGCCTTACTCTATTCTTAAAAACTGTATCATCACAAACTCTTAACTGAAAAATTTTTTGTAATATTTTAATAGTCCAGTTTGCTGAACCTATAGAAGCAAAAGGTCCAAAATAATATCCTGATTTAGATTTTTTTCCTCTTAGTTTTGTTAATTGTGCCCATTTGTCTTTATTGCCAATATAAATATAGGGAAAGGACTTATCATCTCTCAAAAGAATATTATATCTTGGTTTATGTTTTTTTATTAAATTTGCCTCTAAGAGAAGAGCTTCACTTTCATTATTAGTAGTTGTTGTCTCTAGACTATGAGTTAGAGATAACATTCTTTCAGTTCTTATAGGTAAATTCGAATCCGTTACGTAGCTTTTTAGTCTATTAGGAATATTTTTAGCTTTTCCAATATAAAGTATCTCCCCTGTGGAACTTAACATTTTGTAAACCCCAGGATTTTTAGATATTAATGGTATCTTATCTTTAATTATTTTTTTTCCTTGTTCTAAACTATTCATTATATTTTAGTTTTTACAACTTCTATACCTACCGAAGTTGTCTCCTTAATAATATCTAATTTTTCAATTTTTAACTTAATCTTTTTAACTTTTTTATTTTTAAAAATTTCTTCAAATATTGACTCTGACAATCCTTCAAGTAACTCAAAGTGTGTTTTTTCAGTCAATTTTTTAATATCATTTATAATGCTCTCATAATTAACAATTGTTTTTACATCTGGTTTTAGATTTGGATCAGTGGTAATTTCAATGTTAAATTTTACTTTCTGTTTTTTTAACTTTTCAAATTTATGAATACCAACTGAAATTAATAAGATTAGATCTTTTATAATAACTTTTTTATTATATTTATATTTTTGTTTATTTTTAAACTTTAAAATTTTCATTCTTTTGTATTTATAATGTCTGGTGTTTTCCAAGCTAAACGCTGACCACTATCCACATTAATAATTTGGCCAGTTATATTATTATTATTTATTAAAAATTTTACAGCTGAACTAACATTTTTTGTATCTACTTTCTTTTCAAGTATTGTAGATTTCCATTGTTTTTTAAAATGTTTTTCTGATTGACGTTTATTTTTTAATGTTGGTCCTGGAGAAACAGCATTAACTCTTATGTTTGGTGCTAATTTCATAGCAGAAGTTTTAGTCAAAATAGCTAGACTAGATTTACTTAAGGTGTAAGAAAAAAAGAAAGGGGTTAATTTTTCAACTCTTTGGTCAATAATGTTTATAATATTTCCTTTATTACCTTTGTACATTTTAGCAAATTTTTGAGTCAAAATTGCTGGCGCTTTTAAATTTATGTTCATATGTTTAAAAAAGCTTTTTTCTGAAAAATTTACCAAATTATCATTTTCAAAAATAGAGGCATTATTAACTAAACAGTCTAAACCTTTCATCTTTTTATAAGCGTGAGAAATTAATTTTTGAGTTTGTCCGAGATTGTTTAAGTCTGCCCTTAAGAGATGAACAACTGAGCCTAAATTTTCTAATTCTATTTTAAGCTTTTTTGCTGCAACAATAGATTTTGAATAATGAATAACAATTTGTGAGTCATAATTTGCTAGTTCTAAAGCTATAGATCTACCAATTCGATTTGCCCCTCCAGTAACTATTATTTTTTTTGCTTCCATTTTTTTTGTTGTTTCTTTGTTTTTGTTCCAGGCATACCAAGCGTAGATCTACCTTTAGGATAAACTTTTTTCTTGAGGTTATACTGAGTTATTTTAGGGTTCAATGTTATTTCCAATTCACTTGCTTCTAATTTTCTTATTTCATCCCTAATTTTAGCAGCTTCTTCAAATTCCAAATTAGCAGCTGAATCTTTCATCTTTTTATTTAATCCTTTAAGATGTTTTTTAAGGTTACCACCTATATTTGACTCCTTGATATTTACATAATCTTTTTCATAAACTGACTCTAAAATATCTCCTATTTCTTTCTTGATTGATTCTGCAGTAATGTTATTTTTTTTATTATATTCTAACTGTTTATTTCTTCTACGATCTGTTTCTTGGGTAGCTTTATCAATGCTCTTAGTAACTTTATCAGCGTATAGAATTACCTTACCATCAATGTTTCTAGCAGCTCTACCTATTGTTTGAATTAAAGATGTTTCAGATCTTAAAAATCCTTCTTTATCTGCATCAAGAATTCCTACTAAACCACATTCTGGAATATCTAATCCTTCTCTTAAGAGATTTATTCCGACTAAAATATCAAATACGCCAAGTCTTAAATCTCTTATAATTTCAATTCTTTCTAAAGTGTCAATGTCAGAATGCATATATCTAACTTTAAGACCGTTTTCATGAAGATATTCAGTTAGGTCTTCAGCCATTTTTTTTGTTAGTGTAGTTGCTAAAATACGATAACCTTTTTCTATAACTTTTGCTGCTTCATGCATTAAATCATCCACTTGAGTTTTTGCTGGCCTAATTTCAACAGGTGGATCAATCAATCCAGTCGGTCTTATTATTTGATCAATATATTTGTTATCAGTTTGTTTTAATTCCCAAGGCCCTGGTGTAGCTGACACAAACACAGTTTGAGTCCTCATCATATCCCACTCTTCAAACTTAAGAGGCCGGTTATCCATACATGACGGTAGCCTAAAACCATATTCAGCTAATGTACTTTTTCTAGTTCTATCTCCTTTATACATTCCATTTAATTGTGGGACTGTTACATGGCTTTCGTCTACAAAAATGATTGTATTGTCTGGAAAATATTCAAACAAAGTCGGAGGTGGTTCTCCAGCTTTTCTTCCAGATAAAAATCTTGAATAATTCTCGATACCAGCACATGTTCCTGTCGCTTCTATCATTTCAAGATCAAATTTAGTTCTTTCTCTCAATCTTTGCTCTTCTAACAACTTGTTATTTGCACGATGTTTTTTTAATGTTTCAGCTAATTCAGATTTTATTTGTCTAATCGCTTGTTCCATTGTTGGTTTTGGAGTTATGTAATGACTATTTGCATAAATTTTTATAATTGAATAATCATTAGTTTTATCTCCTGTCAAAGGATCAAATTCTTCAATTTTTTCTAATCTGTTAAAGTTAAAACTTATTCTCCATGCTCTATCCTCTAAATGAGATGGGAAAATTTCTAAATTTTCACCTCGCACTCTAAAAGTTCCTCTAAAAAAATTTTGATCATTTCTTTTATACTGCAGTGTTATAAATGTTCTAATTAATTGATCTCTATCGTATTCATTGTTTTTTTTTAGAGTTATAGTCATTTTGCTATAAGCTTCTACTGAGCCAAGTCCGTAAATACACGAAACACTAGCTACTATTATTACATCATCCCTTTCTAACAATGATCGAGTTGCTGAGTGCCTCATCCTATCTATTTGTTCATTTATAGATGCTTCTTTTTCAATATAAGTATCTGATCTTGGAACATAGGCTTCAGGAGTATAATAGTCATAATAAGAAACAAAATATTCAACAGCATTTTCTGGGAAAAAACTTTTAAATTCTCCATACAATTGAGCAGCCAAAGTTTTGTTAGGGGCTAGAATTAAAGCCGGTCTATTTGTGGCCTCAATTACTTTTGCCATTGTGAAAGTTTTTCCAGAGCCAGTTACACCTAGTAGAACCTGTTCATTTTTTTTATTTTTTAAATTTTGAGTTAGTGATTTAATGGCCTGAGGCTGATCACCAGCTGGTTGAAAATCACTTTTAATTTTAAACTTGATACCTCCTTCTAACTTCTTCTTTATTGAGCTGTTAGTAGTCTCGATATCTAGTATTTTTTCTTGATAAGTATTTTGCATTTTGTGTTAATAATAATTAAAAAACATTATAAAATTCAATGAGCATAGTTTCCAATAGTTTAAAACGTATAAAACCGTCGCCTACCATGGCTGTAACCTCAAAAGCTAGGGAAATGCGAGCAGCTGGTAAAGATATTATAGGGCTAGGGGCAGGAGAGCCTGATTTTGACACTCCAGACAATATTAAAGAGGCTGCTATAGAAGCTATTAGAAAAGGTGACACTAAATATACAGCAGTTGATGGAACACCAGCTTTGAAAAAAGCAATACAAAATAAATTCTTAAGAGAGAACGGTTTATCCTATGAACTGGATCAGATAACAGTTGGAACGGGAGGAAAGCAAGTTCTATACAATGCTTTTATGGCAACAGTGAATAAAGGAGATGAAGTTATTATTCCTGCTCCATACTGGGTGTCTTATCCTGACATTATTTTATTAGCTGGCGGCAAACCAAAAATAGTTAAATGCGATGAAAAAGATAATTTTAAATTAACACCAAAAAAACTAGAAAAAGCTATATCTAAAAAAACTAAATGGATAATTTTGAACTCTCCATCTAATCCAACTGGTTCTGCTTATACAAAAAAAGAAATAGAAGAGTTATCAAAAGTTTTAACAAAATATAAAAAAATTTATATTTTGAGTGATGATATTTATGAGCATATTACTTATGACAATTTTAAATTTTTTACGATAGCACAAATTAAGACTTTAAAAGATAGAACACTGACTATGAATGGGGTAAGCAAGTCTTATTCTATGACTGGTTGGAGAATAGGATATGCTGCAGGCCCAAAAGAGATAATTAAAGCAATAGCAAAGATACAATCACAATCTACAAGCAACCCAACTTCAATTAGTCAAGCTGCAGCGGTCGAGGCTCTTAATGGAAAACAAGATTTTATAGAAGAGCGAGCTAATTCTTTTAAAGAAAGAAGAGATTTTGTAGTAAATAGTTTGAACAAGATCAAAGGAATTAGTTGTTTAAGACCAGAGGGAGCATTTTATGTTTTTCCAAATTGTAAAAAATTATTAGGTAAGAAAACAAAGTTAAAAACCGATAAAGATTTTGTTGCAAAACTATTAGAAAAATCAGAAGTTGCTGTTGTACAAGGCTCTGCTTTTGGTTTAGATGGATATTTTAGAATATCTTATGCAACTTCAATGGAAAATTTAAAAAAGGCCATGGAAAGGATACAATCTTTTTGTGATAGCCTTAATTAGAACTTGAAAGATATTTCTCAGCTTCTAAAGCGGACATACATCCCATTCCAGCTGCAGTAACTGCTTGTCTAAAAATTTTATCTTTAACGTCTCCAGCCGCAAATACCCCTGGAACATTTGTTTCTGTAGAATCTGGTTTTGTAATTAAATATCCTTCTTTATCCATCTTTAACTGATCTTTAAACAATGAAGTTGCTGGGTCATGTCCTATAGCAATGAATAATCCATCAACTTTTAACTCTTTAATTGTATTGTCTTTTATGTTTTTAATTTTAATTCCTTTCACACTTTTTGGCTCATCTGTTCCAAGAATTTCATCAACGATGCTATCCCAGATAATTTCAATTTTTTTATTAGATTTTAATTTTTTTTGAAGCATTTTTTCTGCTCTAAGTTCATTTCTTCTATGAATTAGTTTTACTTTAGAGGCAAACTTAGTTAAAAACATTGCCTCTTCGACAGCAGCGTTACCACCACCAACAACCGCTACTTCTTTATTTTTAAAAAAAAATCCGTCACAAGTTGCACATGCTGAAACACCAAAGCCTCGGAAATTTTGTTCTGATTTAAGATTTAACCATCTTGCTTGGGCCCCAGTCGAAATAATAATAGTATCTGCAGTATAAATTTGGCCACTGTCACCAGTAACACTAAATGGTTTTTTTGATAAATCCACTTTATTAATGTGGTCTTGTATCATTTCAGTTCCCACAGCTTTTGCTTGGCCTTTCATTTCTTCCATAAGCCAGGGCCCTTGAATTACTTTTGAATAACCAGGGTAATTTTCAACATCTGTAGTTGTTGTTAATTGACCACCAGGTTGGGAACCATGAACTAAAATAGGCTTTAACATTGCCCTAGCCGCATAAATCGCTGCCGTATAACCTGCTGGTCCTGATCCAAGAATTAACACTTTTGTATGTTTAGTTGATTTATTATTCATTACGATATGTTTATATAGTAACTAATGTTAAAATTAAAAGCTCTTCTTTTATCCCAAGGTATGCATGGCATGATAAGTCAAGTTGAAGGTTTGGCTAAAGGTTTAAAATTAGGATTTAGACACCAGACAGTAAAACTAAAACCTTTTTGGAATTTTATTCCTCCAAAATTTACTCCAATTTCGGAGAACTTATTAACAGATAAATTTGTTTGTGATTCTAAAATCATTATTTCCTGTGGCAGAAAGAGCGTGATTCCTTCTATTGCTTTGAAAAAAAGATTTGGAAAAGAAATTTTTAACATTCATATTCAAGACCCTACAGTATCATTAAAAAATTTTGATTTAATCATTTGCCCAGAACATGATGATTTGCATGGAGACAATGTATTAACAACAAAAGGGTCAATACACTATTTAACAAAAAAAGAGATTGCAGAAAATTCAAAATATTTACGAATTAATAAAGAAAAGAAAAAAATCGTAGCCTTCATTATTGGAGGACCAAATAAACATTATAACTTTTCAGACAATGATGTTCATTTTGTTTTTAATAAAATTAAAGCATTGTTTACTCCAGATAAATATAAAATAGTTGTAATTCCTTCTTATAGAACGCCTGAGTTAGTAATTAAAAAAGCTTTTAATACCTTTGGCTTTAATCATCATGTAGTAAAAGAAATAAATAAAAAGGCATACTTAAGCTCTTTAGCCATAGCAGACTATATTATTGTAACATGTGACTCTACTTCCATGATCTCTGAAGCAGCGCTTACTGGAAAGCCAGTATATGTTGCTAAGATGAAAGCTAAAAGATTTAGTAAAAGGTTTGCAAAATTTTACTCTCAGTTCAATACACTGGGCATTACAAAAGAATTAGGTGAAACAGTTGACAATTGGAGTTATGATAAGCTAGATGAGATTAATAGAGTTGTTCCGATTATAAAAGAAAAAATGAAACAAAATGGAATTATTTAAATCACTACAAAGCAGAACAGAGTCTTTTGATTATCCTTTTAAGCATTTTGAGATAAACCAACCTCTAACTAATGAGGCGATTAAAGAAATTAATAATGCAGATATTGCAGATCCAAAAAAAGAAAACTTAAATTATGATGGCACTAGAGCTCTTGATGGCGGAGATGGCACTTTTCGTTTAGGTATAAAGGATGGAGGGAAAGCAAAAAAATTAAGATGTTATGTGACTAAAAAAAATGCAAATCAATTTCCTCATCTCACAAGCTTTATAGAAGAATTAAGATCTACAGAGGTATATAAAAAAATAGGTAGCTTGATAGGAAGAGATTTAAGCAACTCTTTTGTTAGATTAGAGGTTATCTGCGATAGAGAAGGTTTTTGGCTTAAACCCCATTGTGATATTAAAGAAAAGCTTATGTCATCAATAATTTTTATTAACCTTCATAATGAATCTGAAAATTTGGGCACTGACTTTTATGATAAAAAACTTACAAAAGTTAAAACAGTTCCTTACAAGCATAATTATGGATATTTTTTTACTAGCGGACCAGAATCTTGGCACGGTATGGAAAAAAAGAAAATTAAAAAAGAACGTAGATGCATTCAAATCAACTACGTGACTTTTGAGACTGATTGGAAAGTAAAATAAAATTTTATATATCTTGTAAAGAAGTTACTTTAATTTCTTTATTTTTGAGAGATTTGATACCCTCAATACAAACTTTCGCAGTAGACATATTTGTACAATAAGGGACCTTATTAGCTAAGGTTGCTCTTCTTAATGCTAAAGCATCACTAAGTTGTTTTTCACTGTTTCCACCACCAGTATTAATTACTAGAGCAATTTTTTTTGAATTTAACACATCAACAATGTGAGGTGATCCTTGATAAACTTTATTAATTTTTTTACACTTAATTCCGTGCTTATTTATATAATTTGCAGTCCCACCTGTACCACAAAGTTTAAAATTCAGTTTTGACAATTGTTTCGCTAAAGCAACTCCTTCATTTTTATGACTATTTTTTAGAGAAATGAACGCTAATCCTTTAGTAGGAAGAGAGTTAGAAGCTGCTATTTGACTTTTAGCAAAAGCCATTCCAAAGTTTTCATCAAATCCCATCACTTCACCAGTCGATTTCATCTCGGGTCCGAGCAAAAGATCACTGTTTGGAAATTTGTTAAAAGGGAAAACCGCTTCTTTTACAGCAAACATTTTTTTTGTTTTACTTTTTAAGTTAAATTTAGACAACTTTTCACCTGCCATTACTCTAGAAGCAATTTTAGCTAATGGTAGATTTTTTGCTTTAGAGACAAACGGGACAGTTCTACTAGCTCTAGGGTTAACCTCTATGACAAAAATTTCATCGTTTTTAATTGCAAATTGTACATTCATGAAGCCTTTTACTTTAAGCGCTAAAGCTAATTTTTTTGTTTGATTTTCTATCTCTTTTATTAAAAAGGATTTAATTGAAACTGGAGGCAAACTGCATGCCGAGTCCCCAGAATGAATCCCTGCTTCCTCTATGTGTTGCATGATACCAGCAACAAAAACTTCCTTGCCATCAGATAAAGCATCGACGTCAACTTCCATTGCATTATCGATAAATTTATCTATCAATATTGGATTTTTTTCTGCAGCTTTAAATGCTTCTAAAACAAAATTTTTAAGCTGTTTTTTTTCATGAACAATTTCCATTGCTCTTCCGCCTAATACATAGGATGGTCTTACCATTAATGGTAAGCCAATTTTATCAGCTATTTTTAAAGCCTGAGAAAAAGTTTTTGCTATACCGCTTTCAGCTTGTTTTAATTTTAATCTGTTTAAAAGATTTCTAAACCTATCTCTGTCTTCAGCAAGATCTATCGATGTATATTGTGTGCCTAATATTGGAAGCTTGTTTTCATTTAAAAATTTAGCTAATTTAATTGGAGTTTGCCCTCCAAACTGAGCTATAACACCTATTAAATTTCCTTTAGTTTTTTCTTTTTTAATAATATTAAAAATGAATTCTTCTATTAATGGTTCAAAATACAATCTATCGCTGGTATCGTAATCTGTAGAAACTGTCTCAGGATTACAATTTACCATTATTGTTTCAAACCCTGCTTTTTTTAAAGCGAAACTTGCCTGACAACAGCAATAATCAAATTCAATGCCTTGACCAATTCTATTAGGGCCACCACCTAAAATAATAATCTTCTTTCTATTAGATGGCTCTGCCTCACACTCAGTATTAGTTGAAAAGTTTCTTTG
>CACDES010000007.1 GCA_902551865.1 uncultured Pelagibacteraceae bacterium
CTTATCTTTAATTAAAGAAAAAAAACCAGATTTGATCTTACTAGATTGGATGCTACCTGATCTTTCAGGAATAAAAATTTGTCAGCATTTAAAGCATGATAAAAAAGTTAAAGGCATACCCATTATAATGCTTACTGCTAAAGGAGAAGAAGAAGACAAGGTAAAAGGTCTAGAAAGCGGAGCAGAAGATTATTTAACTAAACCATTTAGCTTTCCCGAACTTCTAGCAAGAATAAAAGCTATGCTAAGAAGAGTAAAACCAACCGCAGTCAACGAAGAAATTATTTATCTTGATTTAAAGGTAGATAGAGAATCCATGAAAGTTTATCGTCAAAATAAAGAGGTATCCCTTGGGCCAAAAGAATTTAAATTATTAGATTTTCTAATCACTCAGCCCAAAAGAGTATATTCTAGAGAACAACTCCTAGAGCAAGTTTGGGGAGAAGATATAAATGTTGAATCAAGAACAGTTGACGTTCATATCACTAGATTAAGACAAGCGATCAACATTGAAGGTTCAAAACCTTTAATTAGAACAGTAAGATCTGCAGGATATTCTTTAGAAAATTAATTGATAAAACCCAACCATAAATAAAGGTATCTGTAATCCAAAGTTAGTAAGAATTGCTTTATCCTTTGACAAAAATCCAGCTATCGTCCAACCAACAACTCCAGCACCATGAAACATTATATTTATTGGATACATATTTAAGTTAGTTAATAAAATGCCTGTTAAAACTAAAAAAGTGCTTATCCATTTAAGATATTTTTTAATAAACATCCGATCTCTCCTATAATTATATTCTTCATTTAGAATTTATTATAATTTAGACGAGAAAGATACTTTGACCTAAAAAATTAACAACTTTTAAAGGACTTAGACATATTGCTAATTAGATCAAAATATAAAGTTTTTCCTGGAGTTAAAGTGGCTCCCAATGGATCTAAAACACCAGTTTTAATATTCATATCTTTCGCTACTGCATTGATTATGTCAGGATTAAATTGAGGTTCAGAAAACACACAACTTACTTTGTCATGTTCAATTATTTCTCTGATTTCAGATAATTGTTCAGCTCCAGGCAATACATCTGTATTTACAGTAAAAGCTCCTAAAACATTTACATCAAATCTTTTTTCAAAATATTGATAGGCGTCATGGAAAACAATCGATTTAAAATCTTTATTTAACTCAGATTTAACTTTTTTTGTAAGTTTATCTAAATCTTTGAGTGCTTTTTTTAAATTAGCTTTATATGTAGATGCATTTTTTTGATCATTTTCTATTAAATGCTCTGCCATTTCTTTTAAAATCACTTTTGCGTTCATTGGATCTAGCCAAATGTGTGGATCATGTTCACCGTGAGCATGCTCATGATGATCATCGTGTTTATCTTCTTTATGACCATGTTCTTTATGTTCATCTTCTTTATGATCGTCATGACCATGTTCATCGTGTTTATCTTCTTTATGACCATGTTCTTTATGTTCATCTTCTTTTTTATGCTCGTCATGTCCATGATCATCATGTCCTTCAAAAATGTTTCTTTCTCTAAATTCTAATTTATTTAATCCTTTAATTTCCATTAACTCTATTTTTTCAGCTTTTTTTGCTATTGAATTTAATGGTTTTTCTAAAAAACTTTCTAAGTCTTCACCAACCCAAAAGATTAAATCAGCATTTTGTAACATTTTTGCGTGAGACGGTTTCATTGCAAATCCGTGTGGTGAAGCATATCCATCTACTATTAAATCTGGTTTACCTACCCCATCCATCAAATAACTTGCTAATGAGTGTATAGGTTTTATTGATGCAACTACTTTGATGTCAGCTTTTGCTGGTGAGAAAATAATAAATAGAGATAATATTGATAATATAAATGGTAATTTTTTAATGTTTTTCATAATAATAGTATGTTAGAATTGTTATAATATAACAGTATGTAATAATATAACGTTTTAGAGTCAAGAGATAAAATGAGCTTAAATCAAAATATTTTAGTAAAATTAAAACAAGCCGGTTTTCGTATAAACGGCAAATGGCTCGTTAAAGGAGTGTCATTACAAATTGAAAAGGGTAAAATAGTTACTCTTATTGGCCCTAATGGTTCTGGAAAAAGCACAACAGCTAAAATTGCTTTAGGAATTTATAAAAAAATCGATGGAGAAGTTGAGAAATATACGAATAAAGTTGGATATGTTCCTCAAAAAATTTCAATTGATTGGACATTGCCACTTAGAGTGAATGATTTCATGGTACTAACTGAAAATCTCAAAGATGAAGCTATTAACGAAGCTTTATCTTTAACAGGCGTTATACATCTTAAAGATAAAAATTTGGGCGACTTATCAGGCGGTGAGTTTCAAAGAGTATTGCTTGCAAGAGCTATTTCAAAAAAACCAGATCTTTTAGTACTTGATGAACCAGTACAAGGGGTGGATTTTACTGGCGAAATTGCTCTTTACGAACTTATAAAGAAAATTTCAGATGAATTGAATTGTGGAATACTATTAATCTCTCACGACTTACATACCGTAATGAGTGCTACTGACCATGTTGTTTGCCTAAACGGTCATGTCTGTTGTTCAGGATCTCCATTAGATGTTGCAAAAAATAATGAATATAAAGCTTTATTTGGAGAACAAGCCTCTCAAACACTAACAAGATATAAACATAGTCATGATCATATTCATACAAATGAAGGTGAAATAAAAAAGAATTAAATGTTAGATGATTTTTTTATAAGAGCTTTAGTTGCTGGACTTGGTATTGCATTTGTAACTGGGCCTCTTGGATGTTTTGTTATATGGAGACGATTATCATATTTTGGTGATACTCTTGCCCACTCTGCTTTACTTGGAGTTACTCTAGCTTATACTTTGGAATTTAACATTGCTCTTTCAGTATTCATAATTTCATCTTTAATTGCATTAATTTTGATACAGCTTCAAAAAAGAACTAATCTACCTGGCGATGCTTTATTAGGACTCTTGGCTCATTCATCTTTAGCAGTTGGACTGGTTGTAATTGGTTTTTTAACATTCATAAGGTTCGATATCATGGGATTATTATTTGGGGATATATTAGCAGTTACAGCTGATGATTTATTAATTATATGGATAGGGGGGCCATTAATACTTTTAACTCTTAAATTGATTTGGAAACCTTTATTTGCATCAACAGTAAATTACGAATTAGCAGAAGCCGAAGGTTTAAATCCTGATAGAGCTAAAGCTATATTTACGATTTTAATGGCTGGGATAATTGCCATTTCAATTAAAATGGTTGGACTATTATTAATTACAGGAATGTTAATCATACCAGCTGCAATGGCACGAAATATTTCTGCAAGCCCTCAGAGCATGGTAATTTATTCAGTACTTGGAGGTTTGTTGTCTGTAATTTTAGGTTTATTTACTTCGTTACAGTTTAACACATCTTCTGGCCCATCAATCATTGCGGCTTCCTTGTTTTTATTCATACTTTCATTAGTAAAAATTAAACAATCGATTAAATTGAAAAATTAATGAAGAATCAGTACAATGACTAGAATGCATAAAGAAAACAATCTTTCCAAAAATCAGCAAATAATTTTTGATTTAATTGATAAATCTCCGGAGCCCTTAAAAGCATATACGATACTTTTTAACGTTCAGAAGAAAGGCATTAATGCTCCACCACAAGTTTATCGAGCATTAGATAAATTAGTTGAGATAGGAAAAATTCATAAAATTGAAAGCAAAAATGCTTTTGTTGCATGTAAAAATTCTGATTGCGAAATTTCAAAAGCTACAGCATTTTCAATTTGTGAAAGTTGTGAAATGGTTGATGAAATTAGTGATACTAAACTCTCAAAATATTTATCAAGTTTTAATCATAAAAAAGGAATGAAGTTCAAAAGATTTAATTTAGAATTTTTTGGTATTTGCAAAAAGTGTAAATAATTAGCCTGCAGATTTTATTTTCTTTTCAATAAATTCTGGAATCTCCTCACCCAGATCATCTTCTTTTTGGTTTTTAGGCTGGAAGGCATATAAAACGTGTAGTTTACAATATGGAAATTCACCTTCTGGTTTCCTTCCACAAAAGTAAAACTTTTCTTCATTAGGATGACCTATCGGCCATTTACAAGTCTGTTCGGTTAATTCTTCTAGAGATTTAGGATTTTCGGCCTCAAAATTCTTATCAAGTAAAATTGACTGAAATTTAGCCTTTCGAGACATGGGAGCCGGAGAACGCTTCATAATTTGCCTGTTGTCTCTCGATTTAGGTGAATTCGATTGTTTTGAGGGAGCTCTAGCTTCTAGATTTAATCTGTGAGCTTTACCTATAACTGCATTTCGAGTTGTATCACCTAGCGCCTCAGCTATTTGACTAGCTGTATGTCCTTTCGACCAAAGTTCTTTTAATTTTTCAACTTTCTCGTTAGTCCAACTCATTGTATAACTTTGCTATATTTAGTATTTTTATTATGACTAAAACATTATGTTGTTGTTTAAAACATTAAAACAACAGAAGGCTGTTAATAGCTTTAGTTTTGCACAGTTTTTTTAATAAGGAGTTATAAGACTATCAATGGTTGAAATATCGAAAAAATATAAAATTGGAAAAAGAAGATTTGGTCTAATTAATTGGGTTGGAGCTTGGACTTTGTATAAAAAAGAAGTCTTAAGATTTATAATTGTTTGGGCGCAGACAATTTTTTCTCCATTAGTTTCATCATTGCTTTTTTTAATGGTGCTATCTCTAGCCATTGGCAATGAGAGAGGGGAGGTTTTAGGGGTGCCTTTTATTACTTTTTTAGCTCCTGGCCTAATTGCAATGCAAGTAATTCAACAGGCTTTTTCTCACTCTTCTTCATCATTCATGATTAGCAAGATACAAGGAAATATAGTTGATCTACTTTATGCACCTTTATCTGCAACGGAAGTGACAATTTCAGTTTCTTTAGCTGCTGTTACTAGAAGTTTTATGATAGCGGTAGTCTCTATATTGACTTTTTATTTTATTGTTGATTTGCAAATTAAAGATTTTTTTACTTTGATTTTGTTTATATTTTTATCTTCTTTTATTTTAGGCAATGTGGGTATTATTGCTGGCTTATGGGCAGAAAAATTCGATCATATGGCAACCGTAACGAATTTTGTAATTATTCCACTGTCTTTTCTATCAGGCACATTTTATTCAATTGATAGACTACCCGGTTTCTTGCAAACTATTAGTAAGGCCAATCCATTTTTTTATATGATTGATGGAATTAGATATAGTTTTATTGGCAATGCTGATGGATCAATCAAGACAGGAATAATTTATTTAGTAATTTTGAGTTTTTTTAGCTGGTTAGTTACTTATATTTTATTTAAAAAAGGTTATAAGATAAAATCATAGACATGAGTGCAATATTAAATACTTATAATAGAAAAAAAATTTCTTTTAAAAGAGGCAAAGGAAGTTTTTTGTATGCCACGAATGGTAAAAAATATTTAGATTTTGTTCAAGGTATCGCGGTAAATTGTTTGGGACACTCAAATGATTATTTGAATAGAGCTATACAAAAACAATCTAAAAAAGTATGGCATGTATCAAATGTATTTACAATTCCTGAACAAGAAAAATTAGCAAAAAGACTTAAGCAAAAAACTTTTGCAGACTATATTTCTTTTCAGAATTCAGGAGCAGAAGCAACCGAGGCAGCAATAAAAATTGCAAGAAGATATTTTTATTCTAAAGGCCAGTCAAAAAAAAATAGAATTTTATGTATCAATAATAGTTTTCACGGAAGAACATTAGCTACTATCTTTGCAAGTAACAGCAAAAAATTAACTGAAGGTTTTTATCCAAAAGTTGATGGCTTCGATCATTTTAATTTTGGAGATCACAAAGGATTAAAAAAAGCAATTACAAGCAGAACAGCAGCCATTATGGTTGAAACAATAGTGGGCGAAGGAGGCATTAAAGTAATTCCAGATTATTGCTTAAGAGGGCTCAGAAAACTATGTAATAAAAGAAAGATATTATTAATATTAGATGAAGTTCAATGTGGAATAGGAAGAACTGGAAAGTTTTTAGCTTTTGAACACGCTAAAATAAAACCTGATATTGTTCCAATAGCTAAAGGGATTGGAGGAGGTTTTCCAATCGGGGCAGTATTAGTTAACAAAAAAGTAGCTTCCTGTATGAAACCTGGAACTCATGGATCAACCTTTGGCGGAAATCCTTTAGCAATGAGTGTTGGAAATGCAGTTATTGATGTTTTATCTAAAAAAGGATTTTTAAATAATGTAAGAAAAAATGGAAAATATTTTCAACATGAATTAAAAAAGATTAAGCATAAATATCCAAAAATTATTAAAGAAGTAAGAGGACAAGGATTATTGATAGGACTTGCGCTTCATAAAAATCAAACAGATTTTATTAATAAATTATTACAGCAAAATTTACTTACAGTAAGAGCCTCAGAAAATGTTGTCAGACTTTTGCCTCCTTTAAATGTTAAAAGAAAGGAAATTAATTTAGCACTAAAAATCCTTAATAATGTATGTGAGAATTATAAATGAAAAATTTTATTGATATTTCCGATTTATCATCGAAAGAATTAAGATCGATTATAGAAGAGGCAAAATCTAGAAAAGTAAAAAGAAAAAATTTAAATAAATCTGCACCTGATGAAGATAAACCTTTTGAAGGAAAATCTATGGCAATGATTTTCGAAAAACCATCTACAAGAACTAGAATGTCCTTTGATATTGCAATCAAACAGCTTGGAGGGTCTTCTATTATTTTAAATCCTGATGGAATTCATTACGGAAAAGGTGATGAGACATTAAAAGATACTGCAAAAGTGTTAACCGAATATGTTGATATTGTTATGCTTAGAACATCTTCCCATAAAAATTTAGAAGAGTTTGGAAAATATTTAGAGATACCAATAATAAATGGACTTTCAGATAAAAGCCATCCATGTCAAGTTATGTCAGATATTATGACTTTCGAAGAGATCAAAGGATCGATAAACGGAAAAATTGTTTCTTGGTTAGGTGATGGGAATAATAATATGTCTAATTCTTTTATAGAAGCTGCGGGTAAATTCGGCTTTCAATTAAAGATAGCTTGCCCTAAACAATATATGCCAAATAAAAAGATACTAAGTTGGGCTAAAAAAAATAAAGTAAATCTTTTAGTAACAAGAAAACCAGAAGAAGCAGTCCAAGATTCTGATTGCGTTATGACTGATAAATGGATTTCAATGAACGATAAAGTGAACAAAAAAATAAAAAAAAGAAATTTAAAAGATTATCAAGTTAATAAAAAGTTAATGCAAAAAGCAAAATCAGATGCAATCTTTATGCATTGTTTGCCAGTAGGAAGAGGAGAAGAGGTAACCGATGAAGTTATTGATGGTAAGCAGTCTGTAGTATGGAGACAAGCATTAAATAGAGTTCACGCTCAAAAAAGTATTATTAACTGGTGTCTACTAGATTAAGGTGTAGGAAGAGGTTTATCGCTTTTAGAGTTCATATATAAAATAACTGAAGCTCTATCTTTTTCTTTTTTTAAACCCGCGAATGCCATTTTTGTTCCTTTAATATGGGCAGAAGGTTTAATTAGGAATCCATTCATTTCTTCAAATGACCATTCTTTTCCATAAGCGGCTAAAGCTTTAGAATATTTATATCCCTCTGCAGCGGCAGTCTTTTTTCCTATTATACTCCATAGATTTGGACCGATCATATTTTTTCCTCCGGCAGCTATCATGTGGCAAGCACTACATCTCTTAAATACTTTTTCTCCATGTTCAATAGTTCCCATCGCTAATAGTTCATTAATTCCAACCGCTGTTTGACCAGTGTTTGAAGCAGAGACTAAAGTTGGTTCAATTTTTTCTACTTTATAAGCTGATTGGGAGGGTTTATCAGGAGTAAATATTATATCTGTAACTTTGTTAATACCAAAAACAACCACTACAGTAGCTAAGACCGCTGCTATAATTTTATTTATTTCAAAACCATCCATAAATTTGATAAATACTTACCTGACGTATAGCACGACTTTATAAAAAAAACTTAAAATTACTTAATATTTTTTTGCGTCTTTGAGACGCACAACTATGAATAAAATTGCAATAATAATACCCTCTAGACTTGATGCTAAAAGATTGCCAAATAAACCTTTGAAACTTATTAACAATAAAGAAATGATTCTGCATGTTTATGATGCAGCCATAAGGTCAAATGCTGGGGAAGTTTATGTTGCAACCCCTGATCAAAAAATAGTGGATACGGTTAAAAATTCTGGGGGCAATGTAATACAGACATCCGACGATCATGAAACAGGGACAGATCGAATATTTGAGGTTTTTAAAAAAGAATTAAATAGTGAGCCGAACATAATTATAAATCTACAGGGTGATATGCCTAATCTTAAGCCCCAAGCGATTTCTAATTTAGTTTCTTATATGAGCAAAAATAAATGTGATATTGGAACTTTAGCTAGTGATTTAAATCATAAGAAAGAGATAAGCAATTCAAATATAGTTAAAGTCGCAGTTAAAGAAAAACTTTCAGATGGTATATTCTTAAATGCATTTGATTTTTTTAGATCAAATATAAATTCAGCTTATAATTTATATCATCATATTGGTATTTATGCCTTTACTAATAAAGCATTGATAAGGTATGTAAGTTTAAAAAGATCTAAACTTGAATTAGAAAGAAAACTGGAACAACTTAGGGCCTTAGAGAACAAGATGTCGATACATGTTGGTTATGTAAAATTATCTCCATTAAGTGTTGACACAGAAGAAGATCTAATCGAAGTTAAAAATTTGATGGAAAAAAATGAAAAAGGTTAAAATTGCTATTCAAGGTGAACTTGGAGCTTACTCTCATATTGCTGTAAATAATTTATTTAAAGGAGCAGAAATTAAAACTTGCAAGACATTTGAAGAAACATTTAAGCAAGCTTATGAAGATGAAAGTTATAAAATTATTATTCCAATAGAAAACTCTTTAGCTGGAAGAGTTGCTGATATACATTATTTATTGCCAAAATATAAATTACAAATACACGGAGAATATTTTTTAAATGTTGAGCATAATTTACTTTGTAAACCTGATGCAGAAATTAGTGATATTAAATTTGTTAGAAGCCATGGGCAAGCTATTGGACAATGTCAAAAAATAATTAATAAAAACAAATTTCAACCTATCATTTCAGCAGACACAGCAGGTTCTGCCAAAGAGTTAGCGGAAGGAAGCGATAAATCTATTGCAGCAATTGCATCTGATCTTTCGGCTAAAATTTATCAATTGAAAATTTTAGAAAAAAATATTGAAGATGAAAAAGGTAATGTTACTCGCTTTCTTATAATGGGAAAAAATATAGAACAACCAGAATTTAATAAAGAAAAAAAATTTATAACTAGTTGTATTTTTAGAGTTAAAAGTGAACCGTCAGCTCTTTACAAATGCTTGGGTGGATTTGCAACTAATCAAGTAAACTTAACGAAGTTAGAAAGTTTTTCTGTTAAAAATACTTTTGATCAAGCAAACTTTTATTTAGATTTAGAGGGTCATTTAGATGAGACTGGAGTAAAAAAGGCAATCGAAGAACTTGGTTTTCATACTGTTACATTGCAGATTTTAGGGGTTTATGAAGCCTCATCATTTAGGCAAAAATAGTCCACAAAATTTAAATCTAGACTTGTAGTATTCAAATTGATCTTGATATACTCATATCGAGGTTGGCATCAGGTGGATGTTTCATAAACCCGGTCAGGTCTGAAAAGAAGCAGCCGTAGTGAAAATTATTCAGGTTGTTGCCTGCCTCTATAAATATAATGACAAAAAATAAAATCTTAGCTCTTAAATATAGGCCTCAAGAATTTAAAGATTTAATAGGTCAAGAATTAATGTCTCAAACTATTATGAATGCCATTAAGCTTGGTAAAACTCCAAATGCTTATCTTTTAACTGGAATTAGAGGAGTTGGAAAAACAACTACAGCTAGATTAATTGCTAAGGCATTAAATTGTCAAAAAAACAGTAATGAAAAGATAAAATGTTCTAGCGAAAAATTTTGTCCCACATGCGAGGAAATAATTAACTCTAATCACATAGATATTTTAGAGATGGATGCTGCTTCAAAAACAGGAATAGACGACATAAGAGAGTTAATTGAAAATTCAAAGTATAGTCCTACAAGTGCAAAGTATAAAATTTTTATAATCGATGAAGTTCATATGCTTTCAAAGCAAGCTTTTAACGGTCTTCTTAAAACATTAGAAGAACCACCGCCTAGTTTAAAATTTATTTTAGCTACTACAGAGGTTAGAAAAATACCTGTGACTATTTTATCTCGTTGTCAAAGATTTGATCTTAAGAGGGTTAGCGTTGATAAACTATGTGATCATTTAAAAAATATTTCTAAAAAAGAAAATGGGAAAATTTCTGATGATTCAATCAGGTTAATTGCAAGAACATCAGAGGGCTCAGTGAGAGATGCGATATCGCTTTTAGATCGTTCCTTAATCTCTCAATCTATTAGTCAGAATAATTTAATAGAAGAAAAAGATGTTCGAGAAA
This sequence comes from uncultured Pelagibacteraceae bacterium, assembly GCA_902551865.1. Classification (GTDB taxonomy): domain Bacteria; phylum Pseudomonadota; class Alphaproteobacteria; order Pelagibacterales; family Pelagibacteraceae; genus Pelagilacustribacter. The sequence goes on from CACDES010000007.1 coordinate 10,585, forward strand.
TGTTGGGCCTTGCAGATAGAAGTAAAATTATTTCATTATTTAAAGAAATTTTAAGTGGAGATGAAAATGAAGCTCTTAAACATTTAAGAGAACTTATTAATAACGGAATAGACGCTAAAAATTTTTTAAATGATATTTTAGAGGTTCTTTATCTTTTTAGTAGGAGAATAAATCTAGGTCCTATTGAAAAAGATATGACAATTTCCGAGTCAGAAATTAAAATGGTTGATGAATACTCAAAGAATATTGATATGCAAGACATAGGATTATTTTGGCAACTTACAATTAAAACAATTAATGACCTCAAGATCGTCGGGAATGAAAATATAATATTAGAAATGTATATTATGCAGTTAGTTCATCTCAAAAAAATTGACACAGAAAAAGAAATCTCTCAAAGTAATATTGAAAATGACAGATATTCAAAACAAAAAAGTTTAGTTGGAGAAAATATAAAGGAAGAAAATTTAGAAAGTAATTTATCAACTCAAATTAAGAATCAATTAAAAAATACAGATCAAATTAAAAAAAATCCAATAAAAAATTTTTCTCCTGTAACTAACAAAAATAAGATTGAAATTATCAGCTTTCAAGATTTGATTGAAAAAGCTAATAAAGAAAAAGAGGTTGAACTTAAATTTGATTTAGAGCGAAACGTTAAACTAGTAAGCTTTAATAAGGGAAAAATTGACATTAGTTTTAACGAAAAATTAAATCAAAATTTTATTAAGAATCTTACTGAAAAATTATTACTTTGGACTGGGGAAAGATGGATTATATCATTAAGTAAAAATAATGATGTTAAGAGTATATATGAACAAAATATGGAAAAAAAATCATCTCAATTAGAAAAATTTGAAAAAAGCAATTTAGCAGTAAAAATTAAAGAAGCATTTCCAGACTCAAAACTTATAAATATCGAAGAGGAAAATAATGACTAATTTTTCTGACATGCTTTCAAAAGCAAAAGCAATGCAAGATAAGATGAAAGAAGCTCAAGAACAAATCAAAAAAATTGAAGTAGAAGGTGAGGCAGGCGGTAATTTAGTTAAAGTAATTTTAACTGGTGATTACGAGTTAAAATCAATTATAATTAGCGAAGAAGCAAAAAAAGAAAATCAGGAAATTATTAATGATTTAATTATAGCAGCTTATAATAACGCAAAAGAAAACTTAAAAAAGAAGTCTGCTGAAGAACTTTCAAAAATTACAGGTGGATTAAATTTACCCACTGATTTTAAACTACCTTTTTAATGAATAATAATATTCCTGAAATAAATGAACTTATAAAACAATTTTCCAAACTTCCAGGTTTGGGACCTAAATCAGCAAAGAGGATTATCTTAAAATTAATTAATAATAAAGACAGCATGGTAAAGCCTTTGGCTAAGTCTTTAGCGCAGGTATATAAGAACGTAGTACGTTGTACTGATTGTGGAAATTTAAAAATGATGGATAAAATTTGTATATGCTCAAGCAACAATGCTTATGATAAGATCTGTATCGTAGAAAATCTTGCTGATATGTGGGTTATTGACTCCGCAAATATTTATAAAGGGCATTATCATATTTTAGGGGGGACATTAAATTCAAGTGAAAACTATGAACAAAAGAATTTATTAATTGATTCCCTTGTTAAAAGGATAAAGAAAAATAGTCTTAAAGAAGTTATTATTGCAACAAGTGCAACTGTAGAAGGTCAAACAACTGCTCATTATATTGAAGACACAATTAAAAACGATAAAATTAAAATTACAAAACTAGCTCAAGGATTGCCAGTTGGAGGTGAAATCGAACAGCTAGATGATGGAACATTATTCTCAGCTTTTAAGAATCGAGTGCCTGTAACAGAAAGTTAAATTGATGACTTTTTTTCTAGCCTTTTTTGATGCAAAAGAGGTTCAGTATACCCAGAAGGCTGAACTCTTCCTTTAAAAATTAAATCACAAGCAGCTGAAAAAGCTACCGAACCCTCAAAGTCATTAGACATTTTTTTATAATTCGTATCATTTTTATTCTGTTCATCAACGATACTTGCCATCTTTTTCATCACAGTCATTACTTGGTCTTTATCACAAACACCATGATGTAACCAATTAGCTATATGTTGAGATGATATTCTTAGTGTTGCCCTATCTTCCATGAGGCCGATATTATTTATGTCGGGGACTTTAGAACAACCTACTCCCTGATCAATCCATCTTACAACATAACCTAAAATACCTTGTGCATTATTCTCTAGTTCACGATTTATGTTATCGATAGACCAATTCGCTCTATCAGCAGTTGGTATTTCTAAGATATCTTCTAATTTTGCTTTTTCTCTTAATTTAATTTTTTCTTGTTCATCAAATACATTTACTTTGTGATAATGAATAGCATGCAATGTGGCAGCTGTTGGTGAAGGAACCCAAGCGCAGTTAGCTCCTGATTTAGGGTGACCAATTTTTTGGTCCATCATATCTCCCATCTTATCTGGCATAGCCCACATGCCTTTTCCAATTTGAGCTTTACCAGAAAAACCACAGTCTAAACCTATATCAACATTCCAGTTTTCATAAGAATTTAGCCAAATGGATTTTTTCATTTCACCTTTAAAAATCATTGGTCCTATTTCGAATGAAGTATGCATTTCATCTCCAGTTCTATCTAGAAAACCTGTATTAATAAAAACAATTCTCTCTTTTACTTGTCTTATACATTCTTTTAAGTTTACAGTAGTTCTTCTTTCTTCATCCATTATACCAACTTTAATCGAGTATCTTTTTATTCTAAGTGCATCTTCTACTTTTTCAAATAAAGTGTTTGTAAAAGCCACTTCCTCTGGACCATGCATTTTTGGTTTAACAATATAAAATGAATTTGTTCGAGAATTATTTTTACTTTTGAAATCATGAAGCGCACATAAAGTAGAAATAAAGGCATCCATAATACCTTCTGGAATTTCAGATCCATCTTTTAATATAATAGACGGGTTGGTCATTAGATGTCCAACATTTCTATTTAATAAGAGAGCTCTTCCATGAAGCTTAATTTTTGATCCATTTTTAGCAGTGTAGTTTCTGTCATTATTTAGTTTTCGAACAAATTTTTTTCCATTTTTTTCCATATTTGCTGTTAAGTCACCTCTCATCAAACCTAGCCAATTTCTGTAGCATTTAATTTTATCTTCAGCATCAACAGCAGCAACTGAATCTTCATTATCTACGATAGTAGAGATAGCTGATTCAATAATAAAATCAGAAATATTTGCCTTGTCATTTTTACCGATAGTGCTTTTTGAGTCTATAATAATGTCAATGTGAAGGTTATTATTTTTAAGCAATATAGAACTAGGTTTAGTTTTCTCTCCACTAAAACCAACAAACTTTTCTTTATCTTTTAAATAATTTTTTTTCTCATTAATTTCTAAAACTAATTCATCTCCTTCAATTTGAATTTTAGTTACTTCTTCCCAATCTCCAGTATTAAGAGAAAAGACTTGATTTAAAAATTTTCTTACATAGGAAATAACTTTATCACCTCTTTCTTTATTATAACTATCTCCCTTTTCTCCTGGAATTACATCTGTTCCATATAAGGCGTCGTACAAACTTCCCCATCGGGCATTAGCTGCATTCAGTGCATATCTAGCATTATCTACAGGAACAACTAGTTGAGGCCCTGCAATTGAAGAGATCTCTTTATCAACGTTTGATGTGTTTATTTTAAAATCTTCTTTTGAGTTAACAATATATGAAATAGATTTTAAAAAATTTATATATTCTTCTTTATTAAAATCTCTTCCTTCATTTTTTTTGTGCCAATTATCAATTTTTTTTTGAATAATCTCTCTTTTTTCGATGAGAGATTTGTTTATAGGAGTAAGTTCATGGACTATTTTTCCAAAATTTGTCCAAAAATCCTCAGGTTTGATATTTGTACCTGGAATTACTTCTTTGTTAATAAATTCAAATAATTTTGAGTCTATTTTGAGGTTATTTTTTTCAATATAATTCATAAATAATTGATATTTTTACCTATCTGTTTTGGTTATTTAAAGTTAAATGTTAATTACTGTGACATTTTTTAAGACAATTTATTGACTTAATTGAATTCTATTAATAGTAGAATTATACTATTTAATATTATGAAAAATTACTTAGAATTTGAAAAAGAAATCAAAACTCTAGAGGAAGAAATAGATAATCTCAAAAGCCCTTTCGGATCAGAAGGAATATCAGAAGTAGATACTAAAAAAATCAAAATCACTCAGGAACAAATTAACGAAAAATTAAAACAGACTTATAAAAATTTAAATGGCTGGCAAAAAACTTTAGTTGCTCGTCACGAAGATAGACCTAAAGCAAATTTTTATATTAACAAAATATTTAATCAATTTACATTATTATCAGGCGATAGATATTTTGGAGACGACAAATCTGTAATTGCAGGCTTTGGTTTAATAGACAACAGGTCTGTTTTAGTTATTGGTCAAGAAAAAGGTGAAGACTTAAATACAAGAATAGAAAGAAATTTTGGAATGATGCGTCCAGAAGGATATAGAAAATGTGTTAGATTGATGAAGCTAGCAGATCGTTTTCAAATTCCTGTAGTTATCTTTATTGATACGCCAGGAGCATATCCTGGAATTGGTGCTGAGCAGAGAGGTCAAGCGTCAGCTATAGCTCATTCAATAGAGTCTTCTATGTCATTAAGTGTTCCAAATATTTCGATTATTATAGGGGAAGGCGGATCAGGCGGTGCAGTTGCATTAGCATCTTCAAATAAAGTTATCATGTTAGAAAACTCAATCTATTCGGTTATCTCTCCGGAAGGTTGTGCTTCAATACTTTGGAGAGACCCAACAAAATCTCTACAAGCAGCTGAAGCCATGAAAATGACTGCAAATGATTTACTAAATCTAGGAATTATAGATGAAATTATTCCCGAACCTCTTGGAGGAGCACATAGGAACCCAGAGGCAATAGCTGATGATATTAAGCACTCAATTATAAAAAATTTACGTAGCTTTGAAAGTTTTTCAAAAGAAGAAGTTTATGAACATAGAAAAGCGAAATTTTTAAAAATTGGAAGAGATCAAGGTTTTAGCAAATCATCTGATTTAGATGCAGGATTAAGCTATAAAGGATCCGACATTCAAAAAATTAAATCCCATATTGTTAAAAATAAACTAATTTATATAGGAATTGGCCTCGTATTTATTGCAGGTTTAGTGTCTATTATTTATTAATTACTGTTGCAAAAAAACAATTTTTTAGATTATTTAAATCATCTATTGACATTTTAGAGACAAATCTATTTAAGGTTCTCAGTTAGTATTTTACTAACTAAAGTTAATAACAAATAAGGAAAAGTAAACAATATGAGTACACTAAAAGGTAAAGTGAAGTGGTTCAATGGCACTAAAGGTTATGGTTTCATTGAAAGAGAAGACAAAGAAAAAGACGTGTTCGTTCATTCTTCAGCAGTTAGAGAAGCTGGTTTAAAATACTTAAACGAAGGTGATGAGTTAACGTTTGAAGTGGAGAATGGAGAAAAAGGTCCTTCCGCAGTTAAATTGCAGAAAACATCTTAAATCTTATTTCCAAAATCACAGATTAACGGGACACTAAGCTCTAAATAGTTTTTTGTCCCGGTAATTTTTCCTTGAAAAAGACACAATTACTTCTTAAATACACATCAATGATTATAAAAAAAACAACTTCTGTTTTTACATCACATTCTCACAGAATGCACGCTAGGCTATTGCTTAGCTAAATCATTACATATTTTAAAATATAAATTTATTAATAATTAATATAAAAAGGAGTTATGCAGCAGTAGCTCAGTTGGTTAGAGCACTAGTTTGTGGAACTAGGGGTCGGTGGTTCGAATCCACCCTGCTGTACCAAAAAATGACGAAAGATAAAAAAAACAAACCTTCAAAAGAACTTCCGTTAGGGTTTGTTGACAGACAAGAAAAAGAATTACTTGTACGTGATTTTATAATTTCAAACATTAAAGAAGTTATGATCAAGTATGGTTTTCAGTATCTCGAAACCCCAAGTTTTGAGTATACGGATAGTATTGGAAAATTTTTACCTGACAAAGATAGGCCGGATGAAGGTGTTTTTTCGTTTCAAGATGAAAAAAAATGGTTATCTTTGAGATATGATCTAACGGCACCATTAGCACGGTATGTTGCAAAAAATTATTTAGAGATTCCAAAACCTTTTAAAAGATATCAACTGGGTACTGTCTGGAGAAATGAAAAACCTGGACCTGGCAGGTTTAGAGAATTTTTACAATTTGATGCAGATTTTGTTGGCACAAAAAGTTTACAAGCAGATACAGAATTATGTGTCATGATTTCAGAAATTCTTGAAAAGTGTGGTCTTAAGAAATCAGAATATATAATCAAAATCTCATCAAGAAAAATCACTGAAGAATTATTTAGAAAAATAAATATTAACGACAGTGAACAAAAGCTTACAGCTTTAAGAGCCCTAGATAAAATTGATAGACTTGGTTGGATTGGAGTAAAAGAATTATTAGGCGAGGGAAGAAAAGATAAATCAGGTGATTTCACTAAAGGAGCAAATTTAAAGACTGAGGATATTGAAACAATAGAAGAAACACTTAAGAAGAATTCACCCGAAACAGAAGATTTAGTTGAGATATTGAAAATATTTAAGGATTACAATTTTAATAATTTTGAATTCGATCCATCAATTATTCGGGGACTCGAATATTACACAGGACCAATTTTTGAAGTGAATTTAAAATTTGATGTAACAAACAATAAAGGGCAAGTGATTCAATTTGGATCCATAGGAGGTGGCGGAAGATACGATAATTTGGTTAGTAATTTTGGCAATTATGATGCTCCTGCTACAGGAATATCAATTGGTTTAGATCGATTAGTTTATGCTTTGATGCAAAAAAAAGAGTTTAAAGTTAAACAATCTAAACCAGTCGTGATTTGTGTTTTCGATAAAAATTCAATGAAAGATTACATAAATGTTCAAACATTATTAAGAAAGGCTGGTGTAAGCACGGAAATTTATCCGGGAGAAAGTAAACTAAAAAAACAAATGGAGTATGCGAACAAAATAAAATCTCCAGCTGTTATTTTATATGGTGAGAATGAAATTAAATCAGGAAAGCCAACTTTAAGGAACCTAAGTTCAGGTGAAGAAAAATCAATTGAAATTAAAGAATTAGTTAATGAAATCAAAAAAATTATCTGAAGCAATAATTAAAACTTTTAAGAGCAATGGTTTTGTTTTAGCGGAACCTGATGTTCTATTAGACTCAGATTATATCATTGAAAGATCTGGTGAAAAATTTAGAAGTTCAATGCTTACTTTTGATAGAGAAGATGGAAAAACGATGTGTTTAAGGCCAGATTTAACAGTTGCATCATGTATAAGTTTCTTGCAAAAAAAATCTTCCTCAAAAATTTATTACTCTGGTCAAGCATATAGAAGATCAGGCAGTAAAGGTACTAACTTTATTAATGATCAATTAGGTATCGAAATTCTAGGTTCAAAAAACCTCATTAAAGATGATTTTAAAGTAATCAGTACAATCTTAAGTTCAGCAAAAAAAATTAAAATGAAAAAAATTAAAATTAAAGTAGGTAACATAAGTTTATTTAAGAGCTTGATCAATGCTCTCGAAATGCCTGAAAGATGGAAGCTAAGATTAATAAGACACTTTTGGAGACCAAGTTACTTTGAAGAACTTTTAAAAAGATTAGAAAAAAATACAGATATTGATGCAGTTACCTTTGATGCAGATAAAAAAAGATTTTATGAAATGAAAAAATTTGATCAAGGTAAAGTGATTGCGGGAAGGTCAGTAACAGAAATTTTAACAAGATTTGATAAAAAGATTAAAGACCCAAGATCATTTGCTGACGGGAAAAAAATTGTAAAAATTATTAAAACTTTTTTAAAAATTAATTGCAAACTTTCAAAACTAGATAATGAGTTATTAAATTTTACAAAAAAGCATAACCTTAAACAAAATATATTTAAAAATTTTAAATCTATTCAAAATTTAAAAAAACTAAATCAAGATATTAATTTTGTTACAAATTTTGGTAGAGACATTGAATATTATACTGGAATTGTGTTTGAAGTATTTTCAGGAACAAAAGAAATTGCTTCGGGTGGTCGTTATGATGATTTGCTTAAAAGTTTAGGAGCCAAAAAGAATATCCCTGCCGTTGGTGCAGCAATAAACTTAAAAAATATATGAAAGATTTAATTACTATAGGTTTGGCAAGTAAAGGGCGATTAAAAGAAAAATCATTATCATTTTTTAGTGATAATGGGTTGAAAATTATACAAAGTGAAAAAGAAAGAAATTATTTTGGCACTATCGAAAATAATCCTAACGTTAAAATTATATTTCTACACGCTAAAGAAATTATTCAAAGATTAGGAGACGGAACCTTAGATATGGGTATATCTGGTCTAGATCTTTTAAAAGAGTCAGATAAAAATTTACAAGATAAAATAAATATTCAAAAAAAACTTGATTATGGAAATGCGAACCTAGTTATTGCTGTGCCAGATGATTGGATAGATGTGCAAACGATTGCTGATCTCGAAGAAGTATCATTTGATATAAGATCTAAAAGAAATTCCAGGTTGAGAGTAGCAACTAAGTACCCAAATTTAACTAATGATTTTTTAATTTCCAAGGGTGTTACTCAATATAAATTGATACCCAGCCTAGGTGCCACAGAGACTTATCCTTTTATAGGGTCCTCAGAAATAATTACTGATATTACATCTACAGGGAAAACTTTAGCTGATAATAATCTAAGAGTTCTTAAAGATGGATTGATACTAAGCTCTACAGCATGTTTGTTTATTGCAAAAAAAAAGGCTACAAAATTGCAGCCTTTTTTTAAAATCTTTGGTTAGGTGAAATTACATTCCCATTCCACCCATGCCGCCCATTCCACCCATGCCGCCGCCCATTGGAGGCATTGCAGGACCAGCATCTTTCTCCTCAGGTTTGTCTGCGATCATTGCTTCTGTTGTAATTAATAGTCCAGCTATTGAAGCAGCATCTTGTAATGCTGATCTTACAACTTTAGTTGGATCAATAATTCCTTTAGCAAACATATCAACATAATCTTCGTTCTGTGCATCATAACCTTGAGAAGCTTTTTTACCTTCTAAAAGTTTTCCAACTACTACAGAACCATCTACACCTGCGTTTGCAGTAATTTGTCGGATGGGAGCTTGAAGAGCTTTTTTAACTATTTCTACACCAGCTTTTTGGTCATCCCCCTTGACTTTTACACCATCTAAATCTTGGGCAGCATAAAGTAAAGCACAGCCACCTCCGATTACTACTCCTTCTTCAACAGCTGCTCTTGTTGCATTAAGGGCATCTTCAACTCTGTCTTTTCTTTCTTTAACCTCGACCTCAGTTGCACCACCAACTTTAATTACGGCAACACCACCAGCAAGTTTAGCCAATCTCTCTTGTAATTTTTCTTTATCGTAATCAGATGTAGTTTCATTAATTTCTGATCTAATTTGATTACATCTAGCTTCGATATCCGATTTTTTACCTTCACCGGCTACTAAAGTACTATTCTCCTTATCTATTTTTACTTTTTTACAAGATCCAAGATCATTAATTTTTACATTTTCTAATTTAAGACCAATATCTTCTGAGATAACCTGTCCTCCAGTTAAGATAGCAATATCTTCTAACATTGCTTTTCTTCTATCTCCGAAACCTGGTGCTTTTACAGCAACTACTTTTAATCCACCTCTTAATTTATTTACAACTAAAGTTGCTAAGGCTTCACCTTCTACATCTTCAGAAATAATCATTAAAGGTCGATTAGCTTGGACTACTGACTCAAGCAATGGAACCATTGGTTGTAAATTAGTTAATTTTTTCTCTACCAAAAGCACTAGAGGATTGTCCAGTTCAGATGTCATTTTTTCAGTGTTAGTTACAAAGTATGGAGAGAGATAACCTCTATCGAATTGCATACCTTCAACAACATCTAGTTCTGTTTCAACTCCTTTTGCTTCCTCAACAGTTATCACACCTTCATTGCCAACTTTTTGCATAGCTTTAGAAATCATATCTCCAATAGATTTTTCTCCATTAGCAGAAATTGTACCAACCTGAGCAACTTCCTCATTTGCTTTTACTTTTTTGGATGTAGTTTTTAGTTTATCAATAACAAACTCTACCGCTTTATCTATTCCTCTTTTAATATCCATTGGGTTCATTCCAGCGGTTACATATTTCAATCCTTCATTTACTATTCCCTGTGCTAAGATTGTAGCAGTTGTTGTACCATCACCTGCGTTATCGTTTGTTTTACTAGCAACTTCTTTAACCATTTGAGCACCCATGTTCTCAAATTTATCATCTAGTTCAATTTCCTTAGCAACTGAAACTCCATCTTTAGTAATTTTAGGAGCGCCGTAAGATTTATCCATTACTACGTTTCTACCTTTTGGACCTAGAGTAACTTTTACTGCGTTAGCTAAAGTGTTCACACCTTTTAACATTTTTGTTCTAGCCTCTGTGTCAAATTTAATTATCTTTGCCATTTTTATTCTCCTTTAAAAAATTATTTTTTACCTTTTGAAATTCCCATTATGTCTGACTCTTTCATAATACTGTATTCTTTTCCGTCAATTTTTACTTCTGTTCCTGACCATTTACCAAAAAGAACTATATCACCTACTTTAACATCCATTGGAGTTAATTTACCATCTTCGTTTTTTGCTCCTGGACCAACAGCTACTACTTCACCTTCTTGAGGTTTTTCTTTTGCCGTATCTGGAATAATTATTCCACCTGCGGTTTTTTCTTCGCTGTCTAACACTTTAATTAGCACACGATCGTGCAAGGGTCTAAATTTCATACATATTCTCCTGTAATTTTTATGTAGGGCTGATATGGTGAGTTTTGTAAAGATTTCAAGAGGCGAAAATCATTAAAAAAAAGGCTAAATTGCTATATTTTAAGAGATAAACTTAAGAGAGACTTTAAAATTGAGAAACTTAAATCATTTATCAGAGGTATTTCACTCTTATGACACTTTCGTAATAGATCTATGGGGAGTGATGCATAACGGAATATCCTTAAAACCAAAAGCAATTGAAGTTGTTGAAAATTTGAGTGGAAGCTCAAAAAAAATTGTATTTTTGTCTAATGCGCCTAGACCTAGCTCTAAAGTTGTTGAGTTTTTAAAAAGAATGAAAATGAAAGATAAATTTTTATCTAAAGTAATAACATCAGGTGAAGCGGCAATGTATGCAATTAACCAAAATAAATATGGAAAAAGTTTTTATCATTTAGGCCCATCTAGAGATCAATCGATATTTGAGAAAGTATTAGAGAATAAGACTTCTTTAGATAGCTGTGATTTTATACTTTGCACTGGTCTTTTTGATGATCACCATCAAGACTTAGATTACTACAAAGATTTACTAAAAAATTACACTTCTAAAAAATTTCTATGTACAAATCCTGATTTGACTGTTCACAGAGGTGATGCAGAGGAGTTTTGTGCAGGAGCATTAGCAAAAACTTTTGAAACGCTAGGAGGTGAAGTCATATATTATGGTAAACCATATAAAGAAATTTATAAAATGTGTTTTGATACTGGAGAAAAAGTTTTAGCTATTGGAGATAATTTGAGAACTGACATTAAAGGTGCAAACAATATTAATATAGATAGTTTATTTATCTACAATGGCGTTCACAGAAATGAAATTAAAAATGATGATGATCTACCGTCTTTATTAAAAAAATATAGTGTAAAAACTAATTTTTTTCAGAAAGAACTTAAATGGTAAAATGAAAATTTATAATAATCTTAAAATAAATAAAAAACATCAGAATAGT
>CACDES010000008.1 GCA_902551865.1 uncultured Pelagibacteraceae bacterium
TTTAAAGAAAAAGAAAAAAAGTTTGACCCTGAAAAAGTGTATAAAGGACAGCCAAACCCAACTAAATTATAAGATAATTCTAAATAAATGAGTAAAGTAAAACAGAAAAATGTTTTTGGAGAAACTTTAGAACCTTGCTCTAATGAACCTTTAACTGGTTGGTTGAGAGATGGTTGTTGCAACACCGATAAAAACGATCGAGGTGTTCATACAGTTTGTGCAAAAGTCACTAATGAATTCCTGGTATGGTCAAAAAAAGTTGGAAATGATTTAATAACACCTCATCCAGAGTTTGGATTTCCAGGATTAAAAGAAGGTGACAGTTGGTGTTTGTGTGCTACTTGGTATGCTAGAGCTTTAGAGGAAAATGTAGCATGTTCTATATACTTAAAAAAAACAAATATAAAAACTTTAGAATTAATCCCTATCGAGAAACTTAAAAAATTTGCTTTAGATCTTTCTTAATATACTTTAGAACCCCGAGTTTTAATAATTAGTTCTAGCTCTTTATATTCTTCACAGTTACAATTTTTTAAAACATCCAATCTTTCGTTAGCTTTATCTATTCGATTTGTTTGAACATACAGCTCACCAAGGTATTCATTAATACCATTATGATCGGGCTTTATACTAAGCCCTGTAAGGTAAAATTTTTCAGCTTGTTCAAAGTTGCCAATTTTTCTAGATGTATAACCCATATAATTTAAAATATCTGGATTCTTTTTTTCAGAAGAATATGCTTTTTCCAATTTTTTGAAAGCTTGAGTATAAAGTTTTTTAGCTTTATCAATTTTTTCTTTTTTTTCTAATTTACCTGCTCTTATTACTAATTTTTTTGCATCATCATAGTAGCTTGATTTACTTTCGTCTGAACTATCGCTACCCGCAGAGTATGCGTATTGGGACATAAAACTTATTAAAATTATATAAAATATTTTTTTCATAACTATGTTAAAGATGATCTTCCACCATCTACACCTAGAATTTGTCCAGTAATCCATGAGCTATTATCGCTTAATAAAAAATTTGCAACTAACGCAGAGTCGCTTCCCTCTCCTACTCTTTTTAAAGGGTGCATTTTAGCAATGCTATCTGCCATTTTTTCATTTTTTAAAATAAAATTTGCTATTTTAGATTTTGATATACTTGGAGCTATACAATTCACTCTTATGTTTGGAGCAAATTCTGCAGCTAAAGATACGGTTAATCCCTCAATTGCTCCTTTAGCAGATGAAACGATACTGTGATTAGTAAAACCTCTTCTAACTGCTACAGTAGAAAATAAAACTATTGAACCTTTGTTTTGTTTTAAGCTATCAGAAGCCCTTCTTATAATTTCAATTGCTGAAACCAAATTTAAATTAAATGACTGCATGTAATCACTTTTTTTTGTCAATTTTATAGGCTTTAAATCTATTGACCCAACACAATATGCTAAACCATTTATTGGAGTATCTCCTAAATCGCTAAAAATTTTTTCAGAAAAATTTTCTTCTAATACATCGCAAGTTGTAAAAGTGGAGTTTAATTCAGAGGCAATTTTAGATAAAGTTGCTTTGTCTCTACCAACTAAATGGACTTCTCCTCCCTCTGACACTACTTTTTTAGCCAGAGAAGATCCTATTGATCCTGTTGCTCCTAAAATTAATTTTTTCATAACGGCTTTTTATCACTATTATTTTAAATAAATAGGCAAATAATGACGCGTTTATTTCTATTTAAAATTCTATAATTTGTCATAGATGAAGCTATTTATAATACTTGGAAATCAATTATTTAGTCCAAAATATTTAAAAAAGTACAAGGATCACACTTTTTTTATGGCTGAAGATTATGATTTATGTACCTATGAAAAACATCATAAATTGAAAATTCTTCTCTTTTTATCATCAATGAGATCTTTTAGAGATGAGCTAAAATCAAACAATTTCAAGGTGCATTATGAAGATGTTAATTCCAAATTTAAAACATCTTACGAAAAAAAAATTGAAAAAATAATTAAAGATAAAAAAATTAAAGAAGTAAGTTTTTTTGAAATAGAAGATAAGCCTTTTGAAAAAAAAATACTGAAACTACTAAAAAATACAGGTGTAGTTGTTAATCAATTAAATTCACCTATGTTTTTGAGTACTAGAAATGAATTTAAAGAATATCTTTCAAAATATAAGAAACCTTTTATGGCTAATTTTTATAAAATTATTAGAACAAAATTGAACATTCTAATGGATAAAAATGGAAAACCAAAAGGAGATAGGTGGAGCTTCGACGAGGACAATCGAAAAAAATTACCGAAAAATATTAAAATTCCAACTGTTTCTAAATTAAATCATTCTAAACATACTAATGACTTAAAAAAATTTATTAATTTAAATTTTAATGATCATCCTGGAAATACTGAAAATTTTTGGTTTCCTACTACTAGAAAAGATGCTCATAAAAAACTTGATGAATTCCTAAAAGAAAGAATAAAATTATTTGGCGACTATGAAGATGCTGTAAGTGAAAGATCTAACACTATGTTTCACAGCGCTTTAAGTCCAATAATCAATATTGGACTCATCACACCTGAAGAACTTATTCTTAAATTAAAGAGTATAGAAAATAGAGTTCCTGTTAATTCCTATGAGGGATACATCAGACAAATTATTGGGTGGAGAGAGTTTATGAGAGGTATTTATCAAAATTTTGAAAATAAATTAGAAAAATCAAATTTTTTTAATCATAAAAGAAAAATGAAAAAATCTTGGTATGATGGAACTACTGGTTTAGATCCACTTGATTTCTCAATTCAAAATGCAGAACGTTTCGGATGGTCCCACCACATTGAGAGATTAATGATACTATCCAATATTATGAATCTTTGTGAGATCCATCCTAAACAAGTTTACAAATGGTTTATGGAAATGTTTGTTGACTCTTCAGAGTGGGTAATGTCTCCGAATGTTTATGGTATGGGTTTGTTTAGTGATGGTGGAATTTTTGCAACGAAACCTTATATTTGTGGTTCAAGTTACTTTCTCAAAATGATGCACTTTAAGAAAGGGCCTTGGTGTGATGTTATGGATGGATTGTATTGGAAATTTATTGATAAAAATAAAAAATTCTTTTTAAAAAATCCTAGATTAGCGATGATGGTTAGAGTGTCAGAAAAAATGAACAAAGAGAGAAAAACTCGAATTTTTAAAGCCGCAAATAATTTTATAAAAGAAAATACTAATGGTTAAAGTTTTTTTTAACAATTCATGTAATATTTGTAAGGCTGAAATCAGCCATTATAAAAAACACTGTAATGATAAAATCGAATGGATAGATGTTACTAATAATATAGAAGCTCAAAAAATTACATCTAAATCATATAAAGAACTTTTACGAAGAATGCATGTTTTACAAGATGATAAATTAATAGATGGTGCAGAGTCTTTTCTAATAATTTGGAAAAATGTACCTAAATATAATTTTTTATATAAAATATTTAAAATTAAACCTTTATTTTTTTTGTTGAATATTTTCTATGAAATTGCTGCTTTTTTTCTTTTTATAAAGAATAAACATCTACTTAATGATAAAAAAAACTAATTTACCAAAAAAAATTTGCCCAGCTTGCAACAAATTTTTCACTTGGAGGAAAAAATGGAGATTAAATTGGGAAAAAGTAAAATATTGCTCTAAAAAATGCTCCAAATCTAATTCAATTTAAAAGTTGATAGTATTTTTGGTATATTAGACTTGAAATTAAAATAACCTTTATTAGAGAATTTCCAGCAAAATTCATCTTCTTTTCGAGTAATAAAGTTTATGTTGAGGTTATTTGTTTTTACTAATCTTTTTAAAAGTGAGAAATTTTCACCAATAGACGGATATAAAACATCAAATGATTTAAAATCTTTGGTAAAATTTGTTAAACCGTTTCCGTCTAATATTTCAGCTTCATGTTGGATGTCATTCAATTTTGTTTTGATAATATTTCTTTTAAAATCAATTACTTTTGAGGATAAGTTAACTAATCTATTTTCATTACCCAGTAAAACAAAATAAATTTTTTTATATCTTTTTTGCTCATGAATATCATTATGCATTTCATTTTCGAAAACAATCAAATGATCATTTAAATTTTCATTCTTATTGATTTGAACAGGAGAAATTTTATACTCTCTTTTGTCAATTATTGGTAAGGCAGTCTCATTTAACTTAACTTCTTTATATTTATTGTTTGTAAATTTACTTATGTTCCAAGATTGAGCTAAGTAATTTTTTCCTTTTGTTTGTATTCCAGCAACCCAACGCCAACTTAGGGTATTAGAAGCTGAATCTCCATCATATAAATGTTTTAAAAAAAATTCTGCACCCTTTTGCCAAGGTAATCCTAAAGTAAATATCCAGATACTCGCAAACAACATTCTTGTATGATTATGAAGGTAATTAAAATTTTTTAGTTCGTTTACCCAATCATTAAAACATTCAATATTAGTTTCACCATTTGTTGCTTTCAAATAATTTTCGTCCTCTTTAATAATCTTAAGGTCTTCTATAAAGTCAGTCCAGACTTTTGGTCTAAGTTCAAGCCAACCTTTCCAATAAATTCTCCAAAATATTTCTTGGATAAACTTATCTACTTTTTGAAAAGGATATTTTTTTAAAACAAGTTTTGCAGTTTCATACTCATTTATTAATCTATGAGTTATATAAGGAGATAAACAAGAAACATTGCTTCTGTTAGCCACACCAAAGTCAAAATTTCTTTTATTGTTATAGTTTGAAATATCATTTTCTATAAATTGATTAAGTTTATCTAATGCTTCAGATCTAGAGGTTACAAATTTCATTAGTCTTCGTCGTCCCTCCAATCATCGATATATAATTTCCAACATGCAAAAGTTACACAAATTATTCCAACCGAGAAACCTAGAAGTATTCCATTTTCTCTACCTAAATATATAGAGCCATAGTGCGAACTTAAAATTGGTGGAAAAACAAGAATACATCCAACAATTAAATATCTATAAATAAAAGGAGGACGTTTCAAATCGTATTTCCTTGATCAACTGGTTGAGAGACTGCAGATGTAAACCAACATCCTTCACAACTTTCATCACTACCTTTTTGAACATGCCATTCATAAAAGTATAATTTTTTGTTTTTTGTTAAAATTTCAATTCTATAAACGTAAGTATTAGGACTGTTGGTAATAAGTTTTATCTTGTGAGAAGCGTGATTAATTAAGTGCTTATATTGCTCACCATAAATCATTATTCTAAATCTTGAGTAAGGCCCTGTAACTTTTTTATTATCAGGATGAGCAAATAACCATGTTTGTTCAATACCCAAATCTTTTTCGTTATTATTCTTTAAAGCCTCAAGCTGTAATTTTACTACGTCAAAAGCTCCCAATTGTTTGTTTGGTTTGATTAAATTAGCATTAAGATTAGTCATGAAAAAAAAACATATTATTAATATTGTTAATCTTTTTAATTCCATATTTTATTTAACACCTCCTCTCTTTGACATGCTTTTTTATAAGCTAGATATCTAAGGAAATTATTTTGATAATAATCTTGATGATAGGTTTCGGCTTCATAAAACTTGTCAAATTTCCAGACTAAAGTAACCACTGCAGTACCAAATTTAGTTTCTATTTCCCTTAAAGATTTTTTAATAATTTTTTTTTGTTTACTGTTTTCAAAGAAAATAACTGATCTATAACTTTTTCCTTTATCACAAAATTGGCCATATTTATCAAAAGGATCAATATTTTTCCAAAAAACATTTAATAATTCATTATAAGAAATCTTCTTTGGATCAAACGTAATTTCTATTGTTTCAACGTGCCCTGTGTCTTTATAAATTACATCATTATAAGTAGGGTTTTTTAAATGCCCTCCTGAGTAACCTGAGATAGATTTCTTTACACCGTCAATTTTATCAAATGCTTCTTCCATGCACCAAAAGCAACCGCCAGCGAAATATGCTTTCTTTAAATTTTCACTTTTCATCAAGTTGTCATCTCCACTTTTGACTTTTAGCTCCCCAGAAAATGAATGAGTAATAAACATCATAAAAAAATAACATATAAATGTTTTAAAAAATATTAGTTTCATGGCTTAATATTAGAATAGATCAAATATTTTAAAAGGTGTATCTTGTCCTACATGGATGAAAATTTTGATTACATTTGTGAGGAATGCAACCAAGAGGATGAAAGCGTAAAATCTAATTTAATAACTATTAGCTATAAAATTTGTGATAGTTGTAAATTATCTAAAACTATTTTTCCCGTTTAAATACCTTTAAAGAGAACAATCACTAAAAATAAGAAAAAAGCCTGGAACAACCAAGCAACAATTACAACTCCTAATGCTTTCCATAAACTATCATAGTCTAAAGCAGATTTAACGCCTACAACCATACAAGCTAACATCCAAAATGCTGAGCCGATAAAAGTTACTGTCATTAAATCTGGAGTAACGCCAAACACTCTGATTAAGCCAGGAGCACTAGAAAATCCAATTGTTCGTAATAATTCACCATGATTGCTTTTTGTTGTAGGCCCTCCAAATAACTTAACGCCAACAAAATAAATTACATATGCCCATACATACCAACTTAATAATGAGAGAATTGGGGCTAATAAAAAATTTGAAGCACCCATTTGTAAAGCACCAACTCCCGCGGCTAAACTTGATAAAACTACAACTACGCCAGCTTGTACAGTTGCTGATTTATCTTTTTCAACTTCCTCATAAAGATCAGCATCAATTTTAATCGCTCTAAACACTCTATCTAAAAAAATAGAAATCATTTTTTTTACCCTTTAAAGTGTATATAACTTAATTTTAAAAAAAATATATATGAAAATAGAAAAAAAATATGAACCAATTATATCAGGAGTTTCAGCTGGTATTGTTATAGGTGTTCTTGCCTTTTTAACTTTGGAAACCTCTGCTGGAATATGGTTGATGTTTTCATTTGGTGCAACTGTTTTCATTGTTTTTGTTCTTTATGACTTAGAAACAGCTCAACCAAAAAATATATTTTTTGGTCATTTAATCTCAATTATTGTTGGCATTATCTTTAACGAGACTGTTGGACTTTCATTCTACTCGTTAGGTTTATCAGTTGGTATCGCGGTTATATTGATGGTTTATTTTCAAGTAATGCATCCTCCAGCAGCATCTAATCCTCTGGTCGCTCTTTCTATGGATTTATCTTTTAATTTTATATTGTTCCCGGTTATTTCAGGAACTTTAGTAATAATCTTGTTATCTGTTCTAATTAATAGGATTATTTTAAAGAGAAATTATCCTAAAAAATGGTTTTAATTAAGTATGAATATAGAACTATTAAGTATTAATGCATAACTTGACCAAACAAGATAAGGTATCATTAAATAAAAACTAATTTTATCAATACTAAAATAATTTTTCATAAGAAAAATAATAAATATCAAAATCACAGCCAAATTTATCAAAGCAAGTCCTATTTGGTGAAAACCAAAAAAAACAATGCTCCAAGTACCATTAAAAAATAAGTGGACAAAATAAAGTTTC
The DNA here is from genome assembly GCA_902551865.1 of uncultured Pelagibacteraceae bacterium. Lineage (GTDB taxonomy): Bacteria > Pseudomonadota > Alphaproteobacteria > Pelagibacterales > Pelagibacteraceae > Pelagilacustribacter. Next base: position 7,545 of record CACDES010000008.1, read on the forward strand.
AATATTTTTAAATCAAATGAATTTATCCATATTTTCCAAATAGCAATTGACATCATGATATACAGTGTCGTCCAAACAGGAGCAAAAACCCAGCTTGGAGGATTAAAACTTGGAAGAATTATCTCTGAATACCAAGGCTCTTTAAAAGATGTAGTAGTAAAACCTCCAATTGCTGATGCTATAAATGTGATAAAAAGTAAAAGAAATAAAGATAAATATTTATTCTTAGTCATAAATTAATATATAACTAATTTATGTCAAAAAATCACAAAAAAATTTGGATCACTGGCGCAAGTAGTGGAATTGGAAAAGCTGTTGCTGAAAAATTTGCTAGTGAAGGTTGGATAGTTGCTGTATCTGCTAGAAGGAAAGAAATTTTACATGACATGGCAAAACATGAAAATATATCATCATACCCACTTGATGTTGTGAATGAGGAAACTTGTGTAAACACATTTCAAAATATTCTTTCTGAGTTTGGAGATATTGATCTATGTATTTTTTGTAGTGGAACCTATGACCCAAAAAAAGAAAAAGAGATTGATATTAAACAAAGTAAATTTGTTATGAATGTAAACTATTTTGGAGTTTTAAATTGTGTAAAAGCTGTTGAAAAATATTTTAAAAAGAAAAAAGAAGGCCATATTTCAATAGTTTCATCAATAGCTGGGTATAGAGGTTTGCCAAACTCGAGTGGTTACGGTCCTTCAAAAGCAGCTTTAAATAATTTTGCTGAAAGTATTTATTTTGATTTTAAAAAACATAATATTAGAGTTTCAATTATATCTCCTGGATTTATTAAAACACCTTTGACTGATAAAAATGATTTTCCAATGCCATTTTTAAGATCAGTAGAGTTTGCAGCTCAAAAAATTTATATCGGGTTAACAAAATCAAATTCTTTTGAAATTCACTTCCCAAAACAATTAACATTAATTTTGAAATTCTTGAGACTATTACCTTATAAAATTTATTTATATTTAATTTATAAATTATATAAGCGTTAATCTTTGACAAACATTACTGTAAGTTCAGCAACTTTAATTCCAAACTTAGTCATTTTCGCACGATTAATAGCAACTCTGTCATCCTGTTTAAATATCCAATCATCAAAAGTTATCTTTATCTCTTTTCCTTTAATAGGAACTAATAAAACATATTCAAATTTAAATGCAGGTCCATAGGAATAACCTTTAGCTGTACCAACTACGTCTCCTGCTGTACCTTCATAATTATGCTCGTCAATTTTATTAATTTTCCATTGTCTATTTTGTACTTCACCATCAGACCAATTAAATTTTTCATCAAGAATTAATTGTTTTCCATCCCAATTACCGCTTAAATCTGCAGAAAATTGTCTTGTCACTTTGCCTGAACGATTTTGAAGAATACCCCAAGCTTTAACATTTCCAGACAAGTATTCTTCGATAATTAACCTTGGCTTTTTATCTTTAAAATCTGTTGGTTTCATATTATTTGTACACCCTGTTAAAAAAAAAATTAAAATTAAACTAAATATATTTTTCATGATGTTTATCTATTAGACATTGAAAATTGAATCAAGTCTATATTCTTTGCCTTGAATCCAGCTTCACAATAACATAAATAAAATTCCCACATTCTTTTAAAGTAATTATCAAAACCTAAGGGTGAGATATTGTCCCATGTTTTTAAAAAATTATTTCTCCATGTCATAAGAGTTTTTGCATAATCATCTGAATAAGAGTTAACGGTTTCTATTTCTAGCTTATTTTTTTTGGCTAAATTTTTTATATAATTCAAAGATGGCAAGAAACCACCAGGAAAAATATATTTTTGTATAAAATCTTCATCGGATCTATATCGGTCAAATAGATTATCTCTTATAGTAATTCCTTGAATTGCTGCTTTTCCATTCAATCTTAGAGAGTTTTTGATTGTTTTAAAATATTGATTTAGATATTTTTCTCCTACTGCCTCTACCATTTCAATTGAAGCTATTTTATCATATTCATCTTTTAAATCTCTGTAATCTAAAAACAAAACATTAACTTTATTATTTAAGTTGTTTTCAAATATTCTTTTTTTTGTATACTCATACTGTTTTTTAGAAATTGTAATACAATCAATAACAACATCATAATTTTTTGCTAAATATTCTGAAAATCCTCCCCATCCACAACCTATCTCCAAAACTTTATTTCCATCACTAAGTTGAAGTAAATCAATCAATTTTTGGTATTTGTTTTTTTGAGCTGTTTCCAAATCATCATTGACATCTTTGTATATAGCGCTGGAATAAGTTAGAGTTTTATCAAGCCAATTTGAAAAGAAATCATTTCCTAGATCATAATGCTTAGAAATATATTTTAAACTATTTGATTTCGTATTAGATGCAAAAATCTTTTTTAAAATATTTTTGATTTTTTGTAATCTAACCTTTCCAGAGAATGAGTAAATTAGTTTAATATTTTTTGCAGTAAGTTCAATTAAATTTGTTAAGTCTGAAGAATAGAAATCCTTATTGATATGAGCCTCTCCTAATGCAGAACTTCCTCCTAAAATAATATTTAAATAAAAACCAGGGTTAATAATCTTAATATCTGCTGTAAACGGGTCTTCTAAGTTTCCAAAATGATATACTTGGCCATCATAATTAACTAGTTTTAAATTTCCTTCTTTAATAGATTTTAATTTATTAAGAACAAATTTTTCTGAAATCTTAAATATACTCATTAATCTTTTTCATAACTTATATTATTTCTAATTTTACTGTCTCTTTTTCTATATTTTGCTCCTTTTTTCCATAATAGTAATGCTTCAAAATGTATCGCAGTTATTATTTTAATTGTCATTAGTGGATATTTGAAAAAATTTATAAGTAATTGCTTAAAAGTAAACTCTCTTTTAAAGCCTGTTTGAACTGCAGTCAAAACAATATCTTCTTTATCAGTTTGTTTAATTGAAACAGACAACTTTTCATTAGGATTAAATATTTTAAAGTTGTATTGCGTGTCCATATCCATAAAAGGTGAAACATAAAATTTTTTCTTACAATTTTGATCTATTTTATTATTATCTTTAACCTTAAATATGTATGTATGCTGCTCGTTAAAGGTATTTTTTACCTCATAAAAAATAGCTTTTAACAAGTTTTTATCATAACAGTAAAAAATACTTAATGGATTAAAAACGTAGCCAAAAACCCTTGGATAACATAGTAGTTTAATCTTATTTATGTTCTCATTAATCCTGAATTTTTTAAGATTATCAAATATCCAAATTTTTAAAGACTTACCATCTCTTTCTCCATGATCCTTATCATAAAAACTAAAAATATTAAATTTGTTATAAGAAAAAATTAAATTGTTTTTATGCAAAATATCAATTTCATCTAAATCTATCAAAAGTGAAAAAGTTTTATATTTTAAAAAATGTTTTACTGGTTTAAATCTAGTGTGTGTTACTTCACCATTATAAATACATGAGTTCATCAGATTTTAAAATTTTTTATTAAATTAATAGCTGATTTAATTCCATCTTCATGAAATCCATAGCCAAAATAACTTCCACAATACCAAGTTCTTTTCTTTCCTTGGATGGAAATTAGAGATTTTTGAAGTTTTAACGTTTCTGAATTGAAATAAGGATGAGTAAACTTTATTTTTTTTAAAATTTTACTTTCAGTTATTTCAGCAATTGGATTCAAAGTTAAAAAATAGTTATTACCACACTTTAAATTTTGTAAATTATTGAGCCAATAAGTTACACATGTCTTGTTATTACTAGATATAGAGTTCCAACTAGACCAGGCTAATTTTCTTTTTGGCATAAATTTTTCATCTGTATGTAAAACAGCATTATTAGATATATATTTAAATTCACTTAAAATTTTTTTTTCCTCCTCTGTTGGGTTGTCTAGCATATCTAAACTTTGATCAGCATGTGAGGCCAAAATTATTTGATCATAATCTAAATAATCATTTCCAATTTGAATTCTTACATTGCTTTCATTTCTTTTTACTTTGTTTACTCTATAATTCTTAAAAATTTCCCCACTAATTTTTTGTAAAACTTTTTTTACGTATGTTCTGCTTCTATTAGTTACAGTGTACCACTGTGGTCTATCTTTTAGTTTAAACAAACCATGGTTAATAAAAAAGTTTAAAAATAATTTAAGAGGTAAATTTCTGGCATTTTGAAAAGGCATAGACCATATAGCTGCAACCATTGGAATAATATGATACTCTATAAAATATTTTGAAAATTTTGATTTATCTAAATAGTTTCCTAAAGTTTCTTCTTTTAAATCATTTTTAAGAATTGAAGGTGCGTTTTTATAAAATAAAATAATTTCCTTAATCATCTTAAGAAATTTTAAGTTTAAAATGTTCTTTTTATTAGCAAAAATAGCTTTAAGCCCTCGGCCTCCATATTCTACACTGCTGTCTTGGATGGAAACAGAAAATGACATATCACTTTTTTCAAATGGAACATCTAATTCTCTAAAAAAATTCAGTAAGTTTGGATAAGTAATCTCATTAAATACAATAAAACCTAGGTCGACAGGAATAGTTTTTTTTTCTTTACTAATATCGTAAGTGTAAGAATGACCTCCGAAATAATCATCCTGCTCAAATAGATCTACTTTATATTTTTTTGAAAGATAGTAAGCAGCTGATAACCCTGAAATACCTGACCCAATTACTGCAATTTTCATTGTTTAAGCAGCTTCATCTTTGTATTCATCCATTGAAGGACATGAGCATACAAGATTTCTATCTCCATAAACATTATCCACTCTAGCGACTGGTGCCCAGTACTTATACTCTTTAAGATAAGTTTTTGGAAAAGCTGCATCTTTTCTTGAATAAGTATGTTTCCATTCATCTGATGATAATTCTAAGTAAGTGTGAGGTGCGTTAATTATAGGATTATCTTTTTTATTGAATTTTCCAGATTCAATTTTATCAATTTCATCTTTTATATTTAGAAGAGCATTACAAAATCTTTCTATCTCCTCTAAGTTTTCACTCTCCGTTGGTTCTATCATAATTGTTCCAGCTACTGGCCAAGACATTGTAGGCGCATGATAACCGTAATCGATTAATCTTTTTGCTATATCTTCCTCTGTGATACCTGATTTTTCCTTAATTGGTCTTATATCAATAATACATTCGTGAGCCACGTTCCCATTTTTTCCAGTGTATAAAATCTTATATTTCTCAGATAATCTCTTTGAGATATAATTCGCATTTAAAATTGATATTCTTGATGAATCTTTCAATCCTTTTGATCCCATCATTTTTATATACATCCATGATATAACTAAAATACTTGCACTTCCCCATGGTGCAGCAGAAACAGACCCCATGCCCTTTTCTGAGTTTAAATCTCCAAGATGTCGATGAGTTGGTAAAAAATCTTCTAGGTGCTTTGCACAAGCTATTGGTCCCATGCCTGGACCACCACCTCCGTGAGGAATGCAGAAAGTTTTGTGTAAATTAATATGACATACATCAGGTCCAAACTTTCCTGGTTTTGCAATCCCTACTAAGGCATTTAAATTTGCACCATCCATATAAACTTGGCCACCATTAGAGTGAATAATTTCACAAATTTCAGTTATTTTTTCTTCAAATACTCCATGAGTTGAAGGATAGGTTACCATTAAAGCTGCTAAATCTTTAGAATATTTTTTAGATTTATTTTTTAAATCTTCTAAATCAATATTTCCATTATCATCGCAATTAACTACCACTACTTTCATACCAGACATCTGAGCACTGGCTGGATTTGTTCCATGAGCAGAATTAGGGATTAAACAAACATTCCTGTTTGCTTCATTGTTATTTTTATGAAATGCTCTAATTGTCATTAAGCCAGCGTACTCACCTTGTGCGCCAGAATTAGGTTGTAAAGATACTGAATCAAATCCGGTAATCTCTTTTAGATCTTTTATTAAATCATTGAATAAAATTTTATATCCCTTCATTTGATCTGTAGGAACAAATGGATGAGGAAGAGCAAATTCTTTCCAAGAAATAGGTATCATCTCTGCTGTAGCGTTAAGTTTCATAGTGCATGAACCTAAAGCAATCATTGATCTATTTAACGCAATGTCACTGTCTTCCAGTCTTTTTAGATATCTCATCATTTCAGTTTCTGAATGATATCTGTTAAAAACTGGATGAGTAAGATATTTAGATGTTCTTAGCAAATTTTTTGGAAGATTATCAAGATTTATATCAATTGTTTTTGTTACATCTTTACTTATCCCAAATATCTTTAAAAGCAAATTAACATGATCAAGTCTTTTTGACTCATCAAATGCAACTGATAAAATTTTATCATTTATTTTTCTTAAATTGACTTTTTCTGAGATGGCTTTTTTATAAATTTCTTCAGTTTTGTTGTTTGTTTTAATTGTTACAGTATCAAAAAAATTATTCGTATGGAGTTCAAAACCTGAATTTTTTATGTTATCTGCAAACAATTTAGCCAACTTGGATGTTCTATTTGCAATTTCTAAAATTCCATTAGGTCCATGATAAACTGCATATGCTGCTGATACTATTGCTAAAAGAGCTTGAGCGGTACAGATGTTGCTGGTTGCTTTATCTCTTCTTATATGTTGTTCACGTGTTTGAAGAGATAATCTGTATGCTTTTTTGCCAAATTTATCTACGGATACTCCAATAATTCTTCCTGGAATTGATCTTTTAAATTCATCTTTTGTAGCAAAAAAAGCTGCATGTGGTCCACCATATCCCATTGGAACCCCAAATCTTTGCGCGCTACCCACTGCAATATCCGCTCCTAGTTCTGCAGGTGTTTTTAATTTTGCTAAAGATAGAAGATCACAAACAATAATGGCTTTTCCACCTTTTTTACGTATCAGACTTATTGATTCACTTGGATCTACTATTTCACCTAAAGTATCAGGATATGCTAGGACTCCACATATTAAGTCTCCATTTAAATTTTTCAAATAATCTTTTTGATTGCCAATTAAAAGTTCTAAACCAAATGGCTCAATTCTAGTCTTAATTAAATCAATAACTTGAGGATTGCAATTTTCAGATACATAAACTTTTTTTGAATTATTTTTTGAAACTCTTTGTGCTAGACCTACTGCCTCTGCAGCAGCTGTGGCCTCGTCTAATAATGAGGCATTAGCAATATCCATTCCTGTAAAATCAATTATTAATTGTTGGAAATTCAGTAGCATTTCGAGTCTTCCTTGAGCAACTTCTGGCTGATATGGGGTGTAAGAAGTATACCAACCAGGATTTTCTAAAATATTTCTCAAAATAACATTTGGAGTGAAACAATTGTAATATCCCATACCAATAAAATTTCTGAAAGTTTCATTTTTTTGAGAAATTATTTTGAGTTTTTTCAACGCTTCACTTTCAGATAGTGAATGTCCGATTTTTAGTTCATCTTTAAGTAAAATATTTTCTGGAACAGTATTTTGTATTAAATCATCTAAAGATTTACTGCCAATATAATTTAAAATTTTTTTTTGATCTTCTTTTGAAGGACCAATATGTCTATTAATAAATTCTTGAGAAGTATCGTCTATCATTTAATTTGGATTATCCTTGCAAAATTTATCGTATTCTTCTTTCGACATTAAAGAATCAAATTCTCCTTTATCTTTCATTTTTAATTTAAAAAACCAACTCGCTCCCTCTGGATCTGTATTAATACTGCTTGGGTCATCTACTATGGCTTTATTTCCCTCTGTAATCTCTCCAGAAATCGGTGAATAAACATCGCTAGCTGCTTTTGTTGACTCAACAACAGCTGCTTGACCATCTTTTTCTACAGATTTTCCTGGATCTGGAACTTCTGCAAATACTATATCTCCGAGCAATTCAGTTGCATGTTTAGTGATTCCAACTGTAGCTATATCGCCTTCTAATGAAACCCATTCATGTTTCTTTGAAAATTTTTTTTCACTCATTTTTACCTCGCTTTTTATTTAACATAATTTTTTTTATAAAATGGAAGTTCCGAAACTTTACCTCCATATTTCTTTCCTCTAACTTCTAACTTTATTAGGGTTCCGACTTTAGCAAAATTTGATTTGACATATCCCATTGCAACCGGTGCATTTACGCTTGGACCAAAGGTTCCACTGGTAACAAGACCTATTTCATTACCATCAGTTGAAAATATTTTTGTATTTTCCCTAGCTATAACTTTTCCATCAGGTTTAATACCGACCCTAATTTTTTCGCTTCCGTTATCTAATAAACTTTTAATCTTATCCCATCCGTTAAAGCCACCAACATTTTTTCTTTTTTTTGCTATAGCCCACTTTAAATTTGCTTCTATGGGATTGATTTTTTCATTTAAATCATGCCCATACAAACAAAGACCTGCCTCCAACCTTAATGTATCTCTAGCACCTAAACCTATTGGTTTGACTTCATTTGATATTAAAAAATTAACTAGCTTTTCTACTTTTTTATTTGAAATAGAAATTTCAAAACCATCTTCTCCTGTGTAACCTGATCTTGTTATATATAAATTATCATTATCATAATTAAAGTTGTTCCCAGTCATAAATTTCAGATCAGACACACCAGGTATCAATTTTTCCAATATTCCAACAGACTTTGGACCTTGTAAAGCAATTAAAGATAAATCATTGTTTAAAAGATATTTATGATTATTTCCTAAAAATTTTGAAATTTGTTTTATATCATTTTCCTTACAAGCGGCATTTAAGATTATACAAAATCCTTTTTTTGTTTTTGTTACAATTAAATCATCAATAATTCCTCCATCGTTATTAAGTAAAAAAGAATATTTTGAGTGGTTTAATTTTAAAGATTTTAAATCTGCAGGAATAATTTTTTCTAATGCTTCTGTTAATGTTTCGTCACCCTCTAAAAAAAATTGTCCCATATGAGAAACATCAAAAAATCCGGCATAGGTTCTTGTAGAAATATGCTCTTTTACAATCCCGTCTTTATACTGAATTGGCATTTCATAACCTGCGAAAGGAACAAACTTTGCCCCAAGGTTTTTGTGAATTTGATATAAAGCTGTTTTTTGTACTTCCATAATAACTCTTAACCAACTCCCTATCTGTCCATGTACCTGAGAGATTTAATCCTTCGGTGAGGCAATCGCCTTCTTTCCAGAGTTATTACTACAACGGTCCTTTTGCCTGAGAGTTTCTAGGGTAGTTGCTCCTTCGGCGCCAAAATAAATTAGTCTCTCCCGTTGCAATTAGATTCTCCTCTAAATTAAGCAAAAAGTCAATAAAATTTAGATTTACCTATTGATAGAAATATATGTATTTAAGGCGAATAAAGTAGAGGGTCCAACTCTTTGTAATATAGAGTAGTTATCTTTCTCTAAATATTTTTTTATAGACTCAAAATGTTCTGTTTTTGAACCATCAACATTATGTGTTTCTATGGATAAAAGTTTTACTTTATATTTACTTAGATTTATTTGTTTTAAAATCTCAAAGTCAAAACCTTCCACATCTATATTTATAAAGTCTATCTCGTTTTCTATTTTACTTATATCAATAATTTCTTGAATTGTTTTAGACTGAATAGTAAATATTTTTTTATCTTTAAAAAATGATCTTTTTAAACTTTCATAAGATTTTTTATCAATTGTATTTACAGGACTGAAAGGATCATCAAAGTAAATTTGAAACTCCTTTCCTTCTTTATCAATTGTAGTACATATATTGGTATCATTTGGTCTTGCAATATTAAAAAGATCTATCGATGTTTGGTTTATGTCAATATTTATTCCACTCCACCCTTTTTGATGTAAAAGACAAGTATTGCTATACATGTACGGATGAAAACAACCTATATCTAAATAAATACCATCATTTTTATTATCAAAAAAACTATCAATAAAAAAATCTTCACCCCATTGAGAGTATTGTTTTCTATCTATAAAACACTTATGTCTAATATAAAGATTATAATATAAATAAATTCTGTAAGTAAATTTAGTTTTTAAAAATATTTTTTTTAGTGACACAATTCTAAACAGTATTTGCTAGTTTTTTATCAAAGCTTTTTAAAATTATAGCAAGAATAATTACAGAACCACCTATAAAAACACTTGCAGGTGGCAATTCATTAATAAATAACCACACCCAAAAAGGAGCAAATATAGTTTCTGTCAGCATTAACAAACCAATTGTTACAGCGCGTGTTGTTCTTGAGCCAATTGTGATACAAATAAAACCTAATCCAAGTTGAGGAACTCCTAATAAGAATCCCATAAAAATATCATGATGTGAAAAATTAAAATCTTTTACCATTGTTAAAGAGTAAATAACGCTAAAAATAGAAGCATACCAAATAGCTGGCACCAGGTCTAAACTAGGATTCTTTCTTATAATCATCACCAAAATTGAAAAACTTATTGGTATAGTTAATGCAACAAGATTGCCAAATAAAGTACCGCCAGATATTGAGTCTCCAATCATTATAGTAATTCCTGACATGGCCAAAACAATTGACATAAAGCCTACTAATGAAACTTTTTCTTTAAGGTAAAAGAAACCAAATGTTGCCAAAAACATTGTTTGTGTGCTTATTATAAAGACAACATTAGCTACTGATGTGTTCATCATAGCAAACACAAAAGCGATAAAACTAAATGACATTACAAAACCACCTAATAATGCAGGAAGGCCTGACTTTATTATAATTTTAGCAGAATCTTTTTTATAGATTATAAATAAAAAAGTAGAAATGGCTAAAAAAAAGAAACAAGATCTCAATAATAAAATTTCCCAAGGATTCGTAGTTTCGAATGACCTTACAATAAAACCTCCCCAGCTTAAGCAAAAGCCTCCGAACAATAAAAGAATATAACCTGGTATTTTATATATGAATTGCATTTAAAATTTCTTCAAAATTTTATTAAAAAAATAATTCAAAGTAAGTGACCTAAGCAACATAAATAAAAGAACTGAAAGCCATAAACCATGATTCCCAAAATATTTTGCTAAATATATAGAGATAACTATAAAAGAAGCAACTGAAACCATCATTGCATTTCTCATTTCTTTAGTTTGAGAGGCTCCAATAAATATGCCATCTAACTGATAGCAAAATGAAGCAGCTGGTGGGATAATAATAATCCAAATAGCATGTTTATAAGAGATAAATCTAAGAATATCTATATCGGTTATAATATTTATAATTTGCTTAAAAAAAATTAAGTATAATATAGAGATTATCAATGCTGTAAAAAAACTTAATTGTATAGAATTTTTAGTAACCAATAAAAAAGATTTTTTATTTCTTCTGCCAATAGTATACCCCACTATTCCTTCTGTAGAAAAAGCGTAAGCATCAAGAAAAAAAGCTGCTAAAACTATAAATTGCATTAAAATTGTATTAACAGCTAAAAAATCTTCGCCTAACTTAGATCCAAGATAAGCAATCCAAAGAAAAGAAAATGTAAGTATTATTGTTCTTACAAAAATATCAAAATTAATAAAAAATAATTTTAAAATTTTAGATGGAGATATTAACTTTTGAAAAGTAGGGATAATTTGAAATTTCTTAACTATAAAATTATATGTAAATAAAATAAAGATAATTGCCATTATGTAGTTTGCCAATAAAGTTCCTAGAGCAACACCAAATACATTTAGATTTAATGATAATACAAAAAAAGAACTAAAAACTATGTTCAATGCTGACAAAAGAATTATAAATAAGCTTGATATATTAGTTTTTTGAATACCTAAATAAAAACCAACTAAAATATAAATAATAAGTTCTGCAGGCACAGAAAGTACCCTTACAGATATATATGTTTTTATTAATTCCTGTGTTTCAGTTGAGGTTAAAAAAAAATTCTTAGTTAAATCTATTATTATAGGTTTAACTAAAATAATGACTATAGATATCACAATGGCTATTAAAAAATTCCTCAATAATGTTTTTGAAATTTCTCTGTAATCACTTTTTCCAAATAATTGAGCAACGATTCCTACCGTACCCATTCTTAAAAAAGCAAAACTCCATATGATCATAGTCATTACTGAGGTTGCAATGCTTGTAGCTGCTAAAAATTTTGTCTGCCCTAAATTACCCATTAAACCTGTATCAATTATTCCTGTTAATGGGATGGCTAAATTTGAAAAAAAAACCGGAATGGATAGTAGTAATATTTGTTTCTTTGAAATATTGGATGAATAGCTTTTAGTAATCATTATTTTTCTTTAATATTCTTTAATTAAATTATATACATGAATCAGATCAATGTTAGAGCAATTAATAATTTCCGTACAACTAATACTTATTAATATAGTAATGGCCGCAGATAATGTGATCATTATAAGCCTAATAGCAGCAAACTATGCACCGAATAATCGAAAAAAAATTATAGCTTGGGGCGTAGCTGCAGCTTTTATTTTTAGAATATTCTTTGCGACAGGTGTTAATTACATGTTTGCATTAGCATGGGTAAAGATATTAGGTGGACTTCTTTTAATTTGGGTAATTAATAATTTAAGACAAGATTTTTTTGGAAAAAATAGAGTTAGATCACCTGGTTTAAAATCAAAAGAGTCTACAAGTTTTGGATCCGGTGTTTATCAAGTTTTAGTCGCAGATCTTATATTAAGTTTTGACAATACTTTAGCAGTCGTAGCTGCATCTAAAGGGAATTTTAATCTTATGGTTATTGGTTTACTATTATCAGTATTTTTAATTGCAACTTTAGCAAGTTATTTCGCTGATTACATAAGAAAACATCAATGGCTTGGTTATTTGGGGCTAGTAGTCATTTTAATTGTTGCAATCCAATTAATTATAGGAGGATTAGTTAATTATGAAGTCCTATCGATTAACGAAAATTACAAATTTTTATTCAGTATATAATTAAAAAATTGAAAATTTTTTAGATTTTTTATTTTGTAGTTTTTTTAAAACCTCCACATTAAGCTCAATAAGATTTTTAGAATTTAATTTTCTTAAATCTTGCACAATTTTTAAAAACCTTTTAGACTCTTTTTCTGATATTATTCCTTCTGTAAGATTTTTAAATTTTTCAATATATTGTTGTCTTTCAAAAGGTCTTTTCCCTGCTGGATGTGCATCAGCAACCTTAATTTCTTCCGATATTTTAGATCCATTTTTCATTGTTATTATTACCTTCCCCCCAAAACATTTATTTTTAGGATTAGGGTCGTGATATTTTTCAGTCCATCTTGCATCTTCCCTTGTTGAAATTTTTTGCCAAAGTTCAACTGTGCTTTTTCTTTGTGCTCTTTGAGGAGTATAGGATTTCACGTGATGCCACGCTCCATCTTCGAGGGCTACTGCAAAAATATACATGATAGAATGATCTAGAGTTTCCCTACTCGCTTTTGGATCCATTTTTTGAGGGTCATTAGCGCCAGTACCAATTACATAATGAGTATGATGACTTGTTTCAATTACAATATTATCGATATCGCTAACATTAGAAATTTTTTTATGTAAGCTTCTAGCTAGATCAATTAAAGCTTGAGATTGATATTCTGCTGAATGTTCTTTTGTGTAAGTTTCAAGAATAGCTTGCTTAGGCTCGTTAACGTTTGGTAATGGAACTGAGTATTTTTTATCTGGTCCTGATAAAACGTAAGCTATAACACTATCTTCTCCCTCGTAAATTGGTGACGGCGCACCCTCACCTCTCATACATCTATCAACTGCTTCTACTGCAAGTTTACCAGCGTGCGCTGGGGCAAAGGCTTTCCAGCTAGAAATTTCTCCTTTTCTTGACTGTCTTGTGGAAACAGTTACATGAAGAGCTTGTTGAACAGATTGATAAATAGTTTCAGCATTAAGTTTTAATAAACTTCCAAGACCAGCGGCAACACTTGGGCCTAAATGAGCTATATGATCAATTTTATGTTCATGTAAACAAATTCCTTTAACTAGATTAACTTGTACTTCATAACCAGTAAGAATTCCTTTTATAAGATCTATACCATTGCATCCTTTCTGTTGTGCAACAGCTAAAATTGCAGGTATGTTGTCCCCGGGATGACTATAATCAGCAGCTAAAAAAGTATCATGATAATCTAATTCTCTCACAGCAGTTCCGTTAGCCCATGCTGCCCATTCACAATCAACTTTTATTTTTGAACTTAAGCCAAAAATACTTGCTCCATTTTTTCTTGGATGTGCTAATGCCATCTCTCGTGCTGAAATCACTGGTTTTCTATTATATGATGCGATTGCAACAGAAGCATTATCAATAATTCTATTAATTACCATTTCAACAGCATCTTGATTAATCTTTGCTTTATCTGATGCTATCTCAGCTATTTTCCAAGCTAGCTGATCTTCTTTTTTAAGATTTGATTTTGATGGATGTACTTTTACAATTATATTTCTCATCAATTTAACATATTTCTAAGAACGTATTGTAAAATTCCACCATTCTTATAATACTCAACTTCATTTTGAGTATCAATTCTACAAAGTACTTTTATAGTTTTGCTTGTTCCATCTTTGTATTTTATTTCGCAAGACACTTCATCTCTTGGTTTGATGCCTTTATCTATATCAACTATAGTAATTAATTCCTTACCTGTGATGT
>CACDES010000009.1 GCA_902551865.1 uncultured Pelagibacteraceae bacterium
ATGGTCATCTTATGAAATTTAATTTTAAAAAAAAAGGACCTTGTTATAGATGTTTTATGCCAGATGCTCCTGATTTTGAAAATAATTGTCAATCAGAAGGAATTTTTTCTCCTGTAGCAGGTATCATGGGAACTCTACAAGCAAATGAAGTTTTAAAATGTATTTTAGATCATAAAAATGACTTGAATGAGCATATTCTTATATTTGACTCATTAAAAACTGAATTTAGAAAATCTAAAGTTTCCATTAACCCAAACTGTATAAATAAATGTTAAGAATAATCATAATTTTTACTAATATCTTATTTTTTGAAAGTTTAAGTTTTTCTCAAGAAGAGTATTTTTTAACTTTACGCTATGACAAAGTAAATCTTAGGCAAGGTCCCTCTCGCGAATATCCAATTAAAATTTTCTATAAAAAAAAATTTTTACCCGTTTTAATACAAGATAAATCAGATAATTTTAGAAAAATTAGAGATCATGAAAATAATAGTGGTTGGATACATATATCGCAACTTTCAAAAAGAAAAGCTGCAATTGTGATTGATGAAGAATTAATAATGTTTAGAAGTCCTACAATTTATTCAAAACCAATTGCTATACTTAAGAAAGGACGTCTTTCACAAATTATAAAGTGTAAAGAAGATTGGTGTAAAGCTAAATCAGACAAGTATAAAGGATGGCTAAAAAAAGATAGTTTATGGGGACGATTTTAATTTTTTACTTTCGAAGCCCAAAATTTATCTAACATGAAATACCAAATTGCATTAGCTAGTGGCTCAACTATAGCGTCGGTAAGTGCAATCGTGAAAGAGACATCAGCTATAGCCATTAAAACTACTATAGCAATTGCAAAATGACCAATCGTATAAATTATTGTTCTAAGTATTGATCCTTTATTGTTCTTATAAATGCTTTTTGCTGTAGAGAAAATACCTTGTGTTAATTCTGTCATTATTTAGTTAAATCTCTCCTCGGATCTTTCATTTTTTTCATTTTATCTAAAACACCTGATAGTTTTGCAGTAATATATATAGTATATACTAGCGCAAATCCCAAAGCCATTGTAGATAAAACAGTGTAAATCGCTGCTAAAATTTTATCTTCAAACCAATTTTCTACTCCTGAATTAGAATGATATAAGATATTCCAAAATAATACGAAAGAAACTTCATAAATTAATATTAATTTAAACATTTTTTATCAGTTAAATATTAGTTAGTTTTTATCTGTCAGCATTCATTATTTTCGTCCATGCCTCAACAAAATCTAAGATAAATTTTTCTTTATTATCATCTTGAGCATAAACTTCAGCATATGATCTAAGAATTGAATTCGATCCAAATACCAAGTCAACTCTTGTTGCTGTGAATATTGTTTTTTTTGATTTTCTATCTATGATTTCATAAAGATTTTTATCTAGAGGTTTCCAAGTAAATTTCATATCCGTTAAGTTCACAAAAAAATCATTTGTCAAAACTCCTGGCTTATTAGTCAACACTCCATGTTTTGAACCTCCATGGTTTGTATCTAAAACCCTCATGCCTCCAATTAGTACAGTCATTTCTTTTGCAGATAAATTCATTAACGAAGCTCTATCTAACATCATTTCTTCTGGATCAACTGCATATTCCTCTTTTAGCCAATTTCTGAATGCATCATGCAAGGGTTCTAAAACCTTAAAAGAATCAATATCAGTTTGATCTTGAGTGGCATCTCCTCTTCCTGATTTAAAAGGTACATTAATTTTTAAACCAGACTTTTTAATAGATTTTTCTAAACCAACATTTCCAGCTAGAACAATAATATCTGCTAAACTTGCTTTCACTTTTTTAGCGATTAATTCTAATTTTTTAATAACTTTATTTAATCTCTTAGGTTCATTTCCTTCCCATTGATTTTGGGGCAATAAACGGATTCTTGCTCCATTTGCTCCACCTCTTTTATCAGTTCTTCTATAAGTTCTCGCACTATCCCAAGCAGTACTAATTAATTCAGAATTTTTTAAACCAGTGGCTTCTATTAATTTTTTAGCTTTAGTTACGCTAAAACTTTTTTTTCCTTGAGGTACTGGATCTTGCCAAATTAAATCTTCTTTTGGTACATCAGGGCCAATATAATGTTTTCTTGGTCCCATATCTCTGTGTGTTAACTTAAACCATGCTCTTGTGAAAGAGTCTGCCATGTACTTATGATCTTTTCTGAATTTTTCAGAGATTTTTCTATAGCTTGGATCCATTTTCATAGCCATATCAGCATCCGTCATAATTGGATTTCTTTTTATTGTTGGATCAGCTAAATCAACTGGTTTATCTTCTTCTTTCATATTTATTGGTTCCCACTGATTTGCTCCAGCAGGACTTTTCTTTAACTCCCATTCGTAGTCTAATAAAAGTTTTAAATAAGTATCATCCCATTTATTAGGATGTGTTGTCCAAGCGCCTTGTATACCACTAGTTACTTGATTAACTCCCAATCCTCCTCCACCTTTTCTATTCCATCCAAATCCTTGTTCATGTATTTCTCCCGCTTCTGGCTCTGGTCCTAATAAAGATGCATCGCCATTACCATGGGCTCGGCCAACTGAATGACCTCCCACAGTTAATGCACATGTTTCTTCATCATTCATAGCCATTCGACCAAATGTCTCTCTAACATCATGAGCGGTTCTTAAAGGATCTGGTTTTCCATCAACACCTTCGGGATTTACGTAAATTAGTCCCATAACAACAGCAGCTAAAGGATTAGCCAATGATTTACGATCGCCATTACTTGAATATCTTTTATCTTGAAGCCATTCTTTTTCTGAACCCCAATAAACATCTTTTTCAGGGTGCCATATATCTTCTCTTCCAAAAGAGAAGCCATACATCTTTAATCCCATTGACTCGTAAGCCATGTTTCCAGCTAATATCATTAAATCAGCCCAACTTATTTTATTTCCATATTTTTTTTTAATTGGCCAAAGTAATCTTCTGGCTTTATCTAAGTTTGTATTGTCTGGCCATGAGTTAAGTGGAGCAAATCTGTGGTTGCCTGTTCCACTTCCTCCTCGCCCATCAGCAATTCTATAAGTTCCTGCTGAATGCCAAGCCATTCTTATAAATAGACCTCCATAGTGACCTAAATCCGCTGGCCACCATTCTTGACTGTCTGTCATTAATTTTAGTAAATCTTTTTTAATCCCTTTAAAGTTTAATTTTTTTACTTCTTTTTTATAGTCGTATTTTTTATCCATAGGATTAGTTTTAGTGTCATGTTGATGTAAAATATCTAAATTAAGATTTTTAGGCCACCAATGTGTAGGAGTTGTTTGTGCGGTCATGCTACCATGCATAACAGGACACTTACCAGAACCATTTTTTTTATATTCAACGCTCATAATTTTTTTGTAAGAAAGTAATTATCCTAGTTTATAATTATTCTAAACTAGTAAGTCAATATGAAATTTATTTCTTTTGTAAACTGATTATAACCTCGAGATCTTTAATCTTCTTTCCTTTGGGTGGATTTGGAATTTTGTTTAGAACAACTTCTTGATAATCAATATCAGTTAGTTTTTTTGTTTCAGGATCATAAAAATGATGGTGCGACTTTATGTTCGTGTCATAATAACTTTTGCTGTTGTTGGTTAAAATTTCTCTTATGTGTCCAGCTTTTTTAAAAGCTTCAACAGTATTATAAATTGTGGCCAAAGAAATTCTTGATTGCCCTTTTTTATTGATTACTTGATTTAATGTTTCAGCTGTAAAATGAAAAGTTTCTTTTCTATCAAACAATTTTTTAGCTATTAAAATTCTTTGTTTAGTTGGTCTAAGATTTGAAGATCTTAATTTATTTATAATTTCTTTTTTTTGGTGCATAAACAATAGCTTTTTTGAAGTATTTAAAAATTATTTATAATTATTTATATAAAATTGTCTATAAATCAAGTAAAAACTACTTCTAAATCTATGCAAAAAAATAGTTTTAATTACGATGAATTAATTGCCTGTGGTAATGGAGAATTATTTGGTGAGGGTAATGCCAAACTTCCTTTACCTCCAATGTTAATGTTTGATAGAATTACTGAAATAAAAAAAAATGAAGGTGAGTTTAAAAAAGGGTTTATAAAAGCAGAGCTAGATATAAAGGACAATTTGTGGTTTTTTGATTGTCATTTTAAAAACGATCCAGTCATGCCAGGCTGTTTAGGTCTGGATGCTATGTGGCAATTAGTGGGTTTTTATTTAGGATGGATAGGTGAGCCAGGAAAAGGAAGGGCTTTAGGTGTAAACTCTGTAAAATTTACTGGCGAAGTTCTAAAAAAAGCCAAAATGGCACATTATGAAATAAACATGAAAAGAATCTTAAAAAAGGAAGGTGCTGTAGTTGGCCTTGCTAATGGTATATTGAGAGCAGACGGAAAGATAATTTATACTGCTGAAAATTTAAAAGTTGGGTTGTTTAAATCATGAAAAGAGTTGTAGTAACAGGTATTGGAATAGTGTCTTGTCTAGGGAATAATCAAGAAGAAGTTTATCAATCTCTTCTTAACTCAAAATCAGGAATATCTTTTTCTGAAGAATATAAAGAACATAATTTAAAAAGCCATATACATGGAAAGCCTAATATTAATCTTCAAGATCATGTTGATAGAAAAACTATAAGATTCATGGGTTCTGGATCAGCATATAATTACATAGCCATGAAGGAGGCTGTTAAAGACTCAGGTTTAGAAGAAAAAGATGTAAGTAATATTTCAACTGGAATTGTTATGGGATCAGGAGGACCTTCAATAGAAAATGTTATTTTAGCTGCGGATAAAACTAGAGCTAAAACTCCAAAACTAATGGGACCTTTTATTGTCCCCAGAACTATGGCAAGCACAGCTTCTGCAACTTTGGCCGTTCCATTCAAAATCAAAGGAGTTAATTACACTATGAGCTCTGCTTGTGCTACAAGCGGACATTGTATTGGAAACTCAGTTGAACTTATACAATCTGGTAAACAAAAAATTATGTTTGCTGGAGGAAGTGAAGAGTTGCATTGGGCTATGACCGCAATGTTCGATGCTATGACAGCCTTATCATCAAAATATAATGATACTCCAGAAAAAGCTTCAAGAGCATATGATAAAACTAGAGATGGATTTGTTATTGCTGGAGGTGGAGGAGTTTTAGTTCTTGAAGAGTATGAGCATGCTAAGTCAAGGGGTGCTAAAATTTACGGAGAAATCACGGGTTATGGAGCAACATCAGATGGATATGATATGGTGGCACCTTCTGGTGAGGGAGCTGTTAGATGCATGCAGATTGCTTTAAAAACGTCCAAGAATAAAATAGATTATATTAACACTCATGGCACATCTACTCCTGTTGGTGATATTACAGAATTAAAAGCTATAGGTGAAACTTTTAAAGACAAAATTCCAAAAATAAGTTCTACTAAATCATTATCAGGTCATCCCTTGGGTGCTGCTTCAGTACATGAAGCAATCTATAGTTTAATAATGATGAAAAATAATTTTATAACTGGATCTGCTAACATAAATGAAATGGACGAAGAAGCGAAAAAATTTCCAATAGTTACTAAAACTGAAAAGGAAGTAAAATTAAATGCAGTTATGTCTAATAGTTTTGGTTTTGGTGGAACAAATGCAACATTAATTTTTGAAAAGGTATGAATGAGTTTAGTTAAAGGTAAAAAAGGACTAATTATGGGAGTTGCTAATGAGCGATCAATTGCTTGGGGTATATCACAAAAACTTGCAGGAGCTGGAGCTGAATTAGCTTTTACCTACCTTGGAGAAGCGTTAAAAAAAAGAGTTATTCCATTAGCTAAATCTCTAAATTCTGAATTTACACTAAATTGTAATGTAGAAAACAAGGAAGAGGTAGTAAAACTTTTTGAGGACATCAAGGCAAAGTGGGGACAAATAGATTTTGTTGTTCATGCTGTAGCTTTTTCAGATAAATCAGAATTGTCAGGTGAATATTTAAATACAACAAGAGAAAATTTTTTAAAAAGCATGTTAGTCTCATGTTTTTCTTTTACTGAAGTTGCTAAAGAAGCCTCTAAGATCATGAAAAAAGGTGGAAGCATGTTAACATTAACTTACGAGTCTACTAAAGCCATACCTAACTATAACGTTATGGGTGTTTGTAAATCTGCTCTTGAAGCAAGTGTAAAATACTTAGCAAGAGACCTTGGCTCCAAAGGCATTAGAGTAAATGCTATTAGTGCAGGTCCAATAAAAACACTCGCCGCATCTGCTATAGGAGATGCAAAATTTTTATACAAATGGAATGAAGATCATTCTTTTTTAAAAAGAAATGTAGATATTAATGATGTAGGAAATTCCGCTTTATACCTACTTAGTGAACTTTCCGCTGGTGTTACTGGAGAAATTCATTATGTCGATGCTGGTTATAACAAAGTAGGAATGCCTGATCCAAAAAATATTTCTTAATCTGCAAAAAATGCATATCTGAAATAAAAAATTCACAATTACAAAATAATAATAAAGACTTTACTAAATTTTAAAAAAAAATAAAAAATGAAAAAATTTAATTTGAAATTAAAGAAAAAACTAGACAACTTTTTTGATTGGATAAAAGGAGCTGAACTAGTCGAGCTTCAAACATGTAATGTTGATGAAGATCCTGTAAGACCAGAGCTCGATATTAAATTTAGAACCGAATATGGACGTAAAATCTATGGTGTAAAATATAAAAAAGAAATTTGTGCAATTATGTGCTTTGGATTTACAAATGATATTCCAAAGACAGTTGAAGAACTAGATTTAATGACTAAAGATGCACATTTACAAAGTACTTTAAGAGATCGAAAAGTAGGAAGGATTGCGATTGCATACACAGTATGGTCTAAGAAAAAAGGAGGAGGAAAACTGATTGTAAAAGAAGTATTTAAAAAAATAAAAAAAAGTAATCATTTAAATAGATTAATTACCCTATCTCCCTTAACTGAGATGGCTAGACGGTTTCATCTACATAATGGTGCTGTTGAACTCCAAGTTAATGAAAAAACTCAAAATTTTGAATATAAAATTTAATTTTTTACTTAAATCTTCTTAAAGTTTTTAAAGTTTTTTCTACTGAATAATTTATAATATTTTTAAAAACGTTTGTTTTACCTAAATTCAAAATATAGTTTAAATCAACAATCTTCTTATAATTTTTACTGATAAATTTTTCAAAATTTAAAAAATATTTATCATCCCAATAGTTTAAATGAATTTGGGTAGACTGGATACCAAAAGGTAAAAAAATTTCTTTGTAGAAAAGTTGAGGTATAAATAATAAATCAAATTTGTTATAAGGAAATAAGCCATACCCATCTATGATTATTTTAATTCCTGAGTCTTTTAGGGCTTTCAAGGTATTATCATCATATACATGATTAGGCGCAAAAAAACTTCTCACATCGATTTTTCTTTTTTTAAATTCTTCTAAACCGACTTTAATTTTATTTAATTGCTCTGAATAATCTAATCCATAAAATTCCGAATAACCTCCATAATTAAAGATATCTTTTTTATCTGATTTTTGTGTATATTCATGATTACATCCGTGCATTGTTATTTCCCAACCTTTATTTTGCCAATTAGTTACTCTTTCCCAAAATTTTAAATTCTTTGGATGTTTTAATAACTCTGGATCTTTATTGAGCGGAATTACACCTAATAATGGTTTTATATTATGTTTATCAAATAAAGACTCGCACTTATCCATTAAATCCCAATTCATGTTTTCTGAAATATCATCCATTCTTATAAGTAAACCTGTGTATTTAGATGTAATTTTTTTTATTGAATTAAACATATTAGTTTATAGTTTATATTACAGTGACTAAATTTCATATTAAAAAAATTTCAGAAATAGATAAAAATAAACTTCTCGAATTTTATCAAGCTTCTTTTAAATATGAAAAATCAATTTTAGAGGACTATGCTTGGAGGTATCGTTCAGGGTTTAATAATTTTGAACCTTTGGCACTTATCATTAATAATAAAATATGTGGGCATGCAGGCTTAATTTCTGTTGATTTAAAAGTAGAAGATAAAATAGAAAAGGCTATATGGTTCACAGATTTTTATGTGGATTCTAAATATAGATCTTTAGGATATGGAAAGTTACTTACCGAAGCATGGATGAAAATTTGTCCAATACAAATTACATTATGTAATGACCAGTCTCTGAAAATATTTAAAAAATTAAGTTGGTCTTATAATAATAATTTTATTCGAAAAATTAAATTTTATAACCTTTTAAGAATTTTTCCAGCTTTTAGAAAATTAAATAATTCTGAAATTTTTACAAATGAACTAGGAAATTTAAAAGTTGAAGAGTTAAATAATAAAACTATTTCAAAAATTATAAAAATTAATCATGATAATCTTTCACAAAAATCTATTGGAATAGTTAGAGACGAAAGTTGGTTTAAATGGAGAATTAGCAACTGTCCGTATAAAAAAAATATTTTTATTTTTAGTTACGAGAATTCATATGTGATTACACACATAAAAAAAAGAGATAATCTAAAAATACTTAATATTATTTATTCATCAAAAGATATTACTTCAGATCTAATTAAAATCTTTTCAAATTTTTCAAAAAAAAATCGTATAGATTATTTATCTTATATTTCAAAAAAAAATAAATTAATTGATTTAGGATTTCCATGGCAAAGAAAACTTAATTTTGCTTTTTATTCTAAAAACCAACATACTTTTAAAAATATAAAAGAAAATTTTAGTGATGTTCAGTATATTGATAGTGATATTGATTATATATGAATATTAAGCTGATGCTTGTTTCATCGAAAGCTTAACTTTTCCTCTATCAAATCCTACAACTTTCACTGAGACTTCATCGCCTTCTTTTACAACATCGCCTACTTTTGCAACTCTTTTTGCTGCAAGTTCTGAGATATGGACTAAACCATCTTGTTTTCCTAAAAAATTTACAAAAGCTCCAAATTCCATAATCTTAACTACTTTCCCTTTATAAATTTTTCCCATCTCTGGTTTAGCTATAAGATTTTTAATAAATTCTATTGCTTTATTTCTTGACTCCTCATCTGGAGCAGCAACAGTTACCTCACCTGTATCTTTTACATCTACTTTTGCACCAGAAGTCTCAACTATTTCTCTAATTGTTGCTCCACCTTTTCCTATAACCGTTGCAATATCTTTTTTATCAACCTTTATTGTTTCCATTTTAGGTGTATGTTTAGAAAACTCTTTTCTTGACGATTTTAAAGCTTTATTCATTTCTCCTAAAATATGTTCTCTTCCAGCTTTAGCTTGGTTCAAAGCTTTTTCCATAATTTCAAATGTTATACCTGTAATCTTTATATCCATTTGAAGTGATGTAATACCATCTTTTGTACCAGCTACTTTAAAATCCATATCACCTAGATGATCTTCATCTCCTAAAATATCTGATAATACTGAAAATTTATCTCCTTCTTTAATTAAACCCATTGCTATACCAGCTACTGGCTCTTTGATAGGTACACCTGCATCCATTAAGGAAAGAGAGGTTCCACAAACTGTTGCCATTGAAGATGATCCGTTAGACTCTGTTATTTCAGATACAACTCTCAAAGTATAAGGAAAATTTTCTTTTTTTGGTAAAGATGAGTTAATAGCTCTCCAAGCTAATTTACCATGACCTATCTCTCTCCTGCCTGTACCAATTCTTCCACATTCTCCCACTGAAAATGGAGGAAAATTGTAATGCAACATAAAATTTGATTTGTGCATACCATCTAGGCTTTCTAGTCTTTGCTCGTCATCTGACATGCCTAATGTGGTAACCACTAAAGCTTGCGTCTCACCTCTTGTAAATAAAGCTGATCCATGTGTTCTTGGCAATACGCCTACTTCACATTTAATTTGTCTTACATCAGAAAGACCTCTGCCATCAATTCTTTTTTTATCTTTTATAATAGCAGTTCTAACAATATCTTTCTCAAGTGACTTTAATTGCATCATAGCTTGATTTTCTGTAACATTTTCATCTTCTGCAAACATTTCCTTACATTTAGCGTCTATCTCTGAAATTGCAGTTGATCTTTTCTTTTTATCAATCTCCTTAAATGCTTTTCTTAAATCATTTTCAAATGCATTAACAATTTTCTTTTTAATTTCAGAATGATCTATCTCTTCGATTTCCCATTGTGGTTTTGCCGTCTTTTTAACTAAGCTCTCAATCGCTTTAATTACAGGTATAAAATTTTCATGTCCAAACTTCACTGCATCTAACATTACTTTCTCTGTCAATCCTGATGTCTCGGATTCTACCATTAAAACTGCATCTTTTGTTCCAGCAACAACCAAATCTAATTCGGAATCTTGTAATTCTGTTGGGGAGGGATTTAATAAATATTTTCCATCTTTATAACCAACTCTGCTAGCAGCAATTGGTCCTTGAAATGGAAGTCCTGATATAGCTAAAGCTGCTGATGAAGCAATAATAGACAAAATATCCGGCTGATTTTCACCATCATACGAAAGAACCGTAGGTAATAATTGTACCTCATTCATAAAACTAGATGGAAATAGTGGTCTAATCGGTCTATCGATTAGTCTAGAGATTAAAGTTTCTGCTTCAGTTGGTCTTGCTTCTCTTTTAAAATATCCTCCCGGTATCTTTCCTGCTGCATAATATTTTTCTTGATAATTCACTGATAGTGGAAAATAATCTTGATCTTCTTTTAATTTTTTAGCCCCAACAGCAGTTGCTATCACTACTGTTTCTCCACATGTTGCAATTATTGCTCCATCAGCTTGCCTTGCAATTTTTCCAGTCTCTAAAGTTATTTTTTTTCCATTTATTTGAATTTCTTCTTTATGAATTTTAAACATTATTTCCTTAAATTTAATTGTTTTATTACTTTTTTATATGATTCTGAATTTTTCTTTTTAAGATAAACTAAAAGCTTTTTTCTTTTATTTACAGATTTTGCTAGCCCTACTGCAGAATGCTTATCTTTGTTGGCTCTCTTAAAGTGTTCTGAAAGTTTAAAAATTTTATCAGTTAATAACCCTATCTGTATTTCTGTAGATCCTACGTCCTTACTATGAAGAGCTAATGATTTAATTGTATCTTTTTTTTTCTGTGTCATTTATTTTTATTTTTCTTATAATTTTTTCAATCTTTTCAGCATATTCAAAAGAGTTATCTTCAACAAATGTAAGTTTAGGAAGAAACTTAATATCTAGCCTTTTTGACAGCGCTTTTCTAACAAGATGAGAGTATTCCGTCAAGGCTCTAACTGTTTCTTTCATATCTACCCCACCTAAAGGTATTACGTACACTCTTGCTGTTTTTAAGTCAGGAGTCATTCTAACCTCTGTTACAGTAATTAGTTGTGAATTAATCGAAGGGATTTTAGCTTCATTTCTTATAAATAACTCGCCTAAGTTTTGTTTGACCAACTCCCCAACTCTTAACTGTCTTTGACTAAAAATTCTTTGTGATGTTTGATTTTTCATTATATTGACCTTTGAATTTTGTCTGCCTGATAAGACTCAATTACATCTTTTTCTTTGAAATCAATAAAGTCTTTAATGCTAATTCCACACTCAAGTCCTGTACCAACCTCCTTAACTTGATTTTTTTCTCTATAAATACTTTGAATCTCACCGTTATATACTACAACTCCATCTCTTATAATTCTTGCTTTAGATTTGCTTTTAATCTCTCCATTAATAACTTTTGATCCTGCAATTTTTCCTGCGTTAGATACTTTAAAAATTTTTTGAATTTCTGCTGAACCTAGTACAGTTTCTTTGATATCTGGTTCTAACAAGCCTGATAAAGATTTTTCTACATGTTCGAGCGCTTCATAAATTATATTAAAATACTTAATATTAATTTTTTGTTCCTCTGCTAATTTTTTTGCTTCTCTATTAGGTTTTACATTAAAACCAATCAATATTGCATTTGAGGCCTTAGCTAGAGAAACATCTGTTTCGTTTATCATTCCAATGTCAGATAAAATAATTTTAGCTTCAACCTCTTCGTGTTTTATCTTATTAATTGCCATCTTTAATGCTTCATTTGATCCTTGAACATCAGATTTAATAATAATATTTAATTCATCTTTTTCTTGGGTAGTGTCAAAAAGTGTTGCTTTATCTTTAGCTAGAACTTTGTTTTGAACAAAATTATTTTTCTTATATTCTGCCATTTCTTTAGCTTCATCTTCATCTTTAGTTACTAAAAATTCTGCTCCTGCAAAAGCAGAATTATTCATTCCCAATATTTCAACTGGCATAGATGGTAATGCTTCATCAATATTTTTACCTTCATAATTTATCATTGCTCTTATCTTGCCCCATGTATCTCCACAAATAAAATAGTCTCCTTTTTTTAATTTTCCATTGCTAATTAAAACTGTAGATACTGGTCCTTTCCCTTTGTCTATTTTTGACTCGATAACAATACCTCTAGCTTGACCAGAGAATGAGGCTTTTAAATCTAAAATCTCTGATTGTAATAAAATACTTTCTTTTAATTTGTCTAAATTAATTTTTTTTAAGGCTGATACTTCTACAAATAAAGTATCTCCACTTAGATCTTCGGCAATTAACTCGTATTGCATCATTTCATTTTTAATTTTGCTAATATTTTTTTCAGGTAGGTCACATTTGTTGATTGCAACTATTATAGGAACTTTTGCAGCTTTGGCATGTTTTATGGCTTCAATTGTTTGTGGTTTAATACCATCATCAGCTGCGACTACTAGAACTACGATATCTGTAATTTTTGATCCGCGAGCACGCATCTCAGTAAAAGCTGCATGACCAGGAGTATCAATGAAAGTAATAATTTTGTTATCTTCTGCCTTAACTTGATAGGCTCCAATGTGCTGAGTAATACCGCCATGTTCTCCTGAAACTACATTTGTGTTTCTTAAAGAATCTAATAAAGAAGTTTTTCCATGATCAACATGCCCCATAATTGTTACTACTGGCGCTCTAGTTTGTATATCTCCTTCTAGTTTTTCTTTAACTTTATTTGTCTCTAATGTTGGTTGGTCTTCTATTATCGGTTTGTGTCCAAATTCTTTTACAATATATTCTGCAGTATCTTTATCAATATTATGATTAATAGTAGCTATTACCTTCATGTTTAGTAAAAATTTGATGATATCACTAGATTTTTCTGCCATACGATTCGACAGCTCTTGTATAGTAATTTGTTCTGGTATTTTTACGTCTCGAATTACTTTTTTAAATTCTTTCTTTTCTTCATTCTCTGGCTTATTTTTTTTCTCTTTTAACCTAGCTCTTTTAACAGAAGCTAAGCTTCGTTGTTTAATTTCAATTTCTTCAACATTTAAAGCTCTAGAAACTGTTAATTTAAAATCTCTTTTATCTATTGGATTCTTTAATTTTAATTTACTTTTCCCAGTTGGTTTATCTGTTTTTTTTATAAAGGCTTTAGTAGCTTGTTGTTCAATAAATTTTCTAGCATAATTTTGCTTTTTTATATCTTTCATTTCAGATGGATTAGTCTTGCCAAAAGATTGGTTGCTTTTATTGATGCTTTTATTAATTTTAAAAGGTTTTTTCTTTTCTACTGAGAAAGATTTCTTTCCATCTCCGCTGATGGAGCTTGTATCAATTTTTTTTTTTAAATTTGATGAAATAGTAAGTGTCTTTTTTTTATCTTTTTTTTCCATAACATTACTTGTATACAATCTCTCTAGCTGACATAATTAATTGATCAGCCTCTTTTCTAGATAGAGAAAACTCTTCTAGGTATCCTTCAATCCTAATCTTTTTTCCTTTAATTTCATCGAAGCCACCTATCAATTCATCAGATGACAAATCAGCAAAATCATTCAATTTTTTTATATTTTTTTGACCTAGAATTACAAGCATTCCTTGCGTCATGCCTTTTAGATTTATTAATGATTCTTCAACCCCAAGCTCTTTTAATTTTTGAGCGACTTCCTCTTTTTCTTTTATCAATGTTTCTTTAGATCTATTTATTAATTCTTTTGCAGTCTCTTCATCAATTGCATCTATTTTTGAAATATCTTCTGGTGTTGATTGAGCAATATCTTCAATGCTTGCAAACCCTTCTGACACCAAAAGCTGTCCTAATGTCTCATCGACTTCTAAATTTTTAATTAATGTTTCAGTTTTATCTTTAAATTCAGCTTGTCTTCTTTCTGAGTCTTCCTTATCTGTGAGTATATCTATTTCGTAATTTGTTAACTTAGAGGCTAATCTTACGTTCTGACCTCTACGGCCAATTGCTTTACTTAGATTTTCTTCGGTAAGTATAATATCTATTCTCTTATTATCCTGATCAATTAAAACTTTTTGTATTTCTGCTGGTGAAAGGGACTCTGAAATTAAAGTTGGTAAATCTTCTGTCCATTTAATTATATCAATTTTTTCACCATGCAATTCATTAACTATTGTTTGGACTCTGCTTCCTCTCATTCCTACACATGCTCCAACAGGATCAATAGAAGAGTCTTGTGAGTATACACAAATTTTAGCTCTGCTTCCAGGGTCTCTTGCAACTGCTTTAATTTCTATAGTACCTTCATAAATTTCTGGAACTTCTTGAAAAAATAATCTAGCCAAAAATTGAGGGTGTGCTCTTGATAAAAATATTTGATGGCCTTTTAGTTCTTTTTTAACTTCATAGCAATAAGCTTTTACTCTATCACCATTTTTTAAAATTTCTCTTGGAATAAGTTCATCTTTTTTAATAACACCCTCAGCTTTTCCTAAATCAATAATAACATTTCCATATTCTAATCGCTTAATAATTCCACTTAAGATTTGACCTTGTTTATCTATAAAATCTTCATATTGCCTATTTTTTTCAGCTTCGCGAACTCTGGCGCTTATCACTTGTTTAGCGCTCTGTGCAGCAATTCTACCAAAGTCAACTTGGGGTAATTCTTCGTAAATTTTATCTCCAATTTTCAAATCACTATTTTTAGTGTCAATCTTTTTTGCATCATTTAAATTAATTTCTTTATATGGATCTTCAACATTTTCTACGATATCTAAAACTTTTTGAATTTTAATATTGCCGCTTTCTCTGTCAATTAATACTTCAATATTATTGTCGTTTCCAAATTTGGTTAAAGCAGCTTTCTGAATTGCGCTTTCCATTGAGCCAATTACAAGCTCTTTATCAATTGATTTTTCATTGGCAACTGACTCTACAATTCTTAAAAGTTCTAGTTTATCTAATCCTCTATTTAACATTTTTTAATACTCCTAAAAAAAAATGGGCTAAAGCCCATTTTGAATTCAACCAGTAATTATCTATATATTAATGAAAATTGTGGTTTTTTCAAGATTACAATTTAAATAAATCAGACTTATCTGTTTTTTCCCATGTAAATTCACCACTATTTGTTGGTTTTCTACCAAAATGTCCATAGGCAGAAGTGATCTCATATATTGGATTGTTTAATTTTAACATTTCTCTAATTCCTCTTGGAGATAAATTAAAATTTTGATCAATAATCTTTTTAACTTTACTGACTTTATTTTCATCTCCCTCAGCAAGTTTTATAAAAATAGATAAAGGTTTTGACACTCCTATAGCATAAGCAAGTTGAATTAAACATTTTTCAGATACACCTGCTGATACAATATTTTTAGATAAATATCTCGCTGCATAAGCTGCGGATCTATCCACTTTAGTAGGATCTTTTCCAGAAAAAGCTCCACCTCCATGCGGTGCTGCTCCTCCGTAAGTATCAACAATTATTTTTCTTCCAGTTAGACCAGTATCTCCGTCAGGCCCACCAATAATAAATTGACCAGTTGGATTAATATAAATTTCTTTTGAATTTAAATCTTTAAGATAATTTTCTGGGATAGATTTTTTAATGTATGGTAGAACCAAATTTTTAACCTGTTCTTGATTTAAATCTTTTGAATGTTGAGTTGAGATTACTACTGAGGTAACTTTTGTTGGCTTGTTATTCTCATAGAGCATAGTAACTTGACTTTTAGAGTCTGGTTCTATTCCTTTTAAGGCTCCTTTTTTTCTATCCTCTGCCATTAATCTTAAAATTTTATGAGAAAAATGAATTGGAGCTGGCATCAAGTCATCAGTTTCTTTGCAAGCGTAACCAAACATAATACCTTGATCACCTGCACCTTCATCTTTATTGTCTTTTGAGTCAACGCCCATTGCTATATCTGCAGATTGTTCATGCAAGAATGTTTCAATATTAGCTGTTTTCCAACTGAATCCTTTCTGATCATAACCAATATCTTGAATGCAATCTCTAACTTTTTTTATAATCTCTTCCTTGTCTATTTTGGGACCTCTGATTTCTCCAGCTAATACAACCTTATTAGTTGTTGTAAGAGTTTCACAGGCGACACGAGAGAAAGGGTCTTGAGATAAATAAGAGTCTACGACCATATCTGAAATTCTGTCACAGACTTTATCTGGGTGACCTTCCGATACAGACTCACTAGTAAATAAATATTTATTATCTTCCATCAGTTTTTATTTTTAAAAATTAAAAAGATAAATAGATATGTAAATAAAAGAACAAAAAATATCAAATCATTTTTGTTTTTTAAATTATTGTTTATTAATGGCACATCTAATTCTATATTCCCTGTCTCGCTCGGTTCTAATCGTTTTATTATTTTACCATTATTGCTAATAAAAGCACTTATACCTTTATTAGCCGATCTAGCCAAATAAGTGTTATTTTCTATAGATCTAAAAATTGCTTTAGTGAAGTGTTGATGCGGTCCAATAGAGTCACCAAACCATGCATCTTCTGAAATATTTATAATCATATTAGTTTTTTTATCTGCAACCTGTATAAGATTTGGGAAAATTATTTCATAACATATTAAAGGAAGAATATTCAAATCATTCAATATAAAATTTTTTTGTTTGCTTCCTTTTGAAAAAGAACCATAACCTTGAGTGATTTTTTTTAATCCAAATTGTTCAAAAAAATTATTAAATGGTATGAACTCTCCAAAAGGAACAAGTTTTTCCTTATCGTATCTATAAAGCACATCTAAATCATTGCTGGAAACTATAAGGCTATTATAAAATTCATTTGAAGTATTATCTTGAGTGTTGATTCCAAAAATTAGTAAGTGTTTTTTTGAAAATCTTTTGTTAAAAATATTAGAAAATTTTTTCAAATCTTCAAAATAAATTCCAGCAAAAATTCCTTCTGGCAATATAAAAATAGTCTCTTTATTTGGATCAGGATCACTGTATCTTACAATTTTTTTTATTGTATCCTTTATTTCTTTATCACTATGAATATATCTCATATTAAAATTAGGAGATATAACTTTAATATTTACAGTTTTTTCAAAATTTCTCGTAATCTCTTCATCATTATTTATTTTGTAAGATCCATAGATATAAAATGAAAAAAATACTAATAAGAAAATAGAAAAAATAAAGTATTTATACTTATTGTTAAAAAATAATATTGCAGGAGAACAAAAAAAGGCTATTGAAATTGAATTAAAAGCATAAAATCCTATGGGATTCAAAACCTGAATTATTTCGACTAGCCATGACCACGAATAAGACCACAAGTTCCATGGAAAACCAGATAAAACATTTCCTCTTAAATAATCTATAAAAGAAAAAATTAAACAAAATAAAAAAAAAGAAGAATAATTTTTTTTCATAAAAGTTCCTGAAAGAAGAGAGGCCAAGCCAAAGAAAAGACCCAAAAATAAAGGAATCAAAATTATAGAAAAAGGTATTAATATTTTTAAATTTTCATCAAAAGTAAGTGAATAAGAAATCCAATATGTTCCTGAAAGAAAAAATCCTATACCAAATAAATATCCAACAAGAAAAAGATTTTTTAAATGAGGTTTTTTCCGATATTTATTTTTTGAGCGTTTATTAATATTACCTAATATTAGAAAAATAATTGGAATTATTAAAAAATTAACTAACGTAATATTAAAAGGCTGAAAAGAAAAAACAGATAATAATCCAAGAAAAAAAGGTATTATAAAGACTAGTATTATTCTATTATTAAGAATCTGATTGAGCATTATTTTTAATTAAATTAAAAAATTTATTTTCTAACTTTTGCATTTTAAAATATTTTGAATTTGATTTATGATCGTATCCTAATAAATGTAATAAGCCGTGTATCCACAGTTTATTAAATTCTTCTTTAAATTTAATTCTATCATTTTTGTGTTTTACTTTACTTAAATTAACAATGATGTCTCCTAAATAAATTTCTTTTTCTTTACTAATCTTCTTATTAAAAAGCCTTTTTTCATAAAAAGGAAATGATAGCACATCAGTAGATTTATTCTTTTTTCTAAATTTTTTATTTAGCTTCCTTATTTCTTTTGTTCCTGATAGTAACAAGGAACATACCAAAGTATTTTCTCTATAAAGTTTATTATTTTTATTAAGTAATTCTACTTTTTTATCAATAAAACTATTTGGATTTTTAAGATATTTTTTCCAACTAATGTTGTTTAAAATAACATTAATTTTTATCATCAGTGCTTTTCTTTTGATAAGCCCGAATAATTTTTGAAACTAACGGATGTCTTACAACATCAGTATGATCAAATTCTATAATTTTAATTTCTTTTAAGTGTTTTAGAATATCTTTTGATTTTAAAAGTCCAGATTGTGATTTATTAATTAAGTCTATTTGAGACGGATCTCCATTTACAACTAGTTTAGAATTTTCTCCAATTCTAGTTAAAAACATTTTAATTTGAGTTTCTGTAGCATTTTGTGCTTCATCTAATATTGCAAAACAATTTTTTAAAGTTCTACCTCTCATAAACGCCAGAGGAGCAATTTCTATTTCTCCAGTTTCAATTCTCTTATCTATTTTATTTGCACCAAATAATTCATACAACGCGTCGTAAAGAGGTCGAAGATAAGGATCAACTTTCTCTTTCATATCTCCTGGTAGAAAACCTAATTTTTCTCCCGCTTCAACAGCAGGTCTTGATAGAATTACCCTTTCTATCTTTTTTTCCATTAATAAAGTGACAGCAACAGATACTGCTAAAAAACTTTTTCCTGTTCCAGCAGGCCCAAGTGACATCACAATATCATTTTCTTTAAGCGCTTTTATATAATCGGACTGTTTTTCAGATCTTGCTATAACTGACTGTCGTGGTGTTTTAATTAATTGTTTAAATGACTTGACGTTTGATTCTACAGGTTTCATATCTTTTTTAACTGATAACATTATATCGCTTTTTTCAATAAAATTAGTTAAAAGATATTTACTTATTAGAAATTTAATTGCCTCAGAAAAATCTTTTAAATTAGGCTTTTTTCCTTTGCAAGTAATAGAGTTCCCTCTAAAAAAAATGACTGTATTAGTTAATTTTCCTAATTCTTTTAAATTCTGATCAAACTGGCCAACGATTGACATAAGCATTGTATTGTTGGTTATCTGAATATTAATTGTTTCTGAGTCTATTTTTCTTATAATTAAATTTTGATCTAATTTACTTATCTCTGACATAAATTTTATGCTGCACATTCCTTTTGTTTATTTTCTAAAATAACTTCACCAAATAAAGTATTTTGATTACAACTGTCAATTTTTACGTTTCTAATTTTACCCGCTAAATCTTCTTTACTATTAACAATAACTGAATTGAAATATTCATCTCTTCCAAAATATTTGTTATTGCCTCTAGTGTTATTTTCAAATAATACTCTAGTAATTGTATTTACAAGTTTTTTTCTATATTTTGTTTTTACTTCATCAGCTAATCTTTGAAAAATTACCAATCTTTCCTTTGCAGATTTTTCCTCTATCTTTTTTAAATTAGCGGCTGGTGTTCCAGGTCTAGCACTGAATATAAATGAATAAGAATTAATAAATTCTACTTGTTTCATTAATGATATTGATTTTTCAAAATCAAATAATGTTTCACCAGGATAAGCAATAATAAAATCACTAGAAAATTTGATAGATGGTTTCTCTTCTTTAAGTTTATGAATGATTTCTAAATATTCATCTATAGTGTGGTTTCTATTCATTTTATTTAAAATTTTTGTTGATCCGCTTTGAACAGGTAAATGTAAAAGTGGCATCAATTTTTTACATTCTCCATGTGCTTTTATTAAATCGTCCGTAAAATCTTTTGGATGTGATGTGGTATATCTAATTCTTTTTAAATCTTTAATTTCGCTAAGTGAATATATTAAATCTGAAAGTCTTTTATTTTTGAAGTTATAAGCGTTTACATTTTGGCCTAATAAAATAATTTCCTTAGATCCGTTTTCAACAAGTTGTTTTGCTTCTGATATAATCTCTAGATACGATCTAGAATATTCTGGCCCTCTAGTATATGGAACAACACAAAATTTACAAAATTTATCACATCCTTCTTGGATCGTTAAAAAAGATGAAATTTTACTATTTGAGTTTTTGACTAATTTAAG
>CACDES010000010.1 GCA_902551865.1 uncultured Pelagibacteraceae bacterium
TTTTATCTTGCTCTCTGGCTTTTTTGTCCCAATCAATCTTTGTTAAACCTGTCCCAGCTGGAACTAATCGTCCAACAATAACATTTTCTTTTAAACCCTCTAACTTATCAATTTTACCTCTTATAGAAGCATCTGTTAATACACGTGTGGTCTCTTGAAAAGATGCTGCGGATATAAATGAATTTGTTTGTAAAGAAGCTTTTGTGATACCAAGCAAAACTCGTTCAAATATAGCAGGTTTTTTTTTATCTTTTCTCAGTTCTTCGTTAATTTTATTAATATCAAGTAAATCTATTACCTCACCAGCTAATAACCCTGAGTCACCTGGATCCTTAATTTCAACTCTTTTTAACATCTGTCTAACAATAGTTTCAATATGTTTGTCATTAATTACAACACCTTGAAGTCTATAGACTTCTTGAACTTCAGTTACAAAATACTCTGTTAATTTCTCAACACCTAGTACTCTTAAAATATCATGTGGTAATGGAGCTCCATCAAGCAAATATTCACCTTTTTTAATTTTTTCTCCTTGATTAAAATTAACGTGTTTTCCTTTTGGAATTAAATAATTTGAAGTTTCACCATTTGAAGCAATAATAGAAATTTTTTGTTTACCTCTTACTTCTTTTCCAAATTCTATAACTCCATCGTTTTCAGCTATAATTGCACTATCTTTTGGTTTTCTTGCTTCAAATAATTCAGCTACTCTTGGTAGTCCACCAGTAATATCTTTTGTTTTAGAAGTTTCTTTAGGAAGTCTAGCTAACACATCACCAGCAGAAATTTTTTGACCATCTTTTACAGATAAAATAGTATCAGGAACTAAATAATATCTTGCTTCATTTCCATCAGCTTTTTTAATAATTTCACCTTTATCATTTCTTAAAGTAATACGAGGTTTTAATTCAGAGTTTTTAGCTAATGATTTCCAATCAGTAACTGATTTGGATGATAATCCTGTAGCGTCATCTAATGTTTCTGTTAATGAACTTCCTTCAGTCAAATCCATATAGTTAACAATTCCGCTGGTTTCTGCAATTACAGGCAAGGTATAAGGATCCCATTCAGCTATTTTTTTTCCTTTTTCAATCATATCTCCGTCTTTAAAAAACAATTTAGAACCATAATTAACTTTGTATATTGCTAATTGTCGTCCACTTTCATCTTCAATGCTTAATTGAGTGTTTCGACCCATAACAATTATATTTTTCTTTGAGTCTTCTATGAGATTTTTATTTATTATGTTTAATTTTCCTTTGCTCTGGGAAACAATTTGAGACTCTTCTTTAATTTGTGCAGTTCCACCAACGTGAAAAGTTCTCATTGTTAATTGAGTTCCTGGTTCACCAATTGACTGAGCTGCGATCATTCCTACTGCTTCACCAATATTTACTAATTTACCTCTAGCCAGATCTCTACCATAACAAACTTGGCAAACGCCTCTTGTTGAAGCACAAGTGATTACAGAATATACATTAACTGATTTAACACCAGCAGCATCGATTTTTTCGCAATCAAATTCGTCTATTAGCTTTCCTTTTTTAATAATTGTTTCACCTGTTACCGGATTTTTAATATCCTCGGCTATTACTCTACCTAAAACTCTTTCTGATAAACTTACTAAAATATTTCCACCTTCTATTATTTCAGATATAGTTACTGATGATCTTTTCTTAGGATCACATTCTGCTTTGGTAACTTGTACATCTTGAGCAACATCACAAAGTCTTCTTGTTAGATAACCTGAGTTTGCAGTTTTTAATGCAGTATCAGCTAATCCTTTTCTAGCTCCATGCGTTGAATTAAAATATTCTAATACTGACAAACCTTCTTTAAAATTTGAAATAATCGGTGTTTCAATAATTTCTCCTGAAGGTTTTGCTATTAAGCCTCTCATCCCTGCTAATTGCTTCATTTGTGCTTGCGATCCTCTAGCGCCAGAATCAGCCATCATATAAACTGAATTTGTCTCTATTCTATCATCTTCATAAACTTTCTCAGCTGAAGAAATTTCTTTCATCATTTCATTAGCAACTGTATCAGTGCACTTAGACCATACATCTACTACTTTGTTGTATTTTTCTCCTCTTGTAATTAAACCATCTGAATATTGTTTCTCATATTCTTCGATTTGTTTTTTAGTATTATTTATTAAACCTTCTTTTGTTTTAGGAATTAATAAATCATCCTTACCGAAAGAAATACCTGCTTTAAATGCGTGTTTAAATCCAAGAGTTTTAATTCTATCACAGAAAATTACTGTTTCTTTTTGTCCACAATATCTAAAAATTACATCTATTACTTCTGACACATTTTTTTTGGTTAATAATCTATTAACTAAGCTAAATTTGATATTTTTGTTTTTAGGCAATACATTTGCTAATAAAAACCTTCCAGCAGTGCTAGTATATTTTTCAAATTTATTTGAACCATCTTCATTTACTGTTTTAAAAATTGAAACTATCTTTGAATGAAGGCTAATAGATTTATTTTCTAGTGCTTGTTCAATTTCTTCTACGCTAGAAAAAATACCTTTTGGCTTTTTATCATTTTCATTACCTTGTGATAAATAATAAATCCCCAAAACTATATCCTGACTTGGTACTATAATAGGTTTGCCGTTAGAAGGACTTAAAATATTGTTTGTAGACATCATTAAGACTCTGGCTTCTAATTGGGACTCTAAACTTAAAGGTATATGAACTGCCATTTGATCGCCATCAAAGTCAGCATTAAACGCAGCACAAACAAGTGGATGTAATTCGATAGCATTACCTTCAATTAGTTTAGCCTCAAATGCTTGAACCCCAAGTCTATGCAATGTTGGTGCTCGGTTCAAAAGGATAGGGTGTTCTCTGATTATATGTTCCAAAGAATCCCATACTTCACTTTTTTCCTTTTCTACTAATCTTTTTGCTTGTTTAATTGTGGTTGCTAATCCTAATTTGTCTAATCTTGCATAAAGAAATGGTTTAAATAATTCTAAAGCCATTTTTTTTGGTAAACCACATTGATGTAACTTAAGCTCAGGTCCAACAACTATCACTGACCTTCCTGAATAATCAACTCTTTTTCCTAACAAGTTTTGTCTGAATCTTCCTTGTTTTCCTTTTAACATTTCAGCTAATGATTTAAGAGGTCTCTTACCAGTTCCTGTTATTACTCTTCCTCTTCTACCATTATCAAATAAAGCATCTACTGATTCTTGAAGCATTCTCTTTTCATTTCGAACAATAATATCAGGTGCTTTTAGATCCAATAATCTTTTTAGACGATTATTTCTATTAATAACTCTTCTATACAAGTCATTAAGATCTGATGTTGCAAATCTACCTCCATCTAAAGGAACTAAAGGTCTTAGCTCTGGTGGTATAACTGGAACAGAAGTTAAAATCATCCATTCCGGTTTATTTCCTGAAGATATAAAAGACTCAATTAATTTTAATCTTTTTATAGTTCTCTCTTCGGTCACTTTAGATTTAATACTTGAAAGTGAATCTCTTAATCTCTTTTGTTCTTTTTTTAAATCAAGATTAATTAATATTTCTCTTACAGCTTCTGCACCAATTCCAGCTGTGAAAGCATCTTCTCCAAATTCGTCTTGAGCTTTGGTTAAGGCTTCTTCTGATAACAATTGACCTTTTTTTAAAGTAGTTAAACCTGGTTCTACTACTATGAAGCTTTCAAAATATAAAACTTTTTCTATCTCTTTAAGTTTCATATCTACCGCCAAAGATATCCGACTTGGTAATGATTTTAAGAACCAAATATGAGCTACAGGACAAGCAAGATCGATGTGTCCCATTCTCTCTCTTCTAACGTTCGACTTTGTTACTTCAACACCACATTTTTCACAAATTATACCTCTGAACTTCATACGTTTATATTTTCCACACAAACATTCATAATCTTTTACAGGACCAAATATTCTTGAACAAAATAATCCATCTTTTTCAGGTCTAAAAGTTCTGTAATTTATTGTTTCTGGTTTTTTTATTTCACCATAAGACCATGATTTAATTTTTTCAGGACTTGCTAAAGTAATTTTAATACTATTAAAATTATTTTCTGGGACTAAATTTTGATTATCAAAATTTTTTGTTAAATTTTTTTCCATATTAATTCAATTCAATATTTAAACCTAAAGCCCTAATTTCTTTAACCAAAACATTAAATGACTCAGGAACTCCAGACTCAAAATTATTATTACCTTTTACTATTGTTTCATAAACTTTAGTTCTTCCAGCTACATCGTCAGATTTAACTGTAAGAATTTCTTGCAAAGTGTAGGATGCTCCGTAAGCTTCTAAAGCCCAGACTTCCATTTCACCAAACCTTTGTCCTCCAAGCTGAGCTTTTCCTCCAAGGGGTTGTTGTGTTACTAAACTATAAGGTCCTGTTGACCTAGCATGTATCTTGTCTTCTACTAAATGATTTAATTTTAACATATAAATAATCCCAACTGTTACAGGCCTATCAAACTTTTCTCCAGTTTGACCATTCCACAAATGAGTTTGTCCTGAATTCGGTAATTTCGCTATATCTAACATATCGTTGATATCTTTTGTGCTTGCACCATCAAATACTGGTGTTGAAATAGGTACACCATTTGAAATATTATTAACTAATTCAGCAATTTCTTTTTTTGATAATTTAGAAATAACATCTTCGTATGTTTGTTTCCCATAAATTTCTTTCAACTTTTCTTTAATTTTTTCAATTTGTTCATCAAAATTTTTTACATAAGCTTTAATCTGCTCTCCAAGTTCTGAGCAAGACCAACCTAAATGTGTTTCAAGAATTTGTCCTACATTCATACGACTTGGAACACCAAGAGGATTTAAAACAATGTCAACCGGTTTACCATTTTCCATATATGGCATATCTTCTACCGGAACAATTTTACTAACCACTCCTTTGTTTCCATGTCTACCTGCCATTTTATCACCAGGCATTAGTCTTCTCTTTACAGCAACAAAAACTTTAACAACTTTCATTACAGTCGGTAATAAATCATCACCTTGTTGAATTTTAGCAACTTTGTCTTCAAATCTAAGTTTTATATCTTCTGAAGCATTCTCAAATTGATTTTTTAATTTTTCTAAATCACTATTTAATTCTTGCTTTTGAAAACTAAGTTTCCACAAATCTTTTAAAGTTAAACTCTCAAAATCATTTTTGTTTAATGTCGTTCCTGGTTTGAGTGTTTTATATTGTTTGTTTATGCTTTGATTGTTTAGTAAATCAATTGCTCTTAATTTAATATTTCTATTTAAAATCTCTTCTTCAACTTTTTTATCTTCTTGAACGACTTCAATTTCGGCTCTTTCAATTGCGATTGATCTTTCATCTTTTTCAATTCCATGTCTATTGAAAACTCTTACGTCAATTACAACACCTGTACTTCCTGATGGTAATTTTAGTGAGGAGTCTCTTACATCCGTAGCTTTTTCACCAAAAATTGATCTTAATAATTTTTCTTCAGGGCTTGATGAAGTTTCGCTTTTAGGAGTAACTTTTCCCACTAGTATATCACCTGGTTTTACTTCTGCTCCAACATACACTATTCCAGACTCATCAAGATTTCTTAAACTTTCTTCACTAACATTAGGAATATCTCTTGTAATTTCTTCAGCACCTAATTTAGTATCACGAGCCATCGACTCATACTCTTCAATATGAACGGAGGTGAATACGTCGTCTGTAACACATCTTTCAGAAATTAGTATTGAGTCTTCAAAATTGTATCCCTGCCAAGGCATAAAAGCTACAGTCACATTTTTACCTAACGCTAGTTCGCCGAGTTTTGTAGCTGGTCCATCTGCAATTATGTCACCTTTTTTAATTTGATCTCCAACTTTAACTAATGGTTTTTGATTTATGCAAGTGTTTTGATTTGATCTTTGAAATTTAGATAAGTTATAAATATCTACTGCAGACTGAGATAAGTCAGTTACATCTGTAACTTTTACAACAATTCTCTTTCCATCAATCTTATCTACTACACCATTTCTTTTTGCAACAATAGTGACACCTGAGTCTAACGCAACATCAGACTCAATTCCTGTGCCTACTAATGGGGACTCAGGTTTTAATAATGGCACAGCCTGTCTCATCATATTTGAGCCCATTAATGCTCTATTAGCATCATCATTTTCTAAAAATGGAATTAAAGCTGCTGCAACTGATACTAATTGTTTAGGTGAGACGTCAATAAAATCTATATTTTCTCTGTTTGATAATTCAAAGTTTAGATTTTTTCTACAAGCAACTAGTTCTTCTTCGAAAGATCCGTCTTTATTAATTCGTGAGTTAGCTTGTGCTATAGTATATTTTTCCTCTTCTATTGCTGATAAATATTGAATTTCAGTAGTAACTTTCCCATTTACAACTTTCTTATAAGGGCTTTCTATATATCCAAACTTATTTACTCTGCAGTAAGTAGCTAAACTATTAATTAATCCAATATTAGGGCCCTCTGGTGTTTCTATTGGACAAATCCTTCCGTAATGCGTTGGATGAACATCTCTTACTTCAAAACCTGCTCTCTCTCTAGTTAGTCCACCTGGACCTAAAGCAGAAACTCTTCTTTTATGTGTAATTTCTGACAGCGGATTAGTTTGATCCATAAATTGTGAAAGTTGTGAAGTAGCAAAAAAATCTTTAAGGGATGTTGTTATAGGTTTTGCGTTTATTAAATCTTGTGGCATCGCTGACTCAATTTCTAAAAATGTAGACATTTTTTCTTTTACAGTTCTTTCCATTCTTAAAAGACCAATTCTAAACTGATTTTCTACAAGCTCCCCAACTGATCTAACTCTCCTATTTCCAAGATGATCTATATCATCGACATCTCCTCTGCCGTCTCTTAAATCAAGCATAAATTGAATAATTGCAATAATATCATCAATAGTTAGTATTGTTTTTTTATCACTAATTTTTAAATTCAATTTTGAATTTAACTTTACTCTTCCAACTTCAGAAAGATCATAGCGCTCTTTTGTAAAATAAAGATTTTTAAATATTTCTTCTGCAACATCTAACGATGGAGCTTCACCAGGTCTTAAAACTTTATAAATATCATTCAAAGCGTCAGCCTTGTTTACATTTTTGTCAATTTTTAGTGTTTCTAATAAATATGGGCCTTTATTAATAGGGTCAATGTTAACTAAATCTATAGTTTTTTCATTTTGATTGATAATTTTTTCTAATTGTTCTTCTGTAATATCAAAGCCACTTCCTATTAAAATCTCACCACTTTTGTTTTTGATATCGTTAGCAATGTATTTTCCTACGATCTGTTCATTTGAAATTAGAATTGACTTCAATCCTTTTTCTTGAAGTTTTTTGGCAATTATAAAATTAAGTTTATCGCCTTTTGATAAAATCTTTTTATTATTTTTAGAATCTATCAAATCATAAGAGAGTTTTATAGGTCTTTTGTAATTTTCAGGATTAAAATCTGTAATCCACATTTTTTTTTCAGAGTCAAAAGTGTACTTATTTGTTGAATAAAATGTGTTAATGATTTTTTCTTTAGAAAGACCTAAAGCAAATAAAATTGATGTGATTGGTAGCTTTTTTTTTCTATCTACTCTAAAATATAAAATATCTTTGGGGTCAAACTCAAAATCAAGCCAAGATCCTCTTCCTGGAATAATTCTACAATTGAATAACAATTTTCCACTTGAATGAGTTTTTCCTTTATCATGGTCAAAGAAAACTCCTGGACTTCTATGCATTTGATTTACAACTACTCTTTCTACTCCATTAGTTATAAAAGTTGCACTTGGTGTCATTAAAGGCAACTCGCCAATAAAAACTTCTTGTTCTTTAGCAGAAAGAATTTGCTTAGTATTATTTTCAGAGTCTATGTCATAAACAACTAGTCTAAGATTAGCTTTTAGTGCAGCTGAATATGAAAGACTTCTTTGTTTGCATTCTATTACATCAAATTTAGGCTTTTCTAATTTATAAGATATGTATTCAAGTGTAGATTTATCTGAACCATCTTCTATTGGAAAGATATTTTTAAAAACTTTATCAATACCTTTTGATAAATCGTTCATTTGTTTTTCTAGAGTTTTTGACTCTAAAAACTCATTATAAGAATTTTTTTGTACTTCTATAAGATTGGGGATTGATAAGCCCTCAACAAGTTTACCAAAATTTTTTCTAATATTTTTTTTTTGAGTAAAAGATAACTGCATTAATAATAAATAAATTTTACTGTTACTTTTCAAAGTACAGTAAAATTTAGTCTTAAATTTTGTTTACTTTAATTCTACTTTAGCTCCAGCTGCTTCAAGTTTTTTCTTAAATTCTTCAGCTTCTTTTTTAGCTACACCAGCTTTAATTTCTTTTGGTGCACCCTCTACTAAATCTTTTGCCTCTTTTAATCCTAAACCTGTTATCGCTCTTACTTCTTTAATAACATTAATTTTTTTATCTCCAGCTGCTGATAAAAAAAGTGAAAATTCTGATTTTTCTTCTGCTGCTGGTGCTGCTGCTCCAGCTGCTGCCGCTGCTACTGGTGCTGCTGCTGTGACACCCCATTTTTCTTCTAATTTTTTAGAAAGATCTGCTGCCTCCACAACTGTTAAAGTTGATAGTTCATCTATAATTTTATTTAAGTCTGCCATGTTGGATCCTATGAATTAATTTTTTAAACTCTTTGCGCGCGCTAAATTAGCAATTTTTGAGCCAGGTGCAAGCAAAATACTTACTAATTTTTGAGCTGGGGAAGCCAATATTCCTACAATTTTAGCCCTCGCTTCTTCAAGTGAAGGCAGTGTGGCGATTATGGCCACTTCTTTTTGATCTAAAACCTTGCCATCCATAAAACCAGCTACAATTTTTAGCTTATCGTGAGATTTAGCAAACTTAGTTAAAATCTTTGCTGTCGAAATTGGATCAGAAGAAATGGCAGCCGCAGTTGGTCCTGTAAAATATTTTTCTAAATCTTTTACAGGTGTTTCCTTAATTGCTATCTTTGTAATTCTATTTTTTGTAATTTTAAAAAGAATACCTTTTTCACGAAGTTCTTTCCTTAATTCATCTAATTCATTAACATTTAAACCTTGATACTGAGCTATCATAACTGACTCATTAGATGAAAAATTCTTTTTCATTTCCTCTACATAATTTTTCTTAGCTTCTTTATTCATCATAATTATTTAGCCCTGACTTTATAAGATAAACCCATTGTAGAAGTTATAAAAATATTTTTTATAAATTCTCCCTTTATTGTATCAGGTTTTTCTTTTTTTATGGAGTCGATAAAATGCTTATAATTTTCTAATAATTTATCATTTGAAAAACTTTTTCTTCCAATCGTGGAAGCTAAATTTCCATCTTTATCATTTCTAATTTCAACTAAACCTGTTTTAATGTCATTTACAGCTTTTGAAATATCATTTGTAACAGTCCCTAGTTTAGGATTTGGCATTAAACCTTTGGGTCCTAATACTTTACCGTGTTTACCGATTTTACTCATCATAGCAGGAGTACAAATTAACTTCGTAAAATCAAATTTTCCAGCACCTATTTTTT
This sequence comes from uncultured Pelagibacteraceae bacterium, assembly GCA_902551865.1. Taxonomy (GTDB): domain Bacteria; phylum Pseudomonadota; class Alphaproteobacteria; order Pelagibacterales; family Pelagibacteraceae; genus Pelagilacustribacter. The sequence goes on from CACDES010000010.1 coordinate 9,556, forward strand.
CAAGTAAGTCTTCTGACCCAACAATTTCGGCTCCACTTTTTTTTGCTTCTTCTAGCTTACTAGCCTCACACAATACTGCAATTTTATTTTTTTTTCCTGATCCATTTGGTAATTTTACAACAGTCCTTAAGCTTAAATCTCCACCCTTTGATTGTTTAAGATTTATTCTTAAAGATACATCAATTGACTCATCAAATTTAGTTGTTGAATTTTTTTTAACTAAATCAATTATTTCTTTTAATTCAAATTTTTTATCTTTAATAGTTGATTTAAGAAGTTCTTTATATCTTTTAGAATGTTTTTTCATTATTCTTTTACCTCGATACCCATAGATCTTGCAGAACCACAAATAATTTTTGTTGCCTCTTTGATATCAAATGCATTTAAATCTTTCATTTTTTCTTTAGCGATTGCCTCTGCTTGTTTCATCGTGATTGATCCAGCAACAATTCTTCCTGGTTCTTGAGACCCACTTTTTAATTTAGCTGCTTCTCTTATAAAATGTGATGCGGGTGGTGATTTGATAATAAAGTCGAACTTCTTATCTTTATAAACAGTGATTACAACTGGCACAGGTTTTCCCATAAAAGCTTTTGTTTTTTCATTAAAAGCTTTACAGAACTCCATTATATTTATTCCTCTTTGTCCTAAAGCCGGACCAACAGGAGGCGCTGGATTAGCTTGACCACCTTTAATCTGTAATTTTACGTAACCTGCGATTTCTTTTTTTGCCATTTAATTCTTCTCCACTTGGTTAAATTCTAAATCTACCGGGGTAGCTCTACCAAATATAGAAACTGATACTTTAAGTCTAGATTTTTCTTCATCAATTTCTTCGATTAATCCATTAAATGAAGCAAAAGGCCCATCACAAACTTTAACTTTTTCACCAATTTCAAAGCTTATACCTGTTTTTTGATTAATAGCGCTTTCTGATACTTGTCCCAGTATCCTTTTAATCTCATCGTCTGATATTGGTGTAGGTTTTTCTGCAGAACCTAAAAAACCACTAACCTTTTGAAGATTTTTAATCAAATGATAAATTTGTTTAGTTAATTCAACTTTAACTAATACATATCCTGGAAAATATTTTTTTTCTTTTTTGGTTCTTTTGCCTTTTTTTACTTCTGTAACTTGATGTGTTGGAACTAAAATTTCACCAAGTTTTTCTTGAAGTTTATTCTTTTTAATTTCATCCTTAATTGATTCAACTACTTTTTTCTCAAAACCAGAATATGCTTGAACAATATACCAATTCATAAATTAAAAACTAATAGTTAAAACTAAATTTAATAGAAATCTTAAAATTTGATCTAGTATTAGAAAAAAAATTGCAGCAATAGATGCTAGTCCGAACACCATTAATGCACCCATCATAGTGTCTTTTTTTGTAGGCCATGTTATTCTGAAAGTTTCTTGTTTAACTTCTTGAATAAATTTAAAAGGATTTTTCATAACTCTTTTTTTTGGCAGGAGCGGAGGGACTCGAACCCACAACCTCCGGTTTTGGAGACCGGCGCTCTACCAATTGAACTACGCTCCTAAGCGTTTATTTTATAATTTTAGTTACTACTCCAGCTCCAACTGTTTTTCCACCTTCTCTAATTGCAAAGTTTAACTTATCATTCATTGCAATCGGAGTAATTAATTTTACAGTGAATTTTCCATCATCACCTGGCATAACCATTTCTGTTCCTGACGGTAAAGTTACTTCGCCAGTTACATCCGTAGTTCTAAAATAAAACTGTGGTCTATATTTTGTAAAGAAAGGAGTATGTCTTCCACCCTCTTCTTTTTTTAGAATGTACGCCTGACACTCAAATTCAGTATGTGGTGTAATCGAGCCTGGTTTACAAAGAACTTGTCCTCTCTCAACATCTTCTCTTTCAACACCTCTTAACAAAGCTCCGATATTATCTCCAGCTTCGCCGCTATCTAAAAGTTTTCTAAACATTTCAACACCGGTACAAACTGATTTTTTTGTATCTCTAATACCAACGATTTCAATTTCTTCTCCAACCTTAATAACACCTGACTCAACTCTTCCTGTAACAACTGTACCTCTACCAGAAATAGAAAAAACGTCTTCTACTGGCATTAAGAAAGGTTTGTCTTTAGGTCTGTTAGGTTGAGGGATAGTTTCATCAACTGCTTTCATTAATTCCATAATTGCATTTTTGCCTGTTGCTTCATCTTTTCCTTCAACAGCATTTAACGCAGATCCTTTTACAATTGGTATTTTATCACCTGGAAATTTATAAGAAGTTAAAAGTTCTCTAATCTCTTCTTCAACAAGATCAACTAACTCTTTATCTTTTACTGTATCAATCTTATTTAAAAATACTACTATGGCAGGAACTCCAACTTGTCGAGCTAGAAGAATATGTTCTCTAGTTTGTGGCATTGGGCCATCAGCTGCGTTAACAACTAAAATTGCTCCATCCATTTGTGCTGCACCAGTAATCATGTTTTTTACATAATCAGCGTGACCTGGACAATCTACGTGTGCATAGTGTCTTTTTTCAGTTTCGTATTCAACGTGAGCTGTTGAAATTGTAATCCCTCTTTCTTTTTCTTCTGGTGCTTTATCTATCTGATCATAAGCAACAAAGTTTGCGCTAGATTTTCCACCTGCTTCAGATAACACTTTAGTAATCGCAGCAGTTAATGTTGTTTTACCATGATCGACGTGTCCGATTGTACCAATATTACAATGCGGTTTGTTTCGTTGAAACTTTTCTTTTGACATTTTATTTCATCCTCAGTTTATATTTTAATCTTTAACTTTGGAGCGGGTAAAGGGAATCGAACCCTTACATCCAGCTTGGAAGGCTAGCGTTCTACCATTGAACTACACCCGCAAAATCCAAACTTATCACGCTCTTACGTCGTTAATTATTTTAGTTTGGTGGAGGGGGAAAGATTCGAACTTTCGAAGACCGAAGTCAACGGGTTTACAGCCCGCCCCATTTGACCGCTTTGGTACCCCTCCTTAAATTTTGTTACTAGGGATACCCCCTAACTTAAAAAGTATTTAACGACAAGCGTTTTATAAGCTTTTGTGAAATAAATGCAATAAATCATTTTTCCTTGAAATATGCTAATTATTTTAAAAAAATAACTTAAAAATTATGAAAAAAACGACTTTTTTAATAGTTGGGAAGCATGCTGTGATAGAGGCTCTTAGAAATCCATTAAGAAAAATTGAGAGAGTTTTTCTTACAGAAGATGCTCAAAAAAAGCTTAACAAAGAAAATCAATCATCAAATCTACTAAAAAATATTCATGTTTTTTATAAATCTCGAAAAGAACTAGATAATTTATGCGGAAAGGATGAAACAGCACATCAGGGATTAATTGCTGAAATTGAGCAATTAGAAGAAATAACACTGAAAGAATTTGTTTTAGAAAATAAAAACAAAAATATTAATCTTATAGCTTTGGAGGATGTGTCTGATCCAAGAAACATTGGGTCAATAATAAGAAGCGCCGTTGCTTTTAACATTCATGGAATAATCGTTAAAGAAAGATCTTTTCCATCTAAAAGCAAATTACTTTACAAAAGTGCTAGTGGTGGAGCAGAGCATTTAAAGATATTCAAAGTGTCAAATATCAATACATCTTTAAAATTTCTGAAAACTAAAGATTTTTGGATCAGTGCATTTGACTCATCGGCTAAAAAAAATTTTACTTCGCACAAATGGTTAGGAAAAAATGTTTTATTGTTCGGTTCGGAAGGATTTGGATTAAAGAATAAAACCTTAGAAAATTCTGATTTTATATTTAACATAAATATTAATAAAAAAGTAGAAAGCCTTAATATTTCAAATTCAGTATCTATCGTTTGTCATTATATTGACTTTTATTTAAAAAAAAATGAATAAATTTATAACAAAAAAAAATATTACATATATAATTTTTTCTTTAGTAATTTTTTCTTTCTTTCAAGGATTTTATTATGATGAAAATTCTGCAGGCGGAAAAGGTGATATAAATTGGATATTAAATAATATTGAAATCTTTAAAAATAATAAACTTAAAGATGCAATTCTTAATGAAAGTTTTTACGGGAATAGAACGCCTTTAGTTTACATAATAAATGATATTTTAAACCCTTATTTTTATGAATATGAAAAATATAGACTAACCGTTTTTCTACTGTCTTTAACTGGGCCAATATTTATTTATTTGTGTTTAAAGAATAGGTATCCCCAGACTGATAAAGAATTGATTATCTTATTATCAAGTTTAATTTTATTAAGCCCTTATTACAGAACCTCAGCTTATTGGGCTTTAAACGAAAACTACGGATTAATTGCATCACTAATAAGTTTGCTATTTTTAAACTTATATATTGAAAATATTAAAATTATTAAAAAAAGAAATCTTTTTTTATTTCTTACAATTTTTTTTAGTTCTTTGAGTGTGTATTTTGATCTAAAACTTATTATTGTAGCAATGATATGTTTTTTTTATCTTATTAATAGTAAAATTAAGTTTAAACTAAAATCTTACACATTCTTAATATATCTCATTCTAGGTCTCCCATATTTTTTTTTGATTCTGGAATGGAATGGAATAGTGCCTCCTAAGACTCAAGCCGACAATATAAATACAGTGACTAGTCTATCCAGACTAAAAGATCTTCATATATATCATCTAGGTTACGCAAGTACAATTATTGGTTTTTATATTTTTCCGTTTTTATTCTTAAAGAGAAAAAATTTTTTCAAAATAATATATGATTTTTTTCTTACCAAATGGAATATTTTGATTTTAATAATTCCTATATTATATATTTTATATATTTACCTGAATATAGAGTTTAAATCATATACAGTTGATGATTATTGGATTGGACAAGGAATCGTTAATAAAATTACAAACATTCTCTTTAGTGATATTTTCAAAAAAGAAATATTTACTTACTTAATGTTTTTTTTATCTTGGATTGTAATTTGCTTATATGTAGACAATTTAATTGATTTTATTATTTTATCTTTCTTTTTTATTATTTCATTATTTCTCTGGCCACTAATGCAAGAATACTTTGATCCAATTATTATCATATTAACTTTAATGATATTTAAAACCAAAATAAAATTAGGTTACTACAATGTATTTTTCTTATTTATTTATTTTGCCACCTTCTTATCTATTGCAAATGTTTATTATTTAAATCTATTACATTAAGCACCGATAATATCAGAAATTTCTTTTAACATATCTTTTTTAAGTGGGAATTTATTCTTTTTAATGTTTTCTTGTATACTATAATAATTTTGCATCACATACTTTGTTGTTTCACAAAATGAGTCTAATGTTCTTTTTGAAACGAATATTCCTTTTCTATCTTTAATTATGTGGGCTATATCTTCAAATACAATAACTGGACGTCGGCGTGAAAGAGATTCGTCTACAACATGAGGTTGACCTTCTGTAAATGATGGCAATATTAAAATAGTATGATCATCATAAATATCGATTAATGATTGTTTGTTAGAAATATATCCAATTAGTTTAATATTTTTATTTTTTAACTCTTTTATATTTTTAAGATTTCCAACAATAGAAAATTCTGCATCAAGTTTAATTTTTTCAAACAGCTTTAAAAATTCATAAATTCCTTTTTCAGGGTTAGCTCTTCCAACATATAGAAGTCTAATTTTATCAAGTTTAACTTCTTTATAATTTTTTAACCATTCTTCATCCAAAGTTGATGAGGTTATTAAATGAGAATTTTTTCCTTTAAATAACCTTTCGTGAATAGTCAGGACAGTGGAATTTGATGTCATAATTGAATACATAATGTGATATATCCAAACTGACCAAGAGCCTAAAATATACTTCCACTCTTCGTGCCCACTGCTTATTAAGTATAGAAAAACTTTTTTTCTAAATAGAAATAGAATTAAAAATGAAATGAATGTGTAAGGAGTAATTGAAATTATTAAATATTTTGAATTTTTAGCTTTAAAAGTTAAAAATACCGAATAAATAAATTTAATAATATTTGATGCAATACTGATATCCTCTAAATTTATTTTATGATTCCCTTTTTTTCTTGACTCTCTAGCAATGTATTTTACTTTATTATAATCTTTTAGACCCTCAGGAAGAATTTTTATATTATAATTATTACAAGAAAATTCATTATTATCTTTAAAAACTTTTTCATTATTAATTACAACCAATAAATTATCTTTCATTTAATTATACAAATTTAAGTTCTTAGAAGTTTCATTCAAACTTAATGTATTGTACTAAAGCTTTCAATAAGACTCTGCGAAAAACAGTAACTAATGCTGTAAGGTGAAAAGGATTGGATTTATTAGTTTTTCATGGTAGATAATCCGCAAGCCCTCATAGCTCAATTGGTAGAGCAATTGATTTGTAATCAATAGGTTCGCGGTTCGAGTCCGTGTGAGGGCACCACAATTAATTTGTCTCTCTTTTAAGCTGTTCTAACTTAATTTTTTTTTGAAGACTTCTATTACTATCGTATAAAAGATTAAATTTGATTTTATGATTAACTTTAATATTAATAATTTTAGCATTTCTAACTTCAATATTGTCTGCAACAGCACTAATTGGTCTTTTTTTAGAGTTTAAATTTTTAATAATTATTTTTGATTTATCGCTAACCACTTTTCCCTTCCAACGTCTTGGTCTGAATGCACTAATTGGAGCTATAGATATTTTTTTAGAATTCAAACTTAATATAGGTCCATAAACTGACATGTTATATGCTGTACTTCCCGCAGGTGTTGAAATCAGAACTCCGTCAGAAATTAATTTTTTGATAACAAATCTTGACCCATTTTTAATTGAAATAGATGAAGCTTGTCTGCTCTGTCTCAAAATAGAGACTTCATTAATTGCTAAATATTTTCTGGCTTTTTTTTTACTGTTAATTTTCATCTCCAGTGGAGAAATTTTAATCATTTTAGCTCTAGATAAATTTTTAATAATATTCTTTCCTGAAAATTTGTTCATGAGAAATCCATAATTACCTGAATTAATTCCATAAAATAAATTAGACTTATTTTTATTCTTTTTTAATGTTTGAAGCATAAATCCATCTCCTCCAATAACAAAAACTAAATTTGATCTTTTAACTAAATTAGCTTTAATTTTTTTCATTAAAAATTTCTTAATTTTTAATGATTTGGAGTTGGAATCTGAAATAATTTTAATCTTATTCATTCTCAATATGGTGCCCTCGGCCAGACTCGAACTGGCACTCCCAAAAGGGCAAGGATTTTAAGTCCTTTGTGTCTACCAATTTCACCACGAGGGCATGAGTTATTTTCATGAGTATTTATGCTAATATTTATAATTGAACAAGTTTAATAAGTAAAATTTTTTTATTTTATCTCTCTATGTTCCAGTCTTTGTCCAGTCTGGTAACAGTTCTTATTTTAATACACATTAGTGAGCCGTAAACTGTGAACATGAATATCCCAGCCCTTCTAAGTGTTTATTAAATTTCTTATTACATTTGTTTGATCTCGCTAAAGCATCAAAATGCACTATAATCGGATTAAACTCTTTTGGATTCCTATTAGTATAAATTCCATATCTAAATATAGTTCCACTTTCTTTTCCTTCTCTTTTAATCTTTGTACCTATAATGTTTCCATGCTCTTCATGTACAAGTTTACCATTTACATAAATATATAAAAAGCCATTTTTTTTATCACTCCAATTTGTATGAACTAAAATGTCTTTCCACTCACCTTTTATATTACCAGGTTTTAATAGTTCTTCTCTAACTTCTGAATATCCTTTTTTGGCATCACATATTTCTCTGTACACATCTAAACCGCCATGTGGGTCCCATAAAAACATTAAATTAACACCGGCAAAATCCTCTGTTGAACATTTTCCTTTACTCTTCTTTAAAATCTTTCCCCAAGTTTTGTTTTCAAATTTGAACTGTCCCATTTGCAATAATTGATCATCTAGTAACTTAACATTATTATCTATAAAAATAGACCAAGCATAAAATACTTCCCCACAATCGTGTAAGCATTTATTTTTTCTATTAGAGTCACCTAGGTTCTGTTCTATTCTTCCATATGCACCTTCCCAGTCACCTCTAACACAATCTGAATAAGTTTTATCCTTACCACAGTCTCCAGGTCTAAATTCAAACCTTTGTGATATATCACCATCTCTAGTAAATGAACTATCTAAATTATAATTCCAATCGTTCTTAGAAGAAATTGCAATAAACTCTAATCTTCCCCAACCGTTAGTATTAAAATTTTTACTATTAAATCCTTGGTGTTCTGATAAGCCTTGATTTATAGTAATGTCGTTGGTACCTTGATCTTTAGACCACTCATTTGCTGATGCTGGAATAATCCACATCAAACCCATAACCACGATCCCTAAAAGTTTTTTCATAATTTAATGATATTATACTATCTCCCTATGTTCCAGTCTGTGTCCAGTTTGAAAAAATTAATTAAGCTTTATTTTCTAATCTTAATTGAAAGCTAATTTAAAGTTATGAGATTTTATAGGATGTTTGAGACTACCAGAGACTGCTAGAGACTCATCAAAGTGTTAATCCCTCGCCTTTTAAGTCCTTTTTGTCTACCAATTTCACCACGAGGGCACATTATTAATTTGTTAATGACGTTTATATTATTTTATTAATCTTATAAAGTATAAATATTTAATGAAAAAAATCTTACTTTATAACTCAGGCGGTGGTCTAGGCGATTCCATACAATTATTTACTCTAATATTAAGCCTTCAAAAGCATTTTAAATCCTCTGAATTTTTTTATCTTGGAGCCCATGAAAATCATTTTCAAGGCAAGCTGAAAGAGTTTAATATTGATATTAAAACTCTAGATCTAGGTTTAAAATATTTTGGATTCAGGTGGTGGCATTTCCTAGTCACTAAAAAAAGGTTCATTGATCTAAGTGTTAAAAAAAGAAAAGAAATATTCGTCCCCAAAACTAAGAAAAAACTTATTGATCAAGGTTTAGATAAAATAGATTTAATTATCGATTTACAATCTAAGTTAAGAAATACAATAATTTTAAATAGAATACCTCATGATCATTTTTATTCATCTACTTATGGTTTTAAGTTTTGTACAAAAAAAGCAGAATATTCATCGAGCGAACATCTTAAAAATTTAAGTAATTTTTTAAATACAAATATTGGAATATCAAAATTTGATATAAAGAATTTAGAAGAAAAATATAAAGTTGAAGCAAAAAGATTGTTACCTGATAAAAATTATATCGGATTTTCATTAACACAAGGTAATTCTTATAGAGATAAAAGTTGGTCCATCGATAAATTTATGGACCTTGCAACTAAGATAGATGAAAAAAACAAAGTACCTGTATTTTTCATTGAAAAAGATCAAAGCGAATTGATTGATAAAATTAAATCTAAATTACCTAATGCTTTATTCCCTGAGCTTCACTCAAGTATTTCATGCCCTGCTCTTGTGACTGCATTAGCCTCAAGATTAAATCTAGCTATATCAATAGATAACGGAGTCATGCATATGATGGGTTTAGCTAATATTCCTATGATTGTATTATTTGGACCAACTGATTCCAAAAAATTTTCACCAAAAATTAATTCAATTAAAATCTTAGATAGTAAAATAATGTATAAATCCGAAAACATTAACTCTATTACTGTACATGATGTTTTTAAATTGATTTAAATTTTTAATATTTCAATTTTTTTTGACTTGACTAATTTAATCAAATCTTGATTTACACTTTCAAGTTTAGTTTTTGACGTAGATCTGGTTACAATTGAAACGCCTATTTTTCCTAGCCTAAAAAAAGGATAACTACCTATATCAACAAATTTTTTATATTTAATTTGTATAAGACCTAACTGTCTAGAAATATTACTTTCAACAGTAAAAAGATTTAAAGTTTTACTGTGTACTTTTAGTCCTTTAATTAAATACTGTTTACAATTTTCAATCATTGAATTTAAAATAGATGGTACCCCAGGTAACGACAGTACATTTCTAACAATAAAACCAGGAGCAGCACTTGAAGGATTATAAATTAATTTTGATCCTTTTGGCATTTTAGCCATTTTTTTTCTACCATCATTAAATTTTGACTTGCCATAATAATTTTCTAAAATTTTAAATGCTTCTTTATGATATTCATATTTAACCTTAAAAGCTTTTGAGATCGA